>NZ_JAPEQW010000008.1:0-161754 GCF_026168575.1 Acinetobacter entericus
TTTAAATAGAGTTCAGCTGCCTGCGCGCATGCTTCAATGCGGTGCAGAAGCCTAATATTGATATCTTTATTCTAGGCATTATCTTTAATCTTAGTTTTATTATGATTTAGTCTGATTCTTTTTGTCATTTGAGGGATAAATGCGGCTATAAGTTTAGGCCTTCATAATTTTATAGATTATCTGATTAAAACTGCCAATTTTTATATCAAATCATCTATTGTCTGATTGTTGAATCTTTATTATTAAGGTATTGATTTTTATATAAAATAAAACTAGACCCATGGTTCATCGCTTAAGTATTAAATAAATATTCTTATTTTTTATAGCTTTTTCTGACATTTTCTTACCAATTATGATTTTTATATTTTAAAGGTATGAGGTGATACCTTTGAAATTTTGGACAAAGACCATTCAAAACCGCATTGTAAACCGAAATTAATCTCACAATTGGAGGTGAGGTCTCATGTCGGCAAACACAATGAATGTGAATAATGCCATAGATAATGCAAAATTTACAAAATCACATTTAAGCATCATGCTTTGGTGCTTAATTTTAATTTTATTTGATGGCTATGATTTAGCAATTAATGGCGTGGCTTTGCCGCTGTTGATGAAAGATTGGGGGCTGACTACAGTTCAAGCGGGCATGCTGGCAAGTACGGCATTGGCTGGTATGATGTTTGGCGCGATGCTGTTTGGCACGCTGGCAGATAAGATTGGCCGTAAAAAGGTCATTATGATTTGCGTATTTTTATTCAGCGGTTTTACTTTTGCAGGCGGCTTTGCATCGAATCCAACTGAATTTGGCGCCTTGCGGTTTCTAGCCGGTTTAGGCATCGGCGGTGTACTTCCTAATCTTGTAGCGCTCACTTCGGAATATGCGCCGAAAAAGCTGCGCAGTACGCTGGTGACAACCATGTTCAGCGGCTATGCCATGGGGGGGATTATGGCAGCGCTGTTTGGCTCATGGTTTACCCCAAGCTTTGGCTGGCCGATTATGTTCTTCATTGCGGGCTTTCCACTGCTGTTATTGCCATTTGTATGGAAATTTTTGCCTGAATCAGTGACTTTTTTAGTCAAGGTCAAGCGTCATGATGAAGCGCGTCAAATTCTGAAAAAGATTTCTCCTGAGCAGCCTTTGAGTGCTGATACACAGCTTGAACTGTCGGAAGTGACTGTGCCAGGCGGAACAACAGTTAAAGCGCTGTATCAGCAAGGCCGGGGTATCGGTACAGCTTTATTCTGGCTTTGCTTCTTTATGTGCTTATTGACGCTCTATGCGTTAGGCAGCTGGCTGCCTAAATTGATGATGGCGGCAGGCTATTCGATGGGCAGCAGCTTAATGTTTCTGCTGGCGATGAATATTGGTGCAGTGATCGGGACTGTCGGCGGCGGTATTCTAGCGGATAGATTCCACTTAAAGCCGGTGATTATCAGCTTATGTTTAGCAGGGGCGGTTGCATTGTCGCTGCTGGGTTTCAACTCGCCGCAGCCTGTTATTTATTTCCTTGTCGCTGTTGCAGGTGCTTCTGCCATTGGCTCACAAATTTTGCTGTACAGTTATGTGGCGCAATATTATCCGTTATCTGTGCGTTCAACAGGAATCGGCTGGGCGTCTGCAGTTGGCCGTACGGGGGCAATTGTCGGGCCCATTTTGATTGGTATTCTGTTGGCTAAAGAATTGCCGCATCAAATCAACTTTATGGCGGTTGGCATTCCTGTGGTGATTGCGGCTGTTGCGGTGTTCTTTATCCGTAAAAGTGAAACAGACGTTGAAGAGATTCAAGCCGCGGCTTTGTCTAAAAAGGCGTTAAAGGCACAGCGCTCATTGGGTTAATTTCATGCTTGATTAAAAGGCTCATGTTATAGGGGCCTTTTTTTCTTAAAAGAATCGGGCTGCAAAGAAAAAAGCCCTTGGTATCCTGCCAAGGGCTTTTTCGTATCAGTTTTCGACTGAACTCCTGTTCGGTCTAAGCTTCCTGCTTTCTTTAATTTTATTCTTTTAATTTTGCTCTTTTGAGACATCCTGTCTCTGTATGATCCCAATATATTTGAATTCAGCATGGCTGTATAGCACTGCTTTTCGTCAGCGCTTGTAAGCGATTGCGTACATGTCAATGCATTTAAAAATGGGCTTCTATGCCTAAATATGGGCCTTTAAACTTCAGTTTAGCTTCGTCATCTGAATCTTTTTTCAATTGAATATCCAGAATGCGGTAACCGATTTTTGCGCCGACATCGACTAAAACAGAATCAATAAAATTATATTTCAGTTCAGCCTGAGCATCCGTGACTTGCTCATGATTCAATCCGGCTACGCTGACTTCAGCATTAGCGCTCAATCCAGTCAAAGGCAATTTCACGCCTGCTTGCGCGTACAGCATAGGCAGGGTTTCACTGATATCTTGCGTGAAAGTGTAGTTATGGCGAATATCACCCTCAATGCTTTTCACACCTGCGCCTACATCCGCGTTGATAATATTGTCCAATATTTCGTAATACAGAATAAAGTCTGAGTAATTGATATCGAGCTGGTTGCGATGAACATCAGAAAAGCTTTCTGCGCTTTCTGCCTGCAGATTAATATGCTTAATTTTGACATTGGGCAAAAAGGGTACAGGATGTTCAATGGCAGCAGAGAAAGCAAGTCCGCGGTCATCATCCAGTTCAGACTGAGAGGGATTGTGCTGCGGATGGCTCAGATCCGCATTGTATTGCCAGTAATCAATGCTGCCTTTGAGTCCAATAAAATCAGCATGCGCGCTATGCAGCGCCGTTATGCCCAGAATCGCGCAAAGGAGTTTTAAAGCTTTCATGTTGCATCCCATCTATGAAAAATAATTTTAAAAGTTTGAGGCGGCTGAAAAGTGCCCATATTCCACGCGCATCATAGCTTGAATGTGCTCCTGCGAAAAGAAAATCTGAATCCTGTTTGTTCTCAAAAATACGCTATTTAAGCGTTAGGACTGTGATTTACTTATAAAAAATGAAGGAAATCACATGAATAATGCGCTAAAAGGGCAGACGGACATGCTGAAATGGGGGTGATGCAGAGCGGCATTTGATGAATAGTGAAAAAAACGCTTGGGATGCATATAAAAGAGCTGAAAAAGCGGTTTTATATTGTGCTGAATGCCGGTTAGCCGCGCGGTTTAAAGACGGATTGATGCAAGCGGCAAATGCATTCCAAAAAGTTTGTTTATTTATAAATAATAATGTATAAAAAATAAGCTGATAATTTGTTCAAATGAATAGAAATATATTATGAAAAGTGAATATTTCAGCCACAAATTACAGAAAATTTGCTTAAAAGACGGTATTGTTTAGTTCATATAAAGGTCAATATCTGTAAAGAACTTTAAGCAAGATTTAGCAGAATTTTCCTGTTTGCAATTAGCCGACACCGCTCAAAAGGCGGTGCGCTATGTTCAAATACACAGAATTATTTTTTTAATGGCACTTTTGCGGCTTGCGAATAATCGATAAAAAAGCAGCATCAAAAGAAGCCTAAGGTTGACATTTTATGACAGATACTCGTGAAAACTGGACGTCACGATCGGGCTTTATTATTGCAGCCGTCGGATCTGCAGTAGGGCTTGGCAACATTTGGCGTTTCCCTTATGTTGCCTATGAAAATGGCGGCGGCGCATTTTTAATTCCATATTTAATTGCTTTAATTACTGCGGGCTTACCGCTGTTATTCTTAGATTACGCGATAGGCCATAAAAGCACCGGCTCGCCGCCAAAAGCATACCGCAAGCTGTTCCGCGGAGGCGAGACTCTGGGCTGGTGGCAAGTCTGCGTGTGCATCATTATTGGCCTGTACTATGCCAGCGTGCTGACTTGGGCCGGCAGCTATGTGTATTTCTCGATTGGCCAAATGTGGGGCCACGATCCAGAAGGCTTCTTTTTTAAGACCTATTTACAGACCAGTGATGCAGCTGGCTTTGATCCCCGATTTGTCAGCCATATCTTTTGGCCATTGGCAGGCATTTGGGCGCTGACGCTGGTGATTTTATACGGCGGAGTGAAAAAAGGCGTAGAGCTTTCAAATAAAATTTTCATGCCGTTATTATTTGTGCTGTTTACAGTATTAGTCATTCAGGCATTGCGCTTGCCAGGCGCTGCAGCGGGCTTAAATGCTTTCTTTACGCCAAACTGGGCCGCCATGATGGATTACAAAGTCTGGCTGGCGGCCTATGGCCATACCTTCTTCTCGCTGTCTGTAGGCTTCGGGATTATGGTGACTTATGCGTCTTATTTAAAGCCGAAAACCAATTTGACCGGTTCAGGCTTAATCGTTGGTTTTGCAAATGCATCGACTGAAATATTAGCAGGCATCGGTATTTTTGCCGCGCTGGGCTTTATGGCTTATACCGCAAATTCAAATGTTCAAGATGTGGTAAGCGGCGGAATTGGCTTAGCTTTTATTGCCTTCCCTAAAATTATTTCCAGCATGGGTTCTGGTTCAGACCTCTTTGGCTTTTTATTCTTCACTTCGCTTTTTGTCGCGGGCATTTCCTCAATGGTCAGTATTTTGGAAGTTCCAATTGCTGCCATGATGGATAAGCTGAAGTGGGGCCGTAGAAAAGCGGTAACGATTGTCGGCGGCGGAAGCGCAGTGGTTTCTATTGCGCTGTTTTCCAGTGTGAACTCAATTAAGCTGGTGGATATTATTGATCATTTCATCAATAACATCGGCATTATTGGCGGCGCTTTACTGTCCATTGTCTGTATTGCCTGGTTTAAGCGCTCGGCGCTGCTGGAAATTAAAAATCATGTGAATGCCATTTCTACGGTAAAATTGGGCAAGGGCTGGGATTTCACTTTAACGGTGATCACGTCACTGATTCTGCTGGTGACGCTGGCCATGACGGTTTACCATTTGCTGATGAAAGGCTATGGTGATTACAGCGCCAGCCTTCAATGGATATTTGGCTGGGGCTGTGTGATGTTCTGTGCCGTGGTTGCTGTTATTTTGGCGCAAATGAAAGACCGTGAGGAGCGTTAAGATGAATACTTCCGCAATTGTGATGATGGTAATTTCCATGGTGTTTTTATGGGGCGGATTGGCGTTGTCCATTCTGCATTTAATGAAGAACCCGGAAGAGCTGGATGATGTATTGGAAGATGTGAAGGACCAGCACACGCTTTAATAATAATCCTCAAAAAAAGCAGGCTTTACAGCCTGCTTTTTTAATCCGCGCCTGTTCAGCTTCTGCTTTTAAGCGGGGGGAAGAGCGTCAAGGAGCGTTAAGCGGTTTTCTGGATTCGGCAATAATAGAAACCGTCGCCAAAACCATTCTCAGGCAAGAGTTGACGGCCGTGAATTTGCGCCAGCCCCCAATTTTCTTCAATTTTAATTTCTTCGGCATCTGCATGTTCGGCAAAGAAATTCACCATCTGCTGTTCATTCTCAATTTTTAAAATAGAGCATGTGATATACAGCAGTGTACCGCCGACTTTCAATTGCCCCCACATATGATTCAAAATCTGCTTTTGCAAATCTGCAGTTTGCTGAATGTCGGCCGACTGGCGCAGCAAACGGATATCCGGGTGGCGGCGCATGACGCCAATGGCGGAACATGGCGCATCCAGCACAATGCAGTCTACAGGTTCTGGCGCAGTCCATTTGGCTGCATCTGCGGTGATAATTTCGACATCAGCCTGCGCGTTTAATTCCAGACGCTCTAAATTCTCAGAAACACGCAGCAAACGCTTGGCGTCATGGTCCAGCGCAATCAATTTTTTAGGCTGGAAGCGTTCTAAAATGTGCGCGGTTTTACCGCCCGGTGCAGCGCAGGCATCCACGACAATTTTGTCATCCAGATTGGGCAGCAGCATGGCGCACAGTTGCGCATGTTCGTCCTGAACTGAAAAACCGCCCTCTTCAAAACCCGGCAGTTGGGTAATATTGCCTGTTTGCTCAAGGACAATGCCGGCATCTGAAAGATCACATGCATGCGCGCCGATCTGTTCTTCATCTAAAATTTCAAGATATTCATCACGGCTGATTTGACGCTGATTGACGCGCAGGGTCAGCGGTGCAGTCTGCTTCAGATTCTGACAGAGTTCCGTCAGCTGTTCTGGCCAGTCTTTTTTCAGGCGCTTGAACAGCCAGCTTGGCAGGCCATGGCTATTTCCCAAGGCCGTTTGAAATTCCTCTGTTTCACGTGAAACACGGCGCAGAATGGCGTTGACCAATCCGCTCATCGGCTCAAAGCCTAATTGTTTGACCGCGTTGACGGTTTCAGAAATTGCTGCATGTGCAGGAATGCGCGTGCATAACAGCTGATATAAACCTAAATATAAACAGCTTTCTAAGGCTTCATTGTCTAAAGGCTTAGTGAGCAGGGGCAGGGTAATGGCTTTTAAGGAATACCATTGGCGCAAGCAGCCTAAGCTGAGCTCATGATACAAGCCGCGGTCACGTTCAGAAACAATATTGATATGCTGGTTTAAGACGGATGTTAAAGATTGCCCATTTTGTACGGCCAGTAATGTCTTAACGACTTGCGCACGCAAATTCAAATTTTTTGCAGACGATTGAATTTGACTCATGCGAATGTATTTCCTGCTGATAGTTTTTGAGTTTGATTAATTTGAACTGGATTTAACGCTTTACCGCCGGGCCATTGCAGGCTGGTGAGGCAAACGGCCTTTTCGTTGCCGCAAGCCACATGAACGCCAAGGCTGTCTAAACAGAGAATAGCACCTGGCGCCTTTCCGGCAGCATTTTGCTCAGACAGCATTGAATCCCAAACACGCAGGTTATTGCTTTCGTCCAGCGGAATAAAGGCTACAGGCCATGGGTTAAATGCGCGGATATTGCGGTCAATGCCGACCGCATCCAGAGACCAGTCAATTTTTGCTTCCGCTTTAGACAATTTATGCGCATAGACCGTAAGTGATTCGTCTTGAACTTCACGGGTGTCCAAGTAATGCTTAAGCTTTTCTTCAGATTCGAGAACCGCAACGATTGCCTCCGCGCCTTGAAGCGCTAATTTATCATGCAGGCTTGCTGACGTGTCGGTTGCGTCTATTGGGCAAATGGTTTTATACATCATGTCGCCAGTATCCAGGCCTGCCGCCATTTTCATGATGGTTACGCCTGTTTCTGCATCTCCCGCCGCAATCGCGCGCTGAATGGGTGCGGCGCCTCGCCAGCGGGGCAATAATGAGCCATGAATATTCAGGCAGCCGTATTTAGGCGTATCCAGAACCGCTTGAGGCAGGATCAGGCCATAGGCGGCTACAACCATGATATCGGCATTCAATTCAGCTAATTCTTTTTGCGCAGCCAAGCCTTCTTCAGTTGATGCTTTGAAGTGCAAGGGCTGATAAACCGGCAAATTGTGTTCGAGGGCTAATTGCTTGACAGCAGATGCTGTCAGCTTCTGTCCGCGCCCAGCTTTGCGGTCAGGCTGAGTATAGACCGCGATAATTTCGTGATCTGTATTGATCAGCGCAGCCAGTGCTTCAGCTGCAAATTCAGGTGTACCCGCAAAGACGATTTTCACATGTATGCCTAAAAAATTAAAAGTTGATTATATCAAACATGGTTCAAAAAACCTTTGTCAGCCAAAATTTGTTAATTAAGGCTTTGTTGCACAAAGATTTAAAAAATAGAGTTTCCCTAAGTCACCAAATTTAAGTGACAACTTAGGTACATGGTCGGCCTAGCTCCGCAAATTTATTGAGTACTGCTGCACGTGCGTGAATCTTATTTACTTGGTTTTGAAAGTTCCCAGCACTGAGTTTATCTCCCAATAATTTTATGCAATGCATTTTGGTTTCAACCGAACTTTGGCGATGATACCCAGACCAGTTTTTTCATATCGCCCAGCCTAAACGTTTAACTGTTCGAAGTCATTCATTTCGTTTTAGCGAATTTCTTAGGCGGAATCACCGCATGCGCCTGCCGATCCGCAATGACCTGACGGCATTGTTTTGTATTATAGGCATCATCTGTATAAACATAATTAATGTGCTCTTCTGGTGGAATTTGATCAAATAAATCGCCAAGGACTTGTGAATCGCTAACATTGTTCGCAGTCAACTGTACAGCCCGTATTTGCAAGGTTTTAGCCTCTATACCGATATGCAGTTTATGCCATTGGCGATGATATTCAGGCTAATGTTTTTCCTTTTCCATTCGCTTTCACCTAAAAACTTCAAGCCAATAAAATCGACGAGGAGATATAAGCCATCGCTGCTTTTTGATAGCCAACCGTAAGATTAATATGCATTTGCCTTCTACAGATTGTCGAGTAATCTAGAGCTGTCCAACCTAAACCACAGAGTTGAATAAGGGCCAGTGTCCATTCGCAAAGAAAGGCGAAATAGAGATTTGATCATAAGACAGCATTGGATGGATCATCTGAATAAGTTTGATTTCGTCCGTGTTTGCCTTGCGGCTGTTCATACCACTGAGTGCTAGGATCAAACTAAATTGAGATATTTCCTCTATTTACTAAGGCACGATTATAATAGCAAGGCACAAATCCGTTTAGGTTTGAAATGGATTTCGGCAAAAACGGCTGAATTATGCAGCGATCTGGAAGGTAAAAAGTGCTTAGGCCTTTATTTCATCAAGCAGAAATAAGATTTCTAATTCAAAAGCTTCTTCGGAAGCTTTTTCTATAACTTAAGATTGATAAATTTTGGATTTTTAATAAATTATATTTATATAAAATTTAAAAATTATTCATGAAAGTTTTGCAATGAATCTGGAGTGATGGCGTTATAGTAGATTTCATTAAAGATTCTTGTCGTCAGATCGTCGAGACGCACCTATACTCATATCTGCCGTTTTATTCAACGAATGGGTCATCTTGAAAAACAATGGCTTGTAGTATGATATGTGTGAAATTCGACTGATTTAACATCATGGTCAGTATGATTTAGCCAAAATGAATCTGTCTGATTCATTTCAAGCTCAAACTTTGTTGGAAATATATAATGCCTGACTATCGTTCAAAAACATCGACACACGGAAGAAATATGGCTGGCGCACGCGGTTTATGGCGTGCGACGGGGATGAAAGATGAAGACTTTGGCAAGCCGATTATTGCGGTGGTCAACTCATTCACGCAATTCGTTCCCGGTCATGTGCATTTGAAAGACTTGGGTCAATTGGTCGCGCGCCAAATTGAACAGGCAGGCGGTGTAGCCAAAGAGTTTAATACCATTGCGGTTGATGACGGTATTGCGATGGGGCATGACGGCATGCTGTATTCACTGCCTTCACGTGACTTGATTGCAGACTCTGTAGAATATATGGTGAATGCGCATTGCGCCGATGCCATGGTGTGTATCTCAAACTGTGACAAGATTACCCCAGGGATGCTCATGGCCTCTATGCGCCTCAACATTCCCGTGGTGTTTGTTTCGGGCGGGCCAATGGAAGCGGGTAAAGTGAAGATCCGCGGCAATGAGCATGCTATTGACCTTGTTGATGCCATGATTGTTGCAGCCGATGACAGCTTCACCGATGAAGAAGTGGCTGAATATGAACGTTCAGCATGTCCAACCTGCGGTTCATGTTCAGGCATGTTTACTGCAAACTCAATGAACTGCTTAACTGAAGCACTCGGTTTATCGCTTCCAGGCAACGGCTCGACACTTGCGACGCATGCCAACCGTCAAAAACTATTTGAGCGTGCGGGCCAATTGATTGTTGAAATTACCAAACGCCATTATGAAGAAAACGATTACAGCTTATTGCCGCGTTCAATTGCCACTAAAGCAGCCTTTGAAAATGCGATGACCCTTGATGTTTCAATGGGCGGTTCAACCAATACCGTGCTTCATTTATTGGCAGCAGCGCACGAAGCTGAAGTTGATTTCACCATGGCCGACATTGACCGTTTGTCACGTAAAGTGCCGGTATTGTGTAAAGTTGCACCGGCAAAACAAGACGTGCATATGGAAGACGTACACCGTGCCGGCGGCATCATGTCAATTTTAGGTGAGTTAGACCGTGCCGGTTTATTGGATACTTCCGTACCGACCGTGCATGAAAAAACCTTGAAAGATGCCTTGGACAAATGGGACATCATCCGTACAGAAGATGAAGAGGTGTACAACTTCTTTAAATCTGCACCGGGCGGCGTGCCAACGCAAACGGCATTTTCACAAAACCGCTACTATTCGCGTTTAGATGGTGATCGTGAAAATGGCGTGATCCGTAATGCGGCCAATGCTTTCTCACAAGACGGCGGTTTGGCTGTGCTTTACGGCAACATCGCGCTGGATGGCTGTATCGTCAAAACGGCCGGCGTAGATGATTCAATCTTGAAATTCAACGGCACAGCGCGTGTCTTTGAAAGTCAAGACTCAGCAGTTGAATCCATTTTGGGCAATGAAATTAAAGCCGGTGATGTGGTTGTAATTCGCTACGAAGGTCCGCGCGGCGGCCCAGGTATGCAGGAAATGCTGTATCCAACCAGCTACTTGAAATCGAAGGGCCTAGGTAAAGAGTGCGCTTTATTGACGGACGGCCGTTTCTCTGGCGGTTCATCAGGCCTTTCGATCGGCCACGTGTCTCCAGAAGCTGCTGAAGGCGGTGCGATTGGTTTGGTAGAAGATGGCGACCGTATCGAAATCGATATTCCAAACCGCACCATCCACTTAGCCGTTGATGAAGCGACCATGGCCGCGCGCCGTGCAGCGCAAGAAGCCAAAGGCTGGAAGCCTGCGGAAGAGCGTCCGCGTAAAATCTCTAAAGCCTTGAAAGCCTATGCGATGCATACCACAAGTGCTTCTAAAGGCGCAGTACGTGAAATCTAAAGTTTAGATTTTTAAGTCAAAAAGCACTCCGCATGGGGTGCTTTTTTATGCAAAAAATTATTTTAAAACTCCCAGTTTTTGTTAAGTAGGGGGGTGACAGGAAGTCGCACGTTTGTCCGTATGGCAGGGAGCCATATCGGGCAAATAAGGGCTTTTGTTTACTTTTGGCCTGTCAAAAGTAAAAAGCGCCTACGAGATAACATTAGAAATTAATCAGGTAATTTGAGGCTGTATGGGAAACAATCTAAGGTCTATATCAATACTTTTTTTATAATGAAATTTTATATGGTACATATGATGTGTTTTATGAAATATACAGTTCGTACAATCTAAGTTTTTAAATTGGACGGTAGGGTACGACGGTGCCCTATCTTTTTTAAGCAAATGTTACTTTTGTTTTGGCAAAATGAGAAGCGAAGCTTCGCAAGGAAACTATCTTACGGAGTATTGCTCCTCACTGCAAAACTCGTCAAATACCCACATTTTTTAAGTTAATCACAGAAATATTCAATATTAATTTTAGACCTGCCTCGAACAGCTGCAGATGGTCTTGCCGCGTATCAAATAACATAAATGGCGTTTGCTTCAGCTGGTTTATGCGCTGCAGAAGGGAAAGAAGGGACATTCCCTCTGCTTTTAAAAGAAGAGGGCTAGGGAGAGGATTGATATGAAAAAAACCTTCATCCTTTTGCGGAGCCATGCTCCTTATCCCGAAAAAAGAAGAGACTTTTAATATTTAGTTTATGAGCGGTTTCGTGATCATTTTGGATTTTCGAAAGAGGTTCACTATGTTGCGCTGTCTTATTTCTATACAATAAATGCAAAACAATTCGCCAAAGGCTGAAGCTTAGAATCAGCCATCGCCAAGGAACATAACAATGAGTAAAGAAAATATCCGCGAACATTCAGCCCCCGTCTATGAAGGCATTGAAAATGCGCCAGCCCGTTCCATGATGCGCGCAACAGGCTTTCAGGATGAAGACTTTACCCGCGCTTTTATTGGCATTGCATCAACATGGGCCAATGTGACGCCGTGCAATATGCATATTGACGGCTTGGCGCGCGAAGCGGAATACGGCGTGAATGCTGCTGGCGGCAAAGGCATTATTTTCAACACCATCACCATTTCAGACGGCATTTCCAATGGCACCGAAGGCATGAAGTACTCTTTGCTGTCACGGGAAATTATTGCGGATTCCATTGAAGCCGTGGTGGGCTGTCAGGCCTATGACGGTGTGATTGCGATTGGCGGCTGCGACAAAAACATGCCCGGCTGCATTATGGGGCTGGCGCGCTTAAACCGTCCGGGTTTATTTATTTACGGCGGAACCATTAAACCGGGCGCAGGCCATACCGACATGATCTCGGTATTTGAAGCAGTCGGT
This sequence comes from Acinetobacter entericus, assembly GCF_026168575.1. Classification (NCBI taxonomy): domain Bacteria; kingdom Pseudomonadati; phylum Pseudomonadota; class Gammaproteobacteria; order Moraxellales; family Moraxellaceae; genus Acinetobacter; species Acinetobacter entericus. Next base: position 12,177 of record NZ_JAPEQW010000008.1, read on the forward strand.
CAGCACGCCAAAGGCGAAATTAATGAAATTCAGGTCAAGCAGATTGAAGAAGTCGCGCTGCTGGGGCCGGGTTCGTGCGGCGGCATGTATACGGCCAATTCGATGGCTTCCGCGATTGAAGCCTTGGGGATGAGCTTGCCGGGATCTTCGGCGCAGGAAGCCGTTTCAGCGGATAAATTGGCTGATTGCCAGCGCGCAGGCGAAGCGGTCATGAATCTGCTGCGCCTTGATCTCAAGCCGCGTGACATTATGACCAAAGCAGCGTTTGAAAACTCCATTAAAGTGCTGATTGCTTTGGGCGGCTCAACCAATGGCGTACTGCATTTGATTGCCATGGCGCATACGGCGGGCGTGGAACTTAGCTTGGATGACTTCGTCCGCATCGGCAAAGACATCCCAGTGGTGGCGGATGTGCGCCCATCGGGCAAATACCTGATGTCAGAGTTAATTGCGATTGGCGGCATTCAGCCGTTAATGAAACGCATGCTGAATGCCGGCATGCTGGACGGCTCTTGCTTAACGGTGACGGGCAAAACCTTGGCGGAAAATTTGGCGGATATCGCAGACTATCCGGAAGGCCAGCAGATTATTCTGCCCTTTGATGCGCCGATTAAAAAAGACTCGCATCTGGTCGTGCTGAAAGGCAACCTGTCGCCAACGGGGGCGGTCGCTAAAATTACCGGCAAGGAAGGCTTGTTCTTTGAAGGCCCCGCACGGGTGTTTGAAGGTGAACAGGGCGCCATGCGCGGCATTTTGGATGGCGAAGTGCAGGAAGGGGAAGTGGTGGTCATCCGCGGTGTAGGGCCGAAAGGCGGGCCGGGCATGCCGGAAATGCTGAAACCGACATCAGCGATTATTGGCAAAGGCTTAGGCAAATCTGTAGCGCTGCTGACTGATGGCCGTTTTTCCGGCGGCAGCCATGGCTTCGTGATTGGCCATGTCACACCGGAAGCCTATGAAGGCGGGCCGATTGGACTGGTTAAAAATGGCGATAAAATTTCCATTAATGCCGAAACCCGTGAAATGACCTGGCATGTGTCGGACAATGAAATTGCAGCCCGCAAGGCGGCTTGGGTCAAGCCTAAGCCGAATTATACTCATGGCGCCTTAGCCAAGTTTGCAAAATTGACTTCAGGGGCTGAGAAAGGAGCAGTTACGGATCTGAATTTAGATGTATAATTGATCATTCTCTAACAAGTTGCTATAAACCCTTGTAGTCCTGCAAGGGTTTATTTTTCGAGGCAAATCTCATGTCACTGCTGCGCCGTTGGTTTGATCCAATCCGATCGAGCTGGTTTTATCAAAAACCGACTCGGCAAACGGTGTTACCCACGGAACAAGGTTTAAGCGTTTACCTGCGTTTAGATGATGTTTACAGCTACTTGGCTGCCCAGCAGCTGCCTCAGCTGGAAGAAATCCTCAGTGATGAACTGAAGCCCTTAAAAGTTTATATCTCCAATCAGAGCGGCGAACCGCCCAATCATATGTCTGCTGCAGAATGGCAGCAGTATTGCTTAAACGATGCTCAAATTCTGTCTAAGCAGCACCGCTTCAGCTTTCATGATACCCCCGAACAGCCCACGGCTGAAGCGTTGCAGCAGGCGGAAACCATTCTGCGCAATACCCCTTTGCGCGGTCAGGACTTTTTGTATTTGCTGGAAGACGTGTTCCATATGCTGTGGCAAAAGCAGTATGGCAAATTGCGCACATTGCATGCCATGGCCAGCCGGCATCATCAGCCACAGCATTTCCCAGAGCGCATTTTTGGCGAAATGCCCGTGCTGGCAAGCTATTTCGAATTTGGCGAGCGCAAATACCATGCGGTGGATGACCTGCTCCGCTTAACCCGCCGGTTAAAGCAGCAGAAGCTGCTGACGGATAATCCGATTTTCCTGATCAATCATATTGAATGGCGCGAGCATTTGATCAGTGATGCGGAAGAGCTGAATGAAATTCAGGCGCTGGATCCGGAGCTGGATTTGTATATTGCGCTGGAAGACCCGATTTCGTGGCTCTTGCTGGCCTATATCAAAGAAGAATTGGCTGATTTTTACAATATTCAGCTGAATGTCTATCCGCTCAGCTACCATGGCCGCGACCTGTTTGACTGGGGTTTGGCGACCCGCTTGTCTAAGCGGACAGAAGTGGCATTTACGCCGTTTTGCCGTCCGACAGAAGCTGCGACGCTGTACATGGCGCAGCTGTATTACAGCGTTCCGGAAGAGCAGCGCATTGAGGCAATGTACCAAATTCTGCAGGCGGTGTGGACCAAGGGCAGAGATTTATCCTTTAAAGCGCATTTTCAGCAGCTGCAGCAGGACTTGGGCATTGCCGCGCTGATTGAAGAGGATGTAGAACCAATGCTGAAGGAAAACGATATGCATTGTGAAATGAAATCTCAGCCCGATTTTCCTGTGCTGGAATTGCGCATTGACGGACAAAGCTATGTCTTTAACAGCTTATACCGCGTTTGGATGATTGAAAGTATTTTCAGTAATGTGTTAGAAGAGAAGTATAAAAGTGAAAACACAGCTGACAGTGAACAGAAGCCGCATGAACAAAGAGAAAGTTGAATCTTTAGAACAAGCCCGCGCGCAAATCGATGTGATTGATGAGGCGCTGATAGCATTGATTGCGGCGCGTCAATTTTATGTGGATCAGGCCGTGCGTTTTAAACGGACCGAGCAGGATGTGCAGTCACCGGAACGGGCGGATGAGGTCGTTAAAAAAGTGCGCAGCGCAGCGGAAGCTCAAGGGGTTGATCCGGATTTGGTTGAACATCTTTACCGTGAAATGATTCAGCATTTCATTCGCCGTGAATTAAAGGAAATCAGGCCTTAATCAGGCGCTAGAAAAACAAAAAAGCTCCAGTATCGGAGCTTTTTATGCAGTGCCGATTTTGCTTATTCAGCAACTTCTATAGTTAAGCCATAGGTAAGCGATTCAGCTTGCGGCTTTTTCGTATTATCCGGGTTGGCTTCAGGATACGCCGCAGTAATTAAATAAATGCCGGCTTTATCGAATTTCACTTCAATTTCGCCTTTCGCATTGGATTTGACTGCAGGAAGCTCCTTGGTTTTTTCAGCATCCAAATTGCCGGCGCCTTTGAAGACATCCACTTCTACATTCGGCACAGCTTTGCCATTGAAGAGGATTTGCGCTTTTAAAGCTTCGCCTGCATACAGTTCGCTTGGATGAGTCAGCAGTTTCAGCTCAAAGCCTTTATTTGAAGGCGCTGGAATTGCGCTTGGCTTGCCTTTGGTAATGTAAGTTTCAGCAATAAGCGTATTCTTCACTTCGAATACTGGCGCATTGGCAGGCACTTGGTCAGCTGCAATCATGCGCGGAGGCTGTGCATTGGCTGGCGCAGGGGTTTTCGCTGCTTCAGCTTTGGGCGCTTCAGGCGCTTTTGCCTGCTGAGCCATTGGAGCGCGCATCGGGCGGACACGCAGCCAGCGGCCATCAATCAGCGCGTATTTCCCGCTGTTGCCTACCGCATCCTTCGTCTGAATGCGGTAGGTGCCTTCATCGGCAGGGCTGAATTCAGCGACATTAAAGCGCTTTAACGATGCGGCTGCATCCAGCGCAAGCTGTTGGCCGCCCGGCTGCGTAATGACATAGCTGGTTTTAAAGTTATTGCTTGGAACAAAGAATTTTTCCACCGTTAATGCGCTTTGGAAGCTAACATTCGAGCTGCTTATATCAAATGCGTCCGGCAGGATGAATGGACTGACAGTATGTGCATGGCTCAATACCGGAAAAGAAGAGAGCAAAGCAATTTTTAACCAATGATTCATTGAACCATACTCCAAATTTAAATCGAAATTATCGGTCGTAATCTACTTGATAACTACTATCATTATCAATAAAATTCAGAAAATATTTTGGAGAATCAGTATGCCATTTACTGCTAATAAAAATGAACCTGCACGGACAGCATTCCGACTAACGCCATTGGTTGTAGCGCTGGCGCTGATTTCTCCAATCAGCGTGCAGGCGGAACAAAAAGCAGAAGATGGCCAGTTTGAACAGCAAGCGGCGCAAGCGCACCGTTTTCACCGCGATTATGTCTTGGGCACGTCTTTAGATGTGGTGGTGACAGGGGTCTCTCAGCAAGAGGCCAAATTGGCGCTAGAAGCGATTCACACTGAAATTGCCCGCATGGATCAGAAACTCTCAACTTGGCGCGCAGACAGCGAAATTACCGCCCTGAATAAAAACAAAGCCGGTACGGTTTCCCCTGAACTCTTTGAAGTGATTGCCGCCTGTGAAGCTTGGCGTAATAAAACTTGCGGCGCATTTGACGCGCGCTTAGGTCAATTGATTGGCCTATGGGAAAAATCGCAAGGCATTACTGATTTAGATACAGCAACCCATGCGCAGGTGCTGAATTTATTGAAGCCGGACAGCGTGGAAATAGACGAATCTGCGCAGCGGATCCAGATGGATGCTGCGGTGTCATTTGCGCCAGATGCCTATGCCAAAGGCTATATCATTGACCGCGCCATGGTGGCTGCCCGTCAAAAAGTGCCTGCGGCTGAAGGCCTGCTGATTGATATCGGCGGAGACATCCGCGTATGGGGCAGCGCGCCCCAAAAGGATGGCTGGAACATCGGCGTGCAGGATGCGTTTAATCATCATGATTTGGCTGTGCCAAGCGAGGTGCTGCAGCTTAAAGATCAGGCTGTGGCATTCAGCGGTCAAGGCTACCGTTCATTGGCAGGTCAATCGCATTTGCTCGATCCGAAAACCGGCCTGCCTTTGCAGCAGGTTGAGCAATGCGTGGTTGTCGGCACTTGCGCAGCGGATGCCGATGCTTTAGCCACGGCTTTGGCTGCTATGCCGCCGGCAGAGGGCTTAGAGCTGATTGAAGCTTTGGCCGGCTATGAAGCGAAATTGACTATGCGCGGCGGTGCATCTTATCAAAGCGCGGGCTGGAATGGCTTATTGCAGCATCAAGCGGCGCAGCCCGAAATGCAGGCTGTGGCAAGCACGTCATCGGCAAAATGGCCATCCGACTATCAAGCGTCGATTGATTTGGTCATTCCGAAAATTAATGTGGAAAAATACCGCGCCCCGTATGTCTCGGTTTGGGTGACGGATGCCAATAAAAAACTGGTCCGTACTTTGGCGGTTTGGGGCAAGAATGAACAATGGATTAATTCCAACTATGTGTGGTGGCGCCGCTATGGCCGTCAAATGGAAAAGCTCGATGCAGTTGCCAAGCCCTCACGCCAGCCGGGCCAATACAAGATTGCTTGGGATGGCAAAGATGACAGCGGCAAAGCGGTTCCAGCCGGTCAATATATTGTGCATATTGAAACTTCCCGTGAGCATGGCGATCACTCTTATCAGATGATGAATTTAGATGTGAAAGCCAAAAATTCCAGTCAAAGCCTGCCAGCGCAAACTGAAATTGGCAGTGTCAAAATGAATTTCCAAAAAATCAATTGATCCTGTTGAAGGATGATTAAGGTCTCAACTGTGTACCAACGCCGTGATTTTTACCGCCATGCCCGTTATGTGCATGGCTGGCTGTCAGCATTTGCCTTTATTGTGCTGGTGTTCTTCTCCCTGACCGGCCTGCTGCTGAATCATCCCGAATGGTTTGATCCGGCAAAAGACGAAAAAACGGTCAAAATCGAATTGCCTGATGATGTCCTTCAGGCCCTGCAGAAGCAGGAAAATCCTTCTAATGCATTGCTGGCGTATGTCCGTCAAAAAGAATCTATTATCGGCCGCTATCAAAGCAGTGAAGTGCTGGATGGCGAAGTGATGATCCGTCTGGAAAGCCCTGCCGGCTCTACAGATGTTTGGGCTTTGCTGGATACTGGCGAAGTTGAGATTACACAAAAGCCGGCATCCGCTGTGTCGCTGATCAGTGATTTGCACCGCGGCAAAAACGCAGGCGCTGCATGGAGCTGGCTGATTGATATCAGCGCGATATTAATTCTGGCGCTGTCTTTGGCGGGCTATATTTTATTCCTCAGCATCAAATCGCGTTTGGTGCAGCATCTGCTGCTGACGGCTGCCAGTCTTGCTGTTTTAATTGCATTAATTTGGTCGGCTGTATAGGCATTTGATATGACACATGCAGCCCTTCTGCTTCTGAGCTTTTTTGCGGTTTTACTGTTTATTCATGTTTTGCTTTTGGTTTGGCTGCTGTACGCTCGGCGTGCTGAAAAAAAACAGACACGAAGACTCGACTCTCAGCAGTATCTCATTATTTACGCCAGCCAATCAGGTCAAGCCGAGAAGTATGCGCAGCACACCGCACAGCAGTTGCGGCAAGCGGGCGCGGGCGCAAAATGCGTGAATATCCAAGACATCCGCGCTGAGGAGTTGCCGCAGGCCTGCAAAGTTTTGTGGATGGTGAGCACCTATGGCGAGGGTGATGCGCCAGATCAAGCACAGGCCTTTCAGCAAAAAATTCTCAGGCAGTCTTTTGATTTATCTCAGATGTCTTATGCTGTTTTGGCCTTTGGCGACCGCCGTTATGCCAATTTTTGCCATTTTGGGCAGGAGCTGAATGCATGGCTGCTGAAGCAGCAGGCGCAGCCATGGTTTGATTTGGTCTGTGTTGATCAGTCCTCAGCGGCAGATTTGAACACTTGGACACACCATCTTGAAAAAGCAGCGGAGCTGCAGCTGGGCATGGCGCATGAGGGAAAACAGTGGACAGATTTCCGCTTGAAGGATCGGCAGCTGCTGAATGCAGGCAGCTGCGGCGGCGCAATGTACCGCATTATGCTGTCTGTGCACAATCAGCAGTGGCAGTCTGGGGATATTCTGGAAGTGCAAAGCGCAAATGGCGCCGCAGAGATTCAGCGTTTTTTAGAGCGGCATCCAGCTGATTCTGATCAGGCTGCGGCCGATGCCCTCAAGCTGAAAAATCTGCGCCAGCTGCCTTTACGCCAGCCGGATGAAAGCTTCAGCCAGTGGGTCACACGCTTTGCGCCGCTGCCGCTACGGGATTATTCCATTGCCTCGATTCCTGAGTCTAAGCAGCTGGAACTGGTGGTGCGCCAGCAAATCACTGAACAGGGCTTAGGCGTCGGTTCGGGCTGGCTGACGGAAAGTGCTGCTTTCGGAGAAAGCATCACTGCACATATCCGGACGAATCCAGCATTTCATTTGGCAAAAATTGATAAGCCAATGATTTTTATTGGCAATGGTTCAGGAATTGCGGGATTGATGGCGCATTTGCAGCAGCGCCATGCCTGGGGATTCCGCCAAAATTGGCTGATTTTTGGCGAACGGCAGCAGCAGTTCGATTTTCTTTTTGAACAGCCGCTTTCAGACTGGAAAAACAGCGGTGTTCTGCACACGCTGGATACAGTATTTTCACGCGATCATCAGCCTAAAAAATATGTGCAGCATGCGCTGGCGGAAAAAGCTGAACAGCTGTGCGAATGGGTGAATCAGGGCGCTTATATTTACCTGTGCGGCAGCCTGCAGGGGATGGCGCAAGGGGTGGATGAAGCGCTGACTGAAATTTTAGGCGCGGCGCACTTGGAGCAGCTGCGCCGAGAACAGCGCTACCGCCGTGATGTGTACTGAGTTTTATTCAAGCCTCAAGCCTTAAATCTGTACTTAAAAAGCGTCCCTTATGGGCGCTTTTTTTTGCGGCAGAATGCGGATTACAGCAAAGCCTTAATATTTAATTGAGGCTAGATTCCAAAAACAGTGATTTTTCATTGGCGCAGAATTTTTTAGCATAGCGCTAAACATGAAACGAGTAAGCAGATGATTGGGTTTGTCATTGCGGTATTTGCCATTGCCGGCATGATTAAAGGGGCGATTGGACTGGGTTTGCCTGCTGTTGCGATGGGGCTGCTGACTATGGTTATCAGTCCGTTTCAGGCAGCGGCATTGCTGATAGTCCCTTCAATGGTCACTAATTTTTGGCAGCTGTTCGCTGAAGGGCGGGTGTTGCAGCTGGTCCAGCGTTTTTGGCCTTTGCTGCTGGGCATAATTGCCGGTTCGATTTGGAGTGTTTTTCCGACTTTAGGCCATGGCGAATTTCAAAGTGAGGCGCTGCTCGGGGCAATGCTGGCTTTATATGGGCTTTATGGCTTATGTGCCAAAAAACTGCCGAATTTTGCCGGGCAGGAAAAATGGCTGTCGCCCATTATTGGCTATTTAGGCGGCGCGCTTACTGTAGCGACTGGCGTAGTGGTGATTCCTGTGGTGCCTTATCTGCAAGGGCTGCAGCTGAAGCGGGATGACCTCGTGCAGGCGCTGGGTTTGGCATTTACGACATCGACCATTTGCCTTGCCGTATTTTTACAGCAGAATCCTGCCGATAATATGCCGCTGGATTACCAAATGTCTTTGATTGCTTTGTTTCCCGCGTTAATCGGCATGTGGGCAGGCAAAAAAATCCGTTACCGCATACCGGAACAGAAATTCCGCAAGGTTTTTTTTGCAGGACTGATTACCCTTGGCGGCTATATGATGCTGCATCAATTCGGCTGGATTTAATCCAGCTTCAATACGCTGTGCTGCGCAATTAAAAATTGGCTGAAATGCTGATACGGCGTAGATAAATCATCGAAGCTGCGAGCAGTCAGCATCAGTTTCCGGTTGGCCCAGTCGCCGGTTAAATCTACCGTGTCAAAAGCATACAGCGCCTGCAGGCGCAGAGCCGCCCGTTTAGGCATGATGGCAACGCCTACGCCATTGGCGACCACTTGAGCAATAGAGGCAAAGTTAGGCAGGCGCAGCCGGTATTGAATGCGGGATCCTAATTGTTTGGCCTGCGTTTCAATGGACTGCTGCAAGGAGTGATATTGCATCAGCCCGACAAAAGGATAGCCAAGGGCCTGAGCCAGCGGCATTGGCGCATGGCCTGTCAGCTCATGCGCCTTCGGGAAAATCAGCACCAGAGGGTCATCGGCAAATTCCAAGGTCTGCAGCTGGCTGGATCTGAAAAATCCTGAAATCAGCCCCAGCTGCGCCGTACCCTGTTCGATGGTGGCCACAATATCATGGGATTCCGCCTCTTTCAGTTCAATCTGCACATTGGGATTCTGCAATAAATACTGCGGCAGCAGCAGGGGCAAATACTCGCTTTGCGCAGAAGAATTGCACCACAGCACCATGCTGGAACTCAGCCCTGCCGCAAAAGGCGCCATGGCTTGCTCCAGCTGCCAGCCTTGCTGCAGGATCTGCTGCGCATGCTCCACGAAAGTTTGACCTGCCAGCGTAAGCTTTACGCCTGAAGCATGGCGGGTAAATAAACTGGCCGCATAGCGCTGTTCCATTTTTTTAATCCGCTCACTGCAGGCCTGCAGCGAAATTGCAGAGCGCTCAGCGCCTTTGGTCAGGCTGCCGGTTTCTACAATATGTAACACCAGCTGCAAGTCAAACAGATCTAAGCGCATGCATTTTTGCTCTTATAAGAAGGCTTTATTTTACTCAAAATCGGCAGACAAAAAATGCGGATATGAAAAAAGCAGCCAAATGGCTGCTTTTTATATTTGAAGCGTCAAATTATTCTGACTTATCCGCTAAGCTGAAGAACCAGTTCAGAATTAAAGCTGCAAATGTTGCAGTGCCAATGCCGCCTAAATTGAAGCTGCCGAACTGAAGCGCAAAGTCGCCGGTTCCTAAAATAATGGTCACGGCTGCCACCATCAGGTTTTTATTTTTAGAGAAATCGACTTTATTTTCAATCCAGATTTTCGCGCCGGCAATGGTAATTAAACCAAAGACTACAATTGATGCACCGGTTAAAATTGCGCTTGGAATAGTATGAATGATGGCGCCAAATTTTGGAGACAGGCCCAGAAATACTGCAAATACGCCCGCCACTACAAAGATAATGGTTGAATAAACGCGGGTGACTGCCATGACGCCGATGTTTTCACCATACGTGGTCATGCCTGGGCCGCCGACAGCACCGGAAAGGGTGGTCGCTACGCCATCCGCCACAAAAGCTTTGCCAATATGCGGATCCAGGTTTTCACCGGTCATGGCGCTGACTGCTTTAATATGGCCCAAGTTTTCCGCCACTAAAATCAGGGCGATCGGGGCAATAATCAGCATGGCATTGACGTTGAATTCAGGCGCATGGAAATGCGGAACACCAAACCAAGCAGCCTGCTGAATCGGCGTAAAATTTATCGGTGTGCCGTATCCCATGACATTGGATACGATGAAATAAACTAAATAAGCCAGCAGCAGGCCGACCAGCAGCAGCAAGCGCTGCAACAGGCCTTTGGTGAATACGGCAATGGAGCCCATGCACAGCACAGTCACCAGTGACATCCACATATTAAAGCTGTTGCCCATCACGCCTTTAACGGTCACCGGCGCAAGATTCAAGCCAATAATCATCACTACAGCGCCTGTGACCACAGGCGGCATGAGTTTTTCAATCCAGCGGGTGCCAGTCGCCATCACAATGAAGCCGAAAATAGCATACAAAATACCGCAGGCCATGATGCCGCCGGCAGCCATGGCAATATTGGCATTCGGAGCACCGGTGCCAGACGCTGCATAGCCCGTGGCGGCAATCACTACGCCGATAAAGGCAAAGCTTGACCCCAAATAGCTTGGCACACGGCCGCCCGTGATAATAAAGAACAAAATGGTGCACAGGCCTGACATTAAGATGGCCAAGTTTGGATCAAAGCCCATTAAGAACGGCGCAAGAACTGTCGCTCCGAACATGGCAAAGGCATGCTGTATGCCCAATACAACACTTTGCGCAGGCGGCAGATATTCATTGGTGCCAACTGGACGTGCATCGATACTGCCTTCATACGGGCGCCATTTGGGAAACCAATTGGACATAAAACGAGCACTCAAAATTTAAATTGTGCACATCATACGCTTCTTTTTTGGAAGATTTAATCACTGCAATAAAAAAAAAATTAAAACTAATCCTATGACTTTTCATTGTTTTTTACCGCACGGTAAAAGTTTTTTATTCTAAAAATAGCGTTAAATCAGTGATTAATAAATTTAAAGCCCGCAGAGGGCAGTCATAAATTTTTTTGATTTAATTTATGATTAAATGTATGGATTATAGAATAAATGGTCAATAAAAAGGCATATCCTTGGATATGCCTTTTTATTGAGTTTGGGGCTTTAGCCGGTATTGCGCAGACCTGCAGCAATGCCGGCAATACTGACCATGAGGGCATGATCAACCGGGGTGTTTTCCGCCTGACGTTCAGCCAGATAGGCGCGGCGGCGCTTCATCAATTCTGCCTGCAGCAGGTGCAGCGGCAGCAGGTATGGCTTGCGTACTTTCATCGACTGATCCAGTACGTCATTGCTGCTGAGCAGCTTGGATTCGCCTTTCAGCGCAAGCAAGGTCTGCACCGCATCGCGCAAGCGCTGGCGCAGTTCTTCGCCTAAGGCTTTCAAATCCTCGTCCTGCGTCAGATGCGATTCATAGTACAGCGCGACATGGCTGTCCGATTTGGACAGCACCATTTCCAGCATATCAATCAGGGTTTGAAAATAAGGCCATTCATGCAGCATCTCTTCCAGTACAGCTTTTTGCCCCTGATCCAGCACTTGATTGATCGCCGCGCCAGTGCCCAGCCATGCAGGCAGCATCAAGCGGATTTGCGTCCAGGCAAAGACCCATGGAATGGCGCGTAAGGATTCAATGCCGCCGCTGACTTTACGCTTGGCCGGGCGTGAGCCCAAAGGCAGCATCTGCAGTTCAAGTTCGGGGGTTACGGTACGCAGATATTTGACGAAATGCGGGTTTTCACGGACGGTTTGACGGTAGACCTGCACAGACAGTTCAGTCATTTTATGCATCAGCGCGCGCCATTCCTGCTTAGGTTCAGGCGGCGGCAGCAGCGTCGCTTCTAAGGTGGCTGCGGTATAAATTTCCAAATTCTGCAAGGCAATGCCTTCTAAGCCGAACTTAAAGCGGATCATTTCGCCTTGTTCGGTGACCCGGATCGCGCCTGAAATTGAACCCGGCGGCTGTGAGAACAGCGCCTGCTGGGTTGGCGCGCCGCCGCGGCTGATTGAACCGCCGCGGCCGTGGAACAGGGTCAGCTGTACGCCGTGTTTCTTTGCAATCTCTGTTAATTCTTCCTGCGCACGGTACTGCGCCCAGTTGGCAGACATAAAGCCGGCATCTTTAGCAGAGTCAGAATAGCCAATCATGACTTCATGCTTGCCCTGAATATGCTGCTTATACCAATGCATGCCGAATAAGGTCTGCATGGTGGCCGCAGCGCCGTCCAAATCTTTCAATGTCTCGAATAATGGCACCACCCGCAGCGCTTGCTGAATGCCGGCTTCTTTCTGCAGCAGCAGCACGGCCAGCACATCGCTTGGATATTCCGCCATTGAAATAATATACGCGCCTAAGCTTTCTGACGGCTGTTCCGCTAATGTGCGCATAGTGGCAAAGACTTCCTGCACATCAGGGTGTTCAATCAGGCTCTGTTCCGGTTCATTCAGATGCTTTGGCAGCAGCGGACGCTTGCTTTGCAGTTCCTGCAGCAGGAAGTTCTGGCGGGCCTGTTCGGTCCACGTTTCAAAATTGCCCAGGCCTAAATATTCTGTAATGGCTGAAATCGCTTGGCGGTGGCGGCCGGATTCTTGGCGGATGTCCAGTTTCAGCAGTTCAATGCCGAAACAATTCACGCGGTGAATGAAGTCCAGCAATTTGCCATTGGCGATTTCAGGCAGATCGCAATCTATCAGCGAGCGGTAGCACAGCAGCAGCGGCTGCAGCAGTTCATCTTTGCTTTGGATGACTTGACTGTCATCTGCATCTTCACCTTTCAGTTTTTGCGCCAGCCAGTAACGGGTGGCTTTCAGGCGCTGGCGGGTTTCACGCAGATATTCACGGTACGGTTCTGGGTGGTTTTGTCCCAACGCTTCCTGCAGTTCAGCGCTGCACTGTTCAATCGACAGTTCCCAGCGCAGGGCCTCAATGTCGCGCACATACAGGTCGGCGGCTTTCCAGCGCGACAGCCACAGCACTTCTTGCGTGATGTTATGGGTCACGTTCGGATTGCCGTCGCGGTCGCCGCCCATCCAGGAGGCAAAGCGCACCGGCGCAATGGTCAAAGGCAGGCGCTGGCCGCAGTGCTCATGCACCATGCCGTCCAATTCACGCATGAATTTAGGCACAGCATTCCATAGCGTCTGTTCAATAGTGGTGAAGCCCCATTTTGCCTCATCGACAGGGGTCGGGCGGTGCTGGCGGATTTCATCGGTTTGCCAGGCAGAACACACCAGCTGTTTTAAATCGTCCAATACAGCTTGGCGTTCTCGCGGGGTCAGCTTCTGCTGATCAAACTTAAACAGGCAGTCATTAATGCCGTCATATTTTTGAATCAAAGTGCGTCGGCTGACTTCAGTCGGATGCGCGGTCAGCACCAGTTCAATTTTCAATTCGCAGATTTGCTGATACAGCGCTTCGGAAGAAATGTCACGGTCTTTGAATTTTTGAAATAAATGATCCAGCGGGTTGGGTGATGGCGCCTGTTCATCAAACTCGCTTTGACGCCGGCTGCGCACTACATGGTACTGTTCGGCAATATTGGCAAAGTTTAAAAAATGGGTAAACGCGCGGGTCAGCGGCAGAATTTCATCATCTTCCAGACTGAGGAACAGCTGTTCCAGCTGTTTTTCCGCTTCAGCCTGCCCGTCGCGTGCGCCTTTCGCAAGGGCGCGAATCTGTTCAACCTGATTAAACAAATCTTGTCCAGCATGCTGCTTCAGGGTTTCGCCCAGCAGGTTGCCCAGCAATCGTACATCGTCACGTAATGGAGCATCAATTTGTTGAATCATTTTTTCGCATTCTCCGGTTGTTCTGACTTTGAATATACCCCGATTCAATGACAATCCAAGCAGGCACAGACAAAAGTCGGATTCAGTTTGCTTAGAAAATAGCAATGTTTATGCCGATCCAGACTTGACGCGGCCAATTTAAGAGAAAAATACCTTAGTCATCAGGCGCCAATTCCATAGCGCAGCAGAAACAGCGCCATGCTGTCCTGAATAATCTGCTGCTGCTCTGCATGATCGGGAACAGTCCGGATGCCCATTAAGACTTCATGATGGCGCAGGCCCAGCAGCAATGAAAAAATCAGCATGGTTTGTGTGCGGGGGACATCTGGACGGATAAATTTGAGCGCAACCGCCTGTTCAAAGAAATTTTCCCATAAACCGCAGAGCTTCTGATGAGATGCATTGTAAAACTGCTGCGCCAGCGGATTATGCTGCGAAGCCAGTTCCAGCAGCAGATATTCCATTTTCAGCGCTTCCGGCAGATTGACAATATTTAAAGACAGCTCACAGGCATGCTGCAGCGCCTGCAGAAAATTGCTGTCTGCCGACAAATGAATCGGCTGCGCGCTGATCAGCTTGTCACAGGTTTCTGCAATGGCTGCTGTAAATAGGCTTTCTTTATCTTGGAAATGGTTATACACCGTCAGTTTAGTGGTATCGGCTTTCTGCGCAATTTTATTCATGCTGCAGCCATGATAGCCGCATTCTAAAAATAAGATTTTTGCTGCATCTAAGATGCGCTTGCGTTTTTCAAAGTCTTTTGGACGTCCAGCATTCATGTGCAAAAAAATTCCAAAAATGTCATTCAGGTCATTGATTTTGTCTTAAATTAACAATTAATGTACCGTAGGGTTTATTAATTAAAAAACAATCACTTTTTAATCTGCCTATTTTGCCTTAAAAACTACTTTGATATAAGAGCGAGCTTCATGAGCACGATAAAAACCGCTGTTGCCAGCATGATTATTGTCTGCGGTGTGACCTTAGGGGGATGCAGCAAGGATCAGGCATCTGCTGAACAGGAAGTCCCATTGGTGATGGTGACACAGCCGAGCGCTGTGCAGGTCAATCAGAAAAGCTATGCCGGCGAAGTGCAGGCGCGCCAGCAGACGGCTTTGGCGTTTCGAGTGGCCGGTCAAATTGTTGAGCGCTATGTGGACGTTGGAGATCAGGTCAGGGTTGGGCAAGTGCTGGCCCGCTTGGATGTGAAAGATGCGGAACTGCAGAAAAATGCCAACCGCGCCCAGCTGGACAGCGCGCAGTCTGCAGTCAAAACTGCAGAAAGTGAATTGAGGCGCTTTCAGCAGCTGCTGCCGATCAATGCCGTCAGCCGTTCGCAATACGATGCCGCTGAAAACCAATATAAAACTGCACAGGCAAATCTAAAGCAGGCACAATCGGCTTATGACGTCAGCAGCAATCAAACGCAGTACAACCAGCTGACCGCTACAAAAAATGGGGTGATTACCGAGCGCAATATTGAAGCGGGTCAAGTGATAGCGGCGGGTCAGCCGGCATATCAGCTGGCGATCAATGGCGAGCGGGAGGTGGTGATTGGTGTGCCGGAACAGGCGATTGCAGAGATTAAGCCAGGCCAGCCGGCCAAAGTCACTTTATGGTCTAAGCCGAACGAACAGTTTAATGCTTATGTGCGTGAAATTTCGCCAGCGGCGGATCAGTCACGCACTTATAGCGTAAAAGTGGCGCTGCGGGAAGGCAATGCTTTAATTCAGCTGGGGCAAAGCGCACGGGTCTTTTTCAGCCATACTGAAAATGGCCAGCTGAATGTGCCGCTGTCCAGCGTTTCTGCGCAAGGGCAGCAGGCTTATGTGTTGACCGTAAATCCAGACAATACTGTGCATAAAGCGCCTGTAACGCTGGGCGCTTATGGCCGTGACAGTGTGCCGGTGCTCAGCGGCCTGAAGCCGTCAGAGTATGTGGTGATTGGCGGGGTGCATCTGCTGCGTGAAAAACAGAAAATTAAGCCGATTGACCGTGAAAACCGCCCAGTGACCATTCAGGCGGGAGGCTAAATATGCAATTTAACCTTTCGGAATGGGCGCTGAAAAATAAAGGCCTCGTGCTGTATTTTATGCTGCTGCTCGGCATTGTCGGCATTGTGTCCTATTCCAAGCTGTCACAAAGCGAAGATCCGCCCTTTACCTTTAAAGTAATGGTGATTCAGACCTATTGGCCGGGAGCAACCGCCAAAGAAGTGTCAATGCAGGTCACTGACCGCATTGAAAAAGAACTGATGACGACCGGCCAGTATGAACGCATTATGGCCTATTCACGCCCTGGAGAATCCATGGTAACTTTTGTTGCCAAAGATTCCCTGCGTTCCAAAGATATTCCGGATGTCTGGTACACGGTGCGCAAAAAGGTCAATGATATTAAGCACCAGCTGCCAAGCGGCGTGCAGGGGCCTTTCTTCAATGATGAATTCGGCGATACCTTCGGCAATATTTATGTGCTGACCGGCAAAGACTTTGACTATGCCGCGCTGAAAGACTATGCCGACCGCCTGCAGCTGCAGTTGCAGCGGGTCAAAGATGTCAGCAAGGTTGATTTGATTGGCCTGCAGGATCAGAAAATCTGGATTGAAATGTCGAATACCAAAGCTGCTCAGCTGGGGATTCCGGTCAGCGCGATTCAGCAGGCTTTGCAGCAGCAGAATACCGTTGCCAGCGCGGGTTTCTTTGAAACCGGTTCTGACCGCATTCAAGTCCGCGCTAGCGGCAACCTGCATAGTGTAGAAGAACTGAAGAAAATGCCGCTGCTGATTAATGGCAAGACCATTCAGCTGGGCGATGTGGCGGAAGTGTATCGCGGCTTTAGCGAGCCCGCGCAGCCGCGCATGCGCTTTATGGCGGAAAACGGCATCGGCATTGCGGTATCGATGCGTAAAGGCGGCGATATTTTGGCGCTGGGCAAAAATCTGGAAACCGAATTTGCCGCCTTGCAGAAAGCGCTGCCGCTGGGCATGACGCTGCAAAAAGTGTCCGATCAGCCTGTAGCGGTAAAGCGCAGCGTCAATGAATTTATGAAGGTGCTGACGGAAGCGGTCATCATTGTCTTGCTGGTGAGTTTTTTCTCATTGGGTTTCCGCACTGGTTTGGTGGTGGCATTCTCCATTCCCTTGGTGCTGGCCATGACCTTTGCCGGCATGAATCTGTTTGATGTCGGCCTGCATAAGATTTCCCTTGGCGCCCTGATTCTAGCGCTGGGCCTGCTGGTGGATGACGCCATTATTGCCGTGGAAATGATGGCGGTTAAAATGGAGCAGGGCTATACGCGGCTGCAGGCCGCGGGCCATGCCTGGCGCACGACTGCCTTTCCGATGCTGACGGGCACGCTGATTACGGCTGCCGGCTTTTTGCCGATTGCGACTGCGGCATCGAGTACAGGTGAATATACCCGCTCCATCTTCCAAGTGGTAACCATTGCGCTGATTGTATCGTGGTTTGCCGCGGTGCTGTTTGTCCCGTATTTGGGCGACAAGCTGCTGCCGGATTTCAATAAAGATGTGGTGCAGCGTGCGCCGTGGTATCAGCGGCTGTGGGCGCGTCTGCGCAAGCAGCCGGAACCTGAGCCGATGGTGCACCATGCTGGAGAACAGCATGATCCCTATCAGACCAAGTTCTATCAGCATTTTAAAAAATGGGTCAATGCCTGCGTCACTTACCGCAAAACCGTGATTGCGGCGACGGTGGGGATTTTTGTGCTGTCTGTGCTGATGTTTAAATTGGTGCCGCAGCAGTTCTTCCCGCCTTCCAACCGAGCCGAAATTGTAGTGGATATCAAGCTGGAAGAGGGCGCTTCATTAAAAGCGACAGAAGCGGCTGTACGCAAAGTGGAAGGTTTTCTGTCTAAACAGCAGGGCATTGACAACTTTGTGGCTTATGTCGGCACCGGTTCGCCGCGTTTTTATTTGCCGCTGGATCAGCAATTGCCGCAGGCCAGTTTTGCCCAGTTTGTCGTTTTGGCATCCTCGCTGGATGACCGGGATGAAATCCGCAAAACCTTGAGCGAGAAGATCCGCCTGCTGCTGCCGGAAGCGCGCACCCGTGTGGCTTTGCTGGAAAATGGCCCGCCTGTCGGCTATCCGCTGCAGTTCCGCGTGTCTGGCGAAGATTTGGGGCAGGTGCGTGAATGGGCGCAAAAAGTAGCCGCCAAGGTCGGTGACAATCCAAATACCACCAATGTGCATTTGGATTGGGGCGAGCCCAGCAAAGTCATTAAATTGGACATTGATCAGGACCGCGCCCGCCAATTGGGGGTAAATACGCTGGACTTATCCAATTTCCTGAACAGTTCCATCAGCGGCGCTGCCATCAACCAGTTCCGTGAAAAGCGTGAGCTGATTGAAATCCGCATGCGCGGTGATGAGGCCGAGCGTGTAGATGTCGGCTCGCTCAGCAGTTTGGCGGTTCCGACAGCATCGGGCAGCTCAGTGCCTTTGGCGCAAATTGCAAAAATTGAATACGGTTTTGAAGAAGGCTTGATTTGGCACCGCAACCGTTTGCCGACTATTACAGTGCGCGCGGATATCCGCACAAAACTGCAGCCGGCAACCGTAGTCAATGAACTGTCTGAGCCCTTGGCTGAATTGCGCAGCCAGCTGCCAAGCGGCTATCTGCTGGAAGTGGGCGGCACCGTGGAAGAATCTGCCCGCGGTCAAAACTCAGTCAATGCCGGCATGCCGATGTTTTTGGCTGTTGTGCTGACCTTGCTGATGATTCAGCTGCGCAGCATGTCGCGCACCTTTATCGTTTTTCTGACAGCGCCTTTAGGCATTATTGGCGTGGTGCTGTTCCTGCTGCTGTTCAATAAGCCTTTTGGCTTTGTGGCGATGCTGGGCACAATTGCGCTGTCTGGCATGATCATGCGCAATTCACTGATTTTGATTGATCAAATTGAGCAGGATATTCAAGCGGGGCATGATCCATGGAATGCGATTTTGGATGCCGCTGTGCGCCGCTGCCGGCCGATTGTGCTGACCGCCTTGGCGGCTGTGCTGGCCATGATTCCGCTGTCACGCAGTATTTTCTTCGGCCCTATGGCCGTTGCGATTATGGGCGGATTGATTATTGCGACGCTGCTGACTCTATTTTTCTTGCCTGCATTGTATGCGCAGTGGTTTAAGGTGAAAAAAATTCAGCAGAATCCATAAAAGTTTCATAAAATTGGGTGCGAAATATTGTTTTTTTCAATATAGTAGCACTTAATCTTTATTGATAATTTTAATAAGCAATTCACTGCGCGTATTCAGGGATTTGATGGGCAGTGGATGGGGTTGAATCAGACATGACGACAGACAACATTACCAAGTATCGCCGCTATATAGCGATTTCTTATGTCTTCATGTTTTTTGCGCTGTTTACCGTTGTGAGCGGCCTATTGGCCTATTGGTTTGCCCGTAAAGTCACGCAGCTGGATTCAGCGGAAGTCTGGATGCAGGCGCACGCATTATGGGTCATGCGCACTATCACTATTTATATTATTTTGGCGTGTTTTGCCGCCTTATGGTTTATCCCATTATTTTTCTATTATTGGGACACCTATTTATGGGTGACAGGCTGCACTGTAGCAGGAGTGATTTTCTCCTGTATCGCCTTTCTGTATTTATTGAATGCCTGGATTAAAGGCATTTCTAAGTTTTTCAAAAATAAAGCAGTTTTCTAAGCCTGCAGATTTTTTTCCAGCTCCCCCCTTGTAAAACTTGGTTTGAACCCAATTTCAGACCTCAGTTGAGTATTAATTAAATTCCGTGAGGAGCATCGCCAGTCATGGCTAAACGTGATTATTATGAGGTTTTGGGTGTCGCTAAAACCGCTAGTGATGATGAAATTAAAAAAGCCTACCGTAAGTTGGCGATGAAGTTCCATCCAGACCGCAACCCAGACAACCCGGAAGCTGAAGAAAAATTTAAAGAAGCTTCTGAAGCTTATGAAGTGCTGTCGGACGGCGAAAAGCGCAGCATGTATGACCGCATGGGCCATCAGGCTTTTGAAGGCGGCATGGGCGGAGCAGGCGGCGGTTTTGGCGGCTTCAGCGCAGAAGATATTTTCAGCCAGTTCGGCGACATTTTCGGCGGCGCATTTGGCGGCGGCGGCCGTGGCGGCCAGCAGCGCGCGCGCCGCGGGTCAGATTTGCGCTATGTGATGGAACTGACGCTTGAAGAAGCGGTTAAAGGCGTGAAGAAAACCATTACCTTTACTGCGCCGGCGCCGTGCGATGCCTGTGACGGCAACGGTTCGAAAAACCCAAATGATGTTGAAACCTGCAAAACCTGCCATGGCGCAGGCCAAGTGCGCATGCAGCAAGGTTTTTTCTCGGTGCAGCAAACCTGCAGCACCTGCCGCGGCCAAGGCAAAATCATCAAGAATCCATGCAATAAATGTCATGGTTCAGGGGTGTCAGACCGTCAGCAAACACTTGAAGTCACGATTCCTGCAGGTGTGGACAACGGCGACCGCGTCCGCTTAAGCGGCAAAGGCGAAGCAATCCGCGGCGGCCAGTCAGGTGATCTGTATGTGGAAGTCGTGGTGCGTGAGCATGAAATCTTCCAGCGTGACGGTGCAGACTTGTATATGGATGTGCCGATCAGCATTGCGGATGCGGCTTTAGGTAAAGAAATTCAGATTCCAACGCTGGATGGCCGTGTCAGCCTGAAAATTCCTGAAGGCACACAAACCGGCAAGATGTTCCGTTTGCGCGGCAAAGGGGTAAAACCGGTACGCACCAGCATGCAGGGTGACTTGCTCTGCCGTATTGTGGTGGAAACTCCTGTCCATTTGACGGCGCGTCAGCGTGAACTGCTGAAAGAGCTACAGGAAACCATGGATGGCGAAGGCAGCCGGTCATCGCCAAAGAAAAAATCATTTTTTGATCGCCTATTTGACTAATGTGGTTAAATTAGCGCGATAAAAAAAAAGCCTGCATTTTGCAGGCTCTTTTTTTAGGCTGGGATGATCAATAAGACACGAATAGCCCGTGCTGATTCAAAGATGCGCTGTTTATTTTGACGGCATATCTTTGATTAACTCTTCGTAGCTTAAATCTTTTTTCTGAATGATCTTGAGCCGCTGCAGCTGATGCTTCGCTTCAGCTTCATAACCGTTATAGGCCAGCATTTTGGCATATTTGGTCAAATTGTATTTGGTTGGATAGCTGCGGACCAATTTTTCAACTTCATCCAGCTCAGCCTTCGACATGCGCTGATAAGGGTTCGCGCGGATCAAATCAATGCGGTGGCTGAACTCCGTCAGCAAGAAAATCTGGTCATTGCGGGTAATCTTTTCTGGGGTTTTTTCAAAGCGGGCAGCCTGATCCATTTTAGGCACCAGCACATCATAATCCCGGTAAATTGCGGCGAGCAATGCAAGGCCAATGATGAGCACAGTACGCATAAAGGCGGGCGGCAGCGTTAGCGCGGCAGTATCCGTTTTTTGCGCAAGCACGGTGCCCAGAATAAAACCGACAGGCAGCAGGAAGTATGCATAATTCTGCGGAAATTCCAGCATGGCATGAATAACGAAAACACCAATCATGAGCAGGCCAATCACCGCTGCCGCTGATTGCGCGCGCTTATGCAGCTGAAGGCCTAAATAGCCGAAATACATCAGAAATGGTCCGCCAACCAGCATACCATTCCAAATCAGAAAATCTAAAATAAAATTATGTGAACTGCGGACCCAGACGGGGCCTTGAAAGGTATCTGAAATAGACACGAAGGCGGTGCTGGTTTGATACCAGCCATAGCCAAACCAAGGCTGCGCCGCCAGAGCATGCGCCATCTGCTGCCAAATGGCCAGCCGCGACATATCGCCGCCAGCACGCTGCGCCACATCACGGCTTTCGATCATCTGCAAGCCAGACACCTGCGCCAGCCATTGGCTGATTTCCGGCAGGTAAAAAATCAATCCGGCAAAGCAGGCCAGCCACACCGCATTGTAGCGCCATGGCAGGCGGATGACGTGGCGGTACTGCTGATAAGACAGATACAGCAGAATCGCAATACAAGCCACCCAAGAGGTGCGTGACTGGCTGAGCGCTACGCCAATCAGAATGGGCAGTGCAGCCAGAACCAGCCATTGAGTGGCGACGGCTTTCTTCTCATACAGATAAAGGCAGGCCAGCAGGGACATCAGCAGGAATGTACCCATGTTGTTGGGCTGGGCAAAATTGGCAAATGGCCGGGTGCTGCCGCTGATATTCATCATAATCCAGCTCAGCTGCTCATCAAAATTCAGCCACTGGCAGATCGCCACTAGGCCTGTGGCGATACCGCCAGCGAGAAAGGTGTAGCTTAAATAGAGGAAGGTTTTCTCACGGCTGTCCGGCTGGCTGCTTAGGCTGAAGCCGATGGCAATAGCCATCCAGAATGAAAAGACATACAGGAATCCGAGCAGCGCGATGCTGAAATAATAGACATGGCCGAAGGCGAATTGAATCAGCGGAATCAGCGCCAGCCCGAAGATGGGTAAGGTGATTTTCGGCAGCTGAATGTGCTGTCTTAAGAACGCTGCCGCTAAAGCGAACAGCGCAAAAAAAGCATACAGCTCGCCTAAATAAGTTGCCCATGGCCGGTAATGAATGGGGTGCAGCCATGCAATAAACATAAAAATTGCAGCGAGCGCAAACAGGAAGTTTCTCATGCCTGATCATCGTGGAAAAAACGCGCTTATCATACATCGAAATGCGCAAGATATAAAAAAGCGCTGCATTTTCTGCAGCGGCAGGCAACAGGAATGGCGCGCCGAAAACAGCCCGCAGAATTTTCAGGATTTTTTGTCCGCCGAACTTAGCCAAGCTCAGGAGTTTTGCTATAGTAAGGGCAATTTCGAATCAGCATTAGGAAAAGGTTATGTCAGCAAATCCGCGCATTGGGGTATTGGGTGCAGGCGGCCGCATGGGGCGCATCTTAATTCAAGCGGTTCAGCAGGCCGGCTATCAATTGGCGGCAGCGGTGGAGCGTCCGGAAAGCAGCCTGGTGGGTGCAGATGCAGGCGAGCTGGCAGGCATTGGCGCGGTAGGCGTGAAAGTCGCTGGCGGCCTGGAACAGGTCCTGAAAGACTGTGATGTGGTGATTGATTTTACTGCGCCGGCAGCGACAGCGCATCATCTTGAACTTTGCCGTAAAGCCGGTGTGGCGATTGTGATTGGCACAACCGGCATGAACGATGAGCAGAAAGCGCATTTAGATGAATCCGCGCAGGAAACGCCTGTGGTGTATGCCGCAAACTATTCAGTGGGTGTCAATGTTTCGATTAAGCTGCTGGAGCTGGCATCGAAAGTTTTCGGCGATACCGTGGATATTGAAATTATTGAAGCGCATCACCGCCATAAAGTTGATGCGCCGTCTGGCACCGCATTAATGATGGGCGAAGCGATTGCTGAAACGCTGGGCCGTGATTTAAAGCAGGATGCGGTATACTGCCGTGAAGGCCACACCGGTCCGCGTGAACGTCAAAGCATTGGTTTTCAAACTATCCGCGGCGGCGACATTGTCGGCGAACATACAGCAATGTTTATTGGTGAAGGCGAGCGTGTCGAAATTACCCATAAAGCCACCAACCGCATGAATTTTGCTGCTGGCGCTGTCCGCGCCGCTGCTTGGGTAGTCGGCCGTGAACCGCGCAAATATGACATGAAGGATGTGCTTGGATTTAACGATATTCAGGTATAAATCTGGATTAAAATCCGTTATAAAAATCATAGAAAACTAAAATAAGACGAACAATGGAATGAAAAGAGTCATATTGATGGCCTGTGCTGCAGCGCTGAGCGCTTCGGCACAGGCTTCGCCTGCGGGCAGCCCAAAACTCAGCTTGAATAAAAACAATATTAAGGTCTGGACATATCAGGACAGTCAAAATCCCGTCATGATGTATAAAGCTGAAACGACGTTGAATGTGCCGATTGAGCAGGCTGTCGCGCTCATTTTAAATGTAGATCATGCGGTGGATTGGGTGCCGTTTTTGGGCAAGATGAAGCTGCTGTACCGGGATGATAAAAAAGGCGAGTTTCAGCTGTATATGGTGCTGGATTTTCCATTCCCGTTAAAAGACCGTGATTTAATTGTGCAGGGTAAAATGTCCAAAGATGCGCAGGGCATTATCAGCATTCAAAATAAAGCGTTAAAGAAAGGCTATCCGCTGAATAGCAATTATGTGCGCTTAACCAGTTACGAAGGCGACTGGGCCTTTCAAAAGCTGGGTCCGCAGAAGGTGAAGGTGTCGACCTACGGCTATGCCAATCCTGAGGGCTCTATTCCGCTGTCTGTGACCAATATGTTTGTGCAGCAGCAGCCTTATCAAATGCTGCAGAAAATGAAAGCGGAATTGGCGAAACCGCAAGGGGCGATTGAACTGCCGGCAATTTTGAAATAGCCCGCATTAAAGCGCTTCAGCCCTATTCGGGCTGAACACTTTGCTCAGATGGAAGGCTGAATGCTGTGAGCGCTTTCAGCTGCATCGGTTCGGGCAGCTCAATACTTAGCTGCGCGATAGCATTTTCATGCTGCGGATCAGACAATTTCAGCTGAAACTGGCGTGCAGACAGCTGTTCACAGGCAAAGCGCAGTTTTTGCTGCTGGGGCAGAATATTCATATTGTTTGAGCCCTGCGCTTGATAGATATATAAGCGCTGACTCGCGGTGTTGTAGAGTGTGGGCTGTACTTTCCAAAGCTGATAATGCGTCAGTTTTTGAGACTTTAAAAATCCTTCAATCAACGCGCTGCAGATAAAGTTCTGCTGCTGCGCAACGGCACTGGGCTTTTGAGGCTGGCAGGCCATTAGGCATAGGCTGAAAAGAGTGAAAGGTATTGTTATTATTTTCATGAATTTCTCCTGTATCTGATTGAAAAACTGTACAGCAAGCTTAAATATGTTAGTGTTTTGGGTACAGATACAGTAAATATTAAAAAATGGGTACAGTATGGCCTTTCAGTACCAGCTGCTGGCGCAGCAAATTACACAGAAAATTTATACAGGGGAACTGAGTGCAGATCAGCGCCTCAGTTCTTTGCGCCAGTTTGCCGCGCAGCAGCGGATCAGTTTGAATACAGCAAAAAGCTGCTATGAATTGCTGGAAGCCAATGGCTTGATTTACGTTAAAGAAAAGTCCGGCTATTTTGTGCAGGAACAAGCGCCTAGCCGTGAAATTGCAGTGCCTGAGCATCCGGATTTTCAGCCCAAAGTTCGTGAAATTTCCAATTTGGAACTGCAAATTCAGATTCACGAAGCCGCCATAGACAGCAAGCTGATCCATTTAGGCTCGATTCAGCTTTCTCCGAATCTTGTTCCTGCCAAGGCGCTGAGCCGTTCGATACAGCGCGCCTTGAAGTACTGCAAGCCCGAAGATTTTTTATACAGTGACCGGCAGGGGCATTTGCGGCTGCGTGAAGCGCTGTCGGCGCACTGGTCTGAAGACGGCTTTCATATTGCCCCAGAGCAGATTTATGTCAGCAATGGCTGCATGCCGGCATTGTCAGTCATGATCCAAAGTTTAAGTGCGGAAGGGGACAGCATTATTGTTCCGACGCCCAATTATAATGGCCAGCTGCAGCTGCTGGCTTTGCTGAAACGTAAAATTATTGAAATTCCTGCAGATACCGAAGGCTTTGATTTGGAGCGGCTGGAACAGGCCATGCAGCATTCAGGCGCAAAACTTTGCCTGCTGACGGCTAATTTTCAAAACCCACTGGGCTTTTGCCTCAGCAACGCAGAAAAGCAAAAGGTTGCGCAGCTGGCGGCCAAATATCAATGCCATATGATTGAAGATGATATCTATGCTGAGTGCAGCTTCAGTGCAGCGCGGCCTCTGCCCATTCAGTATTGGGACCAGCAGGGCTATGTGATTTATTGCGGTTCAGTCTCAAAATCCTTATCCCCTTCTTACCGTGTAGGCTGGTTCTGCATACCGCCGCGGCTGAAACATTTGCATGCCAAATTGATTATTCAGAATATTTCAGTCAATACGCCTTTGCAGCTGGGTCTGGCGGATTTAATTTACAGCCGGGCATACCGCCAGCATTTAAGCCAGCTGCGTCCGAAACTCATGAAGCAGGTGGAACAGTACCGGCAGTTTATTGTTCGGGCTTTTGCAGGTATTGCGGTGAGGATCAATCATCCTCAGGGCAGTTATGCCTTATGGCTGCAATTTCCTGAGCATGTGGACGGTTTGGCGCTGTACTATCACGCGCTGCAGCAAGGCATCAATATTGTGCCTGGACTGCTGTTTGGGGAAGATCAGCGCTATAACAATTGCATTCGCCTGAATGCTGGCCATGAACTCTCGGCAGAGATCCAGCAGGCCATATTGCAGCTGGCGCATTGGGTGAAGCATGGGCTCTCAACAGCGGTGCAGGTGAATGCATCCTGA
The DNA here is from genome assembly GCF_026168575.1 of Acinetobacter entericus. NCBI lineage: Bacteria > Pseudomonadati > Pseudomonadota > Gammaproteobacteria > Moraxellales > Moraxellaceae > Acinetobacter > Acinetobacter entericus. The sequence goes on from NZ_JAPEQW010000008.1 coordinate 38,347, forward strand.
ATAACGGCGCATAAAAAGCCTGCTTAGCAGCAGGCTTTTTATGCTGTGCACATGCCAGCCGTTTTAAAAATCTGCTTTTAGCACCACACGGTAGCGGGCTTGACCTGAATGCAGGCGCTCGATGGCTTCATTCAACTGCGACATAGGATACAGTTCGATTTGCGGCGCAATGTTTTTACGTGCAGCGAATTTGAGCAGCTGACGCAATGCTGCAGGTGAGCCTGTTGGCGAACCCGTGATGGACTTGGCTCCGCTGATTAGGCTGCCTGCATTCAGCTTGATGGGTTCCAGAGGCAAGCCTAGCAGATGGATCGTGCCCTTCGGCGCCAGTGTACTGATATAGGCCGGCCAATTGAGCGTGACATTCACCGTACTGAGCAACAGATCGAATTTGCCCCGCTGGGTTTTAAGCGCATCTGCATCACGGCTATTCACCACATGATCTGCACCCATGGCTTTGAGCTCTTCGGTCTTGTCTAGATTCGAGGTGAATGCTGTAATTTCACAGCCCCATGCCTTGAGCAGCTTAATCGCGATATGCCCTAAACCGCCAATGCCAATCACCCCGACATGGTGAATGGCTTGAATTTGGTGTTTTAAAATCGGATCAAAAACGGTAATGCCGCCGCACAATAAAGGACCTGCTGATTCAGGATCCAGCTCTTCAGGTAAAGGAATAATCCACTGCCAGCCTGCGCGGACTTTATCGGCAAAGCCGCCTGCATGGCCGACGATGGTTGCTGTTGACCCGCCAGTACACAGCACCTGCTGGCCCGACACACAGGGGTCACAGTGCTGGCAGCTTTCTGCAGTCCAGCCAATACCGACGCGCTGTCCAAGTTTAAGCCCTTTGGCTTCAGAACCTAAGCGGCGGATGGTGCCGATAATTTCATGGCCAGCGACAACCGGATAGACCGAAGATTTCCATTCATTGTTAATGACTGAAACATCGGAATGGCACAAGCCGCAGTATTCGACTTGGACTTCGACCTGATGCGGCTGCAGTTCGCCAGCATCGAATTGATAGGGCTGCAAAGCTGCGCCCGCCTGCATCGCCGCATAAGCGCGAATGGTGTTATCCGTCATATCTTATATCCTTATTTACCTGTTTTTTATGTACTTTTATTTAAAATGGCAGCTGTTTTCATGGTCGTTGACCATGCCGATCGCTTGCATAAAGGCATAGCAGGTAGTCGGTCCGACAAATTTAAAGCCCTGCTTTTTCAGATTTTTTGACATATTTTGGCTTTGAGGCGTTTGCGCAGGCGCTGTGCGGTAGTCTGGGACATCATTATTGATTGCGTGCTGCTCGACAAAGTTCCAAAGCCACTCGACAGGGTTAATGCCTTGCTGCTTCAGCGCTTGCCATGCAATCGCATTGTCACGAATGGCGGTCAGCTTTCCAATATGGCGAATTAAGCCTGCATCTTGGACTTTCTCGGCTAAGTCCGTGTCACTCAAAGCCGCAATCTGTTCGATGGAATGTTGGAAAAACTGGCGGTGATAATGTTCGCGCTTTTTCAGGACGGTAATCCAAGACAGCCCGGCTTGCTGGCCTTCGAGGCAGAGCATCGCGAATAGCTGTTTCTCATCATGCAGCGGTTGACCCCACTCATGATCATGGTAAGCAATATAGAGCGGGTCATTGGAACACCAGCCGCAGCGCTGTACAGACATTCGAATCCTCCTAAATTATAAAGCAGCAGGGCCTTAGAGCTTAAATTCAGCCCATTGACTGCCTTGATTGTCCCAGTAAGATAATTCGGCCTGCCCCAGCTCTGTAAACTGAATCCAGACGTCTTTACCGGATTTATCGGCATAGCCAGTGCTGATCAATAAGGCGTCTTCAGTAATTTCCATAATCCAGCCTTGATAGCTTTGTCCGGCTAAGACAATTTTCTGCTGATTGCCTGATTCAGCAAATTCGACTAGACGGTTGATCAATGCTTCTGACATGAATAATTCCTAACAATTAGCGTAAATAAGGGAAGGGGTTGACTGCGCCGCGGCCTTTGCCATTCAGATAAATCCCGTAATGCAAGTGCGGCGCGGTACTGCGCGCATTGCCGGTATTGCCGACGTAGCCGATCAGATCGCCTTTTTTGACTGTGTCACCGACATTCAGGCCGCGCTTGTGGCTGTCTAAATGCGCATAGTAATGCCATGATCCTGCTGGCCCCATGACCCAGATCACTTTACCACCCAAATTGTTATTGCGTAAGTCAGCAATCAGCCCGTCTGTAGCGCTGTATACTTTTGTTCCACGTGGAGCCAAGATATCAATGCCTTCATGCGCGCGCCCTTGGCTGCGTGAAGCGCCCCAAGTATCTTTGAGTCCATGACGTTTAATGCCTTGAACGGGGACAGGCAGCTGGTTAGCTAAACGCATGTTTTTCAGCTGCTGGACTTGTGAGGCAGGCAACTGGCTTCCGCTCGGCGCAGGCGGCGTGGTGTGGCAAGCTGCGAGCAACAGAAGCACAAAACTTAAACTGGCGAGCGCAGAAAGGCGGGGCAAACAATAACGCACGAACAATCCTTTATTCTTTCAGTGATCTAATTTTAAAGTGTCAGGGCGAACCCAATGGATTACCTGACTATGTCACAGTTGAATTGTCGAGATCAATTTTTTCATCGCGGTTGGGATGCCCATTTCTGTGACGTTTTGTATGTCTAGCCATGTGCTGGCCAATTCTATACTTAAATGTTCGAGCTGATCGGCATCGACCTCAAAGCAAAGCGCTTCAAGCTGCCAAGTGAAATGGGTGAAACTATGCGAAATTTCAGCGCGTTGCGAGACTTGTTTCAGTCTTAGACTTTGGCACAGCTGCGAGAGTTCATCACGATTTTCAAAAATAGGTAAACACCATAAGCCGCCCCACAGCCCGCTATTGGGGCGCTGTTGCCACAGCCATTGATTGTGATGCCGCAGCACCAAAACTTGGGCAGACTTCACAGGCACAGCTTTCTTGGGCTTTTTAAAAGGCAATTCAGTTTCTAGCCCTTGTGCATGGGCCTTACAATCTTGCTGCATTGGGCAATATAAACACAGCGGTTTTTTGGGGGTACAGACAGTTGCTCCTAAATCCATGATGGCTTGGGTGTAGTCGTGGTTGCGTTCAGTTGGACAGAGTTTAGCGGCCAGTTGCCACATGCTGCGTTCATGCACAGGTTTGCTTAGATCATCCTCAATGGCAAAAAAGCGTGCGAGCACGCGTTTGACATTGCCATCCATAATAACGCCGTACTGACGTAAACCCAAAGACATCAGCGCGCCTGCGGTAGATGGGCCAATGCCTGGCAGTTCAATCCAGTCCTCTAAAGTTTGAGGAAAGTGCCCCTGACGTGCCACAACCCCTGCGGCTCTATGCAGATTACGTGCGCGGGCATAGTAGCCTAGGCCTGCCCAGTAGGGTGCGACCTCATCCCATGATGCTGTTCCTAAAGCTTCAACCGTTGGGAAGCGTTCGATAAAACGTTCGAAATATTGCAGCACGGTTTTGACTTGGGTCTGCTGCAGCATAATTTCAGACACCCAGACTTTGTAGGGATCATCAGCCACTTGCCATGGCAGGTCATGTCGACCATGAACATCGAACCAAGTCAGTAACGCATCTGAAAATACAAACATAAAAGTGAACAGCAAACAGAAAAACTGCCTCAGTATACATGGAATCTTTTCAGGAATTTTCCGCAGATGCAGAATAATGAAATCTGCTTAAGGCGGACAAAAAAAGGACTCGAAGATCCTTTTTGACATGCAGGAATTTTCAGCCTGCCATGCCCCAGCGCTCATCCAGCGTTAAGGCCTGGTTTTCATAGCGCGGAATAATATGAATATGCAAATGCTCAGTGGATTCTCCAAACACTGTGCCGTCATTGAAACCAATATGGAAGCCCGTAGGATGATGGAGCAGATTCAGTTCATTGCGGGCTTGTTCCAGTAAAGCCATCAGGCTTTTCCGTTCTTTATCGGTAATGTCAAAAAAAGAGCGGACATGGCGCAAGGGAATAATGACGCAATGGCCTTTTGACAGGCTGTGAGGTTCTGGCAAGATGGCACCAAAGTCATTTTTTGCAATTGCGTCATATTCATCATAATTGCAGTAAGGGCAGTTGCTGTCAGTCATTGTTCAATCCTCCAAATCAGTAATCAGTTCAATTTCATTCAGCGTTTTGCTTATTCTTTGCTTTTCAGCCGGCGGTCCAGCAGCGCATACATTGCATCCAAACTGCCTTTTTCTGCAGCTGCGTTATAGCCTAAATCAACACCGTTGGCTTTGGCGCGCTCGTCGGCCAATGGATTGCTGAAGCCATGCTTTGCATTTTCAAAAACAATTACTTCGTGCTCGACTTTGGCTGCATGCATTTCCTGACGGAAGGCTGCGACATCGTCTAAGGTGACCATGCTGTCCAGCTCGCCGTGCATCACTAAAATTTCCGCTTTAACTTTGCCTTCCTGAGCCGGAGCTTTTGGCGCCAATGCAGCATGGAAGGTTGCAGCAGCGCGCAAATCAGCGCCTGAGCGGGCTAAGTCCAGGACCACTTTGCCGCCATAGCAGAAGCCGATTGCCGCAAGATTAGCTGCATTGACTTCTTGCTGCTGCGCCAAAGTGTTTAATCCAGCCGCCGCACGGGTAACAATGGTTTCAGGATCTTCGAAAGTCTGCATCATCCATGCGGAGGCGTCACTGACCGCAGTGGTAACTTTCTTATCGCCATACATATCAATGGCCAAGGCCGCATAGCCATGTTCAGCCAATTCGCGTGCGCGCTGCTCAGTATATTCATTGCGGCCCCACCATTCAGGCGCAACAATCACTCCAGGCACGGCTGCATCAGTTTCAGGCGCTGCAAAATAGCCGGTCAGTTTGGCGCCGTCGGCAGCAGTATATTCAATTTCGCGTGTTTTAATTTTCAGTGCCATGTATCGCTCCCTGTTTAATGGCCAATGCCATGATTAAAGCATAATAATTTGATTTTATTAATAATGATTAAGAAAAGGATGTATATTCGCCGGCAGCAGGCGAAATGAAAAAAGATAAAAATACGCTAAGGCGCACATCAGCGGTGCGGATAAAAGCATACAGCGCATTAAAGCGCTGCATGCTGAAAAAATTGTAATGATTTATTTGGCGGCGATTTCAATCAGCTCAACATCAAAAATAAGAGTGCTGTTAGGCTCAATGGCATCACCCGAACCGATTTGCCCATATGCTAAATTGGCAGGAATAAAAAAGCGGTATTTGGCACCTTCTTTCATCAGCTGAAGGCCTTCGGTCCAGCCTTGAATCACTTGGCTGACTTGGAAGCTGGCCGGCTGATTGCGCGCAATAGAGCTGTCAAAAACTGTACCGTCAATCAAGCGGCCTTCATAGTCTACTTTTACGGTAGAGTTTACCTTTGGCGATTTGCCTTGGCCTTCTTTCAATACCTGATACTGCAGACCGGATTTAGTCACTTTCACATCTGCTTTTTTTGCATTCTCTGCTAAAAAAGCGGCGCCGATTTTTGCATTCTGTTCGGCTTTCTGCTTGAGTTCAATCAGCTGTTTTGCTTCAGACTGCTTTTTATACTGAGTCAATACGCGGGTTATTTCTTCATCGCTGAGAGATGCGCTTTTGCCTTGGGTCGCTGTTTTCAAGCCTTCAATAAATGCATTCACATCCATGTCTTTCATGGCATCTGCATTGCTGCGGCCGAAACTGTAGCCGAAGCTGTAGCCGACTTGTTCTGACATGCTGCTTTTGTTGTTAATTTCTTTGGCAAATGTACTGCTGGCGCATAGTGCAAGGCAGAGCAGGGTCATCTGAATTTTCATAGGCATCTCAAAAAATAAAGAAAGGAGAGCGTAGCCGGCTCTCCTTGAAATTTTTGTTATTTCACTTTAATCAGTTCAACATCAAATATTAAAGTACTGTTTGGCGGAATCGTTCCCGGTACGCCTTGTTCACCGTAGCCCAGATTAGATGGAATATACAGTGTTGCTTTGCCGCCTTCCTTCATCAGCTGAAGGCCTTCGGTCCAGCCCGGAATCACCTGATTCAGCGGGAATTCAATCGGTTCGCCGCGCGCAATCGAGCTGTCAAAGACTTTGCCGTCCACCAGCTGGCCTTTATAATGCACTGTCACCACAGAATTTGCAGCCGGCTGTTTGCCTGTGCCTTCCTGCGTGATTTTATACTGCAGGCCGGATGCTGTTGTTATCACGCCTGGCTTTTTCGCATTCTCAGCTAAGAAAGAATCACTGCTTGTTTTTGCTTGCTTTGTCTGATCCAGCTGCTTTTGCTGCATTTCCTGCTGGAACTGAACATAGGCCTGCTGCAGTTCTTCTTCGGTATAGGCTGGCTGAGCGCGCGCATGGCCGGCGCGGACACCGGTAACAAAACTGTCAATGTTGAGTTCAGGCGGTGTTTGGTGTGCAACTTCATAGCCCAAAGCATAGCTGATCTTTTCTACTGCTGACGCATTTGCAGGGGGCTGAGTGGAAGTCGCTGCCTGCACAGCAGGCTTTTGAGTTGCATAATAAACTGGAACAAGCGCAGCACCGCCTAGAAGAACAGCGACAGCAATGGGTAGGGCCTTACTCATAAATTTTCCCACAATTATTTTATATGTAAAAAGTTGCCAAAATTTTAGCAGACTTTTCTCAGCAGCAGTTTCCTAAAGTGACTGCAGCCCAGAAAATTATCATAGACATCTTTAGGGTATTATTCTATAAAATACTGAATATATAAAACATTTTTCATACAATAATGCGAAAAAGGCGCTTATTGAATTTATCCTTTAAAAACTCAAAAAGCCAGTGTCGGCACTGGCTTTTTGGATTGAAAAAACAATTAATCCTGTTCTTTGGCCGCTTTGTAGCCATAAGAATAGTTATAGCCGTAGCCATATCCATAACCGCCGGCCGCGCGCTGAATGTCATTCAGAATGATGCCGTTGACTTTCACGTCCACTTGTTCAAAGCGGTTGACGGTAAGTTCCAGTTCTTTCATCTGTGTTTTTGCATAACGGGCGATTACTAGGTTCACGCCTGTATATTGTGAAATGATAATGCCGTCAGTCACGGCAAGCACTGGCGGAGTATCAATAATGATATGGTCAAACATTGGCGTCAGCTGTTCCAGCATGGCTGCAAATTTTGCTGAACTGAGCAGCTCTGATGGGTTTGTCGGATTTTTGCCGCGGGTAATGACGCTTAAACCCGCAATTTCCGTTGGCTTAATAATGGCGTCCAGTTCCTGAAAGCCATTCAGATAATCGGCAAGGCCTGGCTGATTATCGGTGTTGAAGTATTTGTGCAAATAGCCGCGGCGCATGTCTGCATCAATGATGAGCACACGTTTAGCGCTTTGCGCAAGAATGGCGGCCAGGTTAGTTGAAATAAAAGACTTGCCGACTTCTGGCGCAGGGCCAGAAATCATAATGATATTATTTTTCGCTGCGCTTAAGGCAAAGTGAATGGCGGTACGCATGCTGCGCAGGCTTTCAATGGCAATGTCATCGCCATTTTTAACCGCAAGTACAGGAATATGCTTTTTCTTTTTCAGCAATTTTATGCGGCTTTCCTGCACAGGCGAACGCGGCACAGTGGCATAAACAGGCAAGTCCAGCTCATTTTCAATTTGGGTAGAATCTTTAATGCCGGAACGCATCATATTGCGCAGCAAGGCCAGCAAGGTGCCTAAGAAGCCGCCGAGGAAAATAGACAGAATTAAAATTTGCAATTTTTTTGGCGCAATCGGTTCAATCGGTTCAACCGCCGTATCAACGACACGGACATTGCCGATTTCGCCTGCTTTGGCAATGCGCAGTTGCTGATAAGAGTTCAGCAGGGCGGTATACAGCTGGGTTTTAACTTCCACTTCGCGGTACAGCTGCAAATAACGGCGCTGCAAGTCAGGCAGCTGTTTTAAGGTGCCTTCCAATTCGCCGATTTTCTTATTTAATGCAGCCAGCTGGGCATTCATTTGCTGCATCACCGGATGCTCACTGGTATATTTCGCGCCTGCTTCAGCGACTTTCTGTTCCAGTTCCGCTTTTTGCGTTTCTAAAGTAACGCTTTGGGTCAAATACAGTTCAGACTCTTTGGTGACATCAACCGTATTGTATTGCTGACGGAATTTGTTGAATTCACGTTCTGCAACATCCAGCTGTTTTTTGAGATCTGGCAATTGTTCATCCAGAAACTTCAATGTTTGCGCGCTTTCAGCCGAACGGCGTTCAATATTTTGCTGGCTGTAAGCGGTCAATATTGAGTTCAATACTTTGGTGATGTGCTGTTTATCTTGGCCTTGATAATTTAAACCCAGCACGCCGGTCATTTTGCCTTTTTCAGCAACAGAAAAGCTGTCTAAAATACTGTCAACAGCTGCAGGCAAGGACTGTTTTTCGATTAAGTAAGCATCGTTGAATTGATCTTGGCTGAAAATTGAGACTTGCCATAGGCCTTGCGGAGTCTGCAGCTGATTATCGGCATTCATGCTGCCGCTAAATACAGCCTGATCAGTTTTAGGATCTGTTATGCTGAGTTTATTGCCGTCAAAATGCAGTTCCAGCTGTTTATCCCGATAGGCTGCCGGAACAATAAATTTACGCACTTCAAATGCTTTTTCGTCATCTTTGAACACAACAGACTTTGACAGATATTCTGTGCTGTAGTCATGCGGCGCAAATAAACGGTCTGTAAAAGAATTTTGCGTACCGGAAATTTTCAAATCTAAATTCAGATTTTGAATGACTGTGCCTAAGACCAAGCGTGATTTTAAGATTTCAATTTCGGCTTGAGCGGGCTGCTTTTGATCAATCATACTGGACAGATCGCCCAATAAGGCTGCTGAAGCGCCTTTGCTTTCTTCGACTTGAACCAATGCATTGACTGCATAAGTATCTGGTGTTGCTCTAAGATACAGCAGTGCGCACACTAAGCTTAAAATGACGCAAAGCGCAATCAGCTTCCATTGCGCGATTAAAGAAAAAAACAGTTCTTTTAAGTCAATTGTATCTTCAGTATTGGTATTTTGGCTCATAATCGTCGTTCAAATTCAGTTAAATGTGTTTTTTCCAGTCTGCAGCATACTGCTGAATCAGCTGACAGGTCTCATCAAATACAGATTGATCATGCCGATAGGGATCAGCCACATTCTTGCCTTGCCAGTGCCCGAGGCGGAAGGTCTTGCCTTTCGCAAATGGCCAAGTTTGTTCGATGTGCTTTTGCTGATTTTGACTCATGACCAAAATCAAATCTGCCTGTTTAATTAATTCTGCGTTCAGCTTGCGTGCAACGTGTCCAGACATGTCAATGCCTAAGCGCTGCATGCAAAGCCGCGCTTTTTCATCTGCTGGATGGCCAGTAAGTCCAGAGATTCCAGCAGAATGAATGCGCAAAGCGGGGTATTCCTGTTTGAAAAAATATTCCGCCATAGGACTTCTGCAAATATTGCCAATACAGACCACTAAAATATTATTAATCTGCATTATTGTCCCAAACGGTCCATATTATAAATCATGTTGGAGAATGGAATAACTTGGTTGATAATCCGCTGCCAGCGCGCCAAGCCGGAAGCATCTACATAAATAATATCGTTGCTGCGCAGCTTGAATTGATTGGCAAGGCCAAAATCGCCAATGCTGGTGAGATTTAAATGATAAATTTCAGTCATCGGGTTGCTTGGACTGCTGCGCACCACATAAATTTTTCCGCGGCTGGCAGATAATGGGTTCAAGCCTAAGCTTTCACCTAAAGCATCACTGAGTGTCATGCCTTGATCACGCATCGGCAAAGACTGGTTTTTGCCGGATTCACCCATGACATAAACTTTTTGATTTTCCCGGGAATTGACGTAAATCGTGTCATTGGGCTGAATCAGTAAATTATGCAGAGAATAGCCAGCCTTTTCCAGCTCAATACTGTTCAGATTATAGGTTTGCCCTTGGCGCACTAAAGTGATGGAGGTGTTATCGCCATATTGGGTGTTTACGCCGCCCGCCATGCCTAAAGCGCTATAAATACTGACAGGCTGATCACTTAAAGCAAATTGCCCGCCTTTCATGACGTTGCCTTGTACCGAAAAACGCTGCCCCTGATATGATAAAACCCGCGCAACAACGTCTGGGGTTTTAAGGTAGCGTGAGAGCTGGCTGCGCAATTCCTGATTGACTTGATTTAGTGTTTTTCCAGCGGCCTTATAACGGCCTATAACCGGAAATTGAATATAGCCGTCTTGATCAATTTGAAATCCATTGGATTGAACGCCAACCTCGTTATTAATTGTATTGGTTGGCGGGGTAATTTCAGGATAGGCCCATAAATAAATGGATAAGATATCGCCAGAGCTTAAGCGGTAATTTTTATGTCCAGCATGAAATAAATTGGCATAACTTTGCTGATTAATTTGAGCTGGCTGCACAGCCGCTAAGCTCTCCTGAGTAAGCTGGACTACGTTGACTTGAGTTCCTAAGTCAGTTTGGTAAACACCTTCACTGGGTAAATCATAGGTTTGCAGGCCTGAAGTTATGGCGCAGCCCGTCATTCCTAAACTTAATGCCAACATAATGCTGTAACGGTAGTAACTCACTCGAAATCCTGTTTTATAAAAATAATAAATTGCTTAATTAGGCTGAATATACCCAAAATATAAATTTAAAACGGTATGATTTTATACCAGCATTGTTATGGAATATACCATAAGATGCCGCTGATTCGTACGTATTTTAAGTATACAGCCTGCACTGGTTTAATTATGTATCAAAAAATAGTTAAACTGTTTATTTATAGTCTTATTGAAAAATAATGTGAACTATCTTAGGCAGTTATGAAATCGAGCTTGATTCAAAATGCGGTGAATCCTCTGAATATGCCAGCATTATAAATGCTGTTTGAATGTTTGAATTAAAAAATATTAATAAAAATAATATATTAAGTGCAGTTGCGGTTTTTGTGCAGAAAGGTGGAGGGTATCTGCTGTGCTCAATCAGGATGTTCCTAAAAACGGTCGTTATTGTATTTGTGCAGGATGCTTAGATTTTTTATATCCTTGAGAAGGCATTAAACTGTTTGCCTTCTTGTATAAATTATGTGACATAAGCTGCAATTAACTTCAGCTGGTCATTTATTTTGGATGGACGGATTGTGCGGCGGATGCCATGCAGATTGCGCGGTCTGTATAGATTCAGACAGCGGTTTGATTGCTTTGAAATATTTTCTGCTCTTTTGGTAATTTTGAGGAAGTGCATATTTGAGAATGGCTTTGTACAAAGGGCTTCATCATTAATTGATTGGCTTGAATACAATTAATCTGCCGGGTTCTCATCTTTAGCGGATTTCAACAGTTTGCAGGGTTCGGTAGTTTGAATTTTCATAATATTTTACAACATCATTTAGATCTGATTTCTGCTATATTATAAGGCTCTTTACAACGTAACGATGAATCATAATACATCGATGGCACAGGCTTTATATGTTACAACTATCTGAACTGAAAATAGCAATTATTGGGCTAGGTTATGTTGGTTTGCCGTTAGCGGTCGAGTTTGGAAAACAGGTCCCAGTGGTTGGCTTTGATATCCATCAAAAACGCATTGATGAGTTGCAAAGCGGACAGGACCATACTTTAGAAGTATCTTCAGAAGAATTAAAACAAGCGGCTTTTTTAAGCTATACCACTGATTTGCAGCAGCTGAGCGGCTGCAATTTCTTCATTGTGACCGTGCCAACGCCAATTGATGAATACAAGCAGCCTGATTTAACCCCTTTGGTCAAAGCCTCCGAAAGCATTGCTAAAGTTCTGAAAAAAGGCGATATCGTGGTTTATGAGTCAACCGTCTATCCTGGCGCGACAGAAGAAGTGTGTATTCCTGTTTTAGAAAAAAACTCAGGACTTAGCTTCAATCAAGATTTTTATGCAGGCTACAGCCCTGAACGTATTAATCCCGGTGATAAATTGCACCGTGTCACCAATATTCTAAAAATCACATCTGGCTCAACACCAGAAGTTGCCGAATATGTCGATCAAGTTTACAACTTGATTATTGAAGCAGGCACGCATAAAGCGGCCAGCATCAAAGTTGCAGAAGCGGCGAAAGTGATTGAGAACACGCAGCGCGATGTCAATATTGCTTTAATTAATGAGCTGGCGCTGATTTTCAACAAAATGGGCATTGATACTGAAGCCGTGTTAAATGCTGCCGGCACAAAATGGAATTTTCTGCCGTTCCGCCCCGGTTTGGTGGGCGGCCACTGTATTGGCGTTGACCCTTACTATTTAACCCATAAAGCGCAGGCCATAGGCTATAACCCGGAAATTATTTTAGCGGGCCGCCGTTTAAATGACGGTATGGGCGCTTATGTGGTGACCCAGCTGGTCAAAGCCATGCTGAAAAAACGCATTCAGGTTGAAGATGCCAAAGTCTTGATTTTAGGCTTAAGCTTTAAAGAAAACTGTCCGGATATCCGCAATACCCGCATTATCGATATTGTGAATGAACTGAAAGAATATCATGTCAATGTAGATGTGCATGACCCTTGGGTGGATGCGGCTGAAGCGGAGCATGAGTACGGCATTCAGCCGATTCAAACGGTTGAGCAAGGCCAATATGATGCTGTGATTTTAGCAGTTGCGCATGAGCAGTTTAAAGCGATGGGCGCGGCAGAAATCCGCGCTTTGGGCAAGGCTGAACATGTGCTGTATGACCTGAAATATGTCCTGTCAGAGGCTGAATCAGATATCCGTTTATAAGCGCGGTGAAAGGAAAGATCATGAATACTTTTGAAACCGTCCGCATGCAGTTGCAGCAAGCTCCTAAAACGTGGCTCGTGACAGGCGTAGCAGGCTTTATTGGTTCAAATTTGCTTGAAACCTTGCTGAAGTTGAATCAAAACGTTGTCGGTCTGGATAACTTCGCGACAGGCCATCAATATAATCTGGATGAAGTTCAAGGCTTGGTGTCGAAAGAGCAATGGGCGAAATTCAAATTCATTGAAGGCGATATCCGTCAGTTTGACACTTGCCAAAAAGCCTGCGCCGGGGTGGATTATGTGCTGCATGAGGCTGCATTGGGTTCTGTACCGCGTTCAATTGCAGATCCTATCGCCACTAATGAAACCAATATCAGCGGTTTTCTGAATATGCTGACAGCGGCGCGTGATGCCGAGGTGAAAAGCTTTACCTATGCGGCCAGCAGTTCGACCTATGGGGATCATCCTGCATTGCCGAAAGTGGAAGAAAACATTGGCAATCCGCTGTCACCTTATGCTGTGACCAAATACGTGAATGAACTGTATGCAAGTGTTTTTGCGCGTACATACGGTTTTAAAACTATTGGCCTGCGCTACTTTAATGTCTTTGGCAAACGTCAAGATCCAAATGGGGCTTATGCCGCGGTAATTCCAAAATGGACGGCAGCCATGATTGCCGGTGATGATGTGTTTATTAATGGTGATGGTGAAACCAGCCGTGATTTCTGCTTTATTGACAATACTGTACAGGCGAATATTTTAGCGGCTGCTGCTCCAGATCAAGCGAAGGATCAAGTGTACAATGTTGCGGTCGGAGATCGGACCACATTGAATGAATTATTCAATGAGATTAAATCTGCATTAAATGAAAATGGGATAGTGTATTTAAAAGACCCGGTTTATAGAGAGTTTCGCGCGGGTGATGTCCGTCACTCACAAGCAAGTATAGAAAAAATAGAGAAATATTTGCACTTTAAGCCTGATTTTAATATCAAGCAGGGCATTAAAATTGCTATGCCTTGGTATGTTAAATTTGCATAAATAATATGAAAGAAGTAAAAAACTTGCTGGGAAAAGCAAAATGGCTTATTGGCGGAAATTTTGTATTTGCCTTTTCTCAGTGGGTTATTTTAATTCTATTCGCCCGATTAACCAGTCAAGACAATTTGGGGCAATATTCATTGGCCTTGGCCATCGCGGCGCCATTATTTGCGATTAGCAATTTACAGCTGAGGCCTTTGTATATTTTGGATGTAAATAGCCAGAAAAAATATGCATATTCGCAATTTTATTATTTAAGAATAATTGCTTCTTTTTTAGCGTTGATTTGCTGTTTAATTTGGGGATTGGCTTCTCATCTATCCTTTTGGGTTTTGCTGCTGGTAAGCCTGTTGAAGTTCTTTGAATCATATTCAGATATTATCTATGCTTACTACAATGCCCATGATAAAACAAAATTAATAAGTAAATCATTGTTTATAAAAGGTTTATTTTCTATTTTAGCTGTTTTTGCAGGGCTGTATTATTTTGACTTCCACACCTCTTTAGTTTTGTTTTTAAGCGTTTATTTTCTAGTTTGGGTGTTTTTAGATAATTTATATATATTAAAAACCAAGGAGATTCATTCTTTTAATTTGAACATCAATATTCTCAGATCTGCTATTCCTATGGGGATCTCTTTGGGAATCGTAACACTGCAAAGTACAATTCCGAGATTATTTTTAAATAAGTATTCTGGAATTGAATCTGTCGGTATTTTTACTGTGCTGAGTTATTTCATTATTGTCGGCAGTATTTTTATTAATTCTATTTGCCAGTATCTTAGCCCTAAAATTACGGGCGCCTGGAATACGAGTATAGCGGATTTTAAAAAATATTTAATGACCGCTTTAGGGATTGCGGGCGGACTCGGTGTCCTCGCGATTATTGTAAGCGTAATCTTAGGCGAATACATTTTAAATTTAATCTATGGAAATGCATATGTTGTTTATGAAAAAGAATTAATCTTAATCATGTGTGCGGGTCTGGCGCTCTATCTGTCCACTGTATTGGGGTATACATTGACAGCCATCGGCATCATCAAGCAGCAGGTATACTTATTTTCAGCATTATTAATTTTAACGCTATTCGTTTCATATTTGTGTATTCCACAGTATGGACTGACCGGTGGCATTTATACATTGATTATCAGCTATATTTTTCAGTGCCTGCTTGCATTTTCGATGATTTTCTTCCATTTAAAAGGTAAACAAAAATGAAAGTTATGTTGCTGATTACTGGTTTAGGAATGGGAGGGGCGGAAAAAGTTGTGTGTGAACTTGCGGATAAATTATATGAATCCGGTCAGGAAGTCTGTCTGGTTTATTTCACTGGAGACATCGTAAGAAGGCCAGTTTATCAAAATATTAAGCTGTATAAAATACCGCTGAGTTCTGGAATTTCGGCTTTTAAGTCGATCTATTCATTGCTGAAGCTGGTAGATCAGGTGCAGCCGGATGTCATTCATGCGCACATGTTCCATGCCAATATTATGGCGCGTTTGGTTAAACTTTTCAGAAAAAGCGTTCGGGTTATTTGCAGCTCTCATTCCAATTTTGAAGGGGGGCGGCTGCGCATTGCCACTTACGCCTTGACGGAAAATTTATGCGATGTGCATACCAATGTAAGCGATAATGCTTCAAGGGCCTTAATGCAGGCAGGCGCGGTAAAAAAGAAAAAAATCATGACCGTTTATAATGGCATCGATTCAAACCGCTATAAATATGATCCGGATTTAAGGGCAAGCGCCCGCCAGCAGCTGAAAATTGCTGATAATGCAAAAATCATTATGACGATTGGACGGATAGATACTCCAAAAGATTATCCAACCTTATTAAAAGCATTTAAGATTGTTGCGGAAAAAGAAAAAAATGCATTTTTATTAATCGTAGGCGATGGTCCTAAAAGACAAGAAATGGAAAATTTGGCAAATGTCTTGGGTATAGAAAATCGCCTGCAATTTCTTGGAATCAGAAATGATATTACAGCGCTTTTAAATGCTAGTGATGTATTTGTTTCTTCATCAGCATGGGAAGGATTTGGGCTTGCAATATTAGAGGCTATGTTATGCGAGCGTCCAATTGCAGCAACTGCAACGGATGGCGCTGTTGAATTGCTTCAATCCAATTTGGTTGAAATAGGAAAACCAGAAGCGCTTGCCAAAATAATAGAAAATTCATTAAATAGCGCGCAGAAAAATTGGGTTTATCCTAAAGCGGAAAGTTTTGATTGGAAATATATTTTAACTCAATGGTTAAATCTTTATCAGGCTAATGCTGGTAAATGAATTTTCAGCAGCATGAATCCTATGGGTAATCATTTTTAGATGCTTGCCGGGGTGTTTTTAACATTTGTTGATACTTCTTATATTTTCCCTTTCATTATTCAGCATTCCCTGTGTACCGCCGCTTTCAAAGCATGGAATCGCAGTTTGCAATTATGAAAGGGCTGATGCGGGCCTGTCTGTAAAAGTGATGCAGGCTTTTTTGTTATATGATTGATTGTCATATCTATTTTAATGGAATAAATTGCCTTCAGCATAACTCTATACTTTATATGCTCACAAAGGATGGCATTTCTCTCTTTTTATTCGATGTATTATTTGGATTTTATTATCTTCTCTAACGGCTTATAATCTGAGGAATAGAAGTCATTCATTTAGATTTTATGGTGCATGTAAAATGGTTTTTTGTATAATTTCTAGCTACCTTCCTTCAGTTTTAAATTTCCGTGGAAAGTTGTTAGAGGCTATACATGCGCAAGGCTTTGAAATTCATATCTTGTCGCCAGATTTAGAGCAGTTTGCCGCAGAGCATAAGCAGCTGGAAAATTTTGGCTATTTCGTGCATGAAATACCTATGCAGCGAACAGGCACGAATCCGATAGCGGATTTGAAAACACTTTGGGCTATGCGTGCAATCATTACAAAAATAAAGCCGGATTATGTGCTTGCCTATACGATTAAACCGGTTATTTATGGAACTCTTGCCGCATGGCTGGCTAAAGTTCCGCAGAGGTTCGCATTAATTACAGGCTTGGGCTATGCATTTCAAAATGTAGAAGCCGAAGGCGGCCGCAGTATTTTTCAAAAGCTGGTGCATGGTTTGTATCAGCAAGCGCTTGCGCGCAGTTCCAAAGCCTTTTTTCAAAATCCTGATGACTTGGCGCTTTTTAAACAGCTGAATTTAATCACTCAGGTGACCCCGGCTGTTGTGGTAAACGGGTCTGGCGTGAATGTTTCAGATTTTAATGTTGTGCCTTTGCCCTTAGATAATACCCATCAAATTAAAATTTCTTTTTTGCTGATTGCCCGTTTATTGGGTGATAAAGGTGTCAGGGAGTTTGCGGCTGCGGCGGCAATCATTAAGCAGTCAAACCCTGAAGTGGAATTTAATTTGGTGGGCTGGATTGATGAAAATCCCGCCGCCATTTCTCAGCAAGAGCTGGATCACTGGGTGGCCGAGAAGACCGTAAATTATTGGGGTAAATTGTCGGATGTCCGTCCTGCAATTGCCGAGAGTTCTATATATGTGCTGCCTTCATACCGTGAAGGCACGCCGCGTACGGTTTTAGAAGCCATGGCAATGGGCCGCGCAATTATTACCACAGATGCGCCAGGATGCCGTGAAACTGTTGTGGATGGGGAAAATGGCTATTTAGTTTCTGTCAAATCTGTTGAGAGTTTGGTTCAAGCCATGCGTAAGTTTATTGATGATCCTGAACGTGCTGAAAAAATGGGTCAACGCTCCAGGGAAATTGCTTTAACTAAATATGATGTGCATGAAGTGAATAAGCATATGATGACGGAAATGGGATTAATCTAAATGCTTAAACGTTTATTAGACATCGTCATTGCTTCAATTGCGCTTATTCTGCTGTCGCCGCTCTATGCTTTTGTTGCTTATAAGGTGAAGAAGAATTTAGGCTCACCGGTGCTGTTCCGGCAAGTGCGTCCGGGCTTAAATGGCAAGCCCTTTGAAATGATTAAATTCCGCACCATGAAAGATGCGGCGGATGCTCAAGGCAATCCCTTGCCGGACAGCGAGCGTTTAACCCCGTTTGGCAAAATGCTGCGTGCTACCAGTTTGGATGAAATGCCTGAACTGTGGAATGTGATCAAAGGCGATATGAGCGTGGTTGGCCCGCGTCCGCTGCTGATGGAATACCTGCCTTTATATAATGCAGAACAGGCAAAGCGCCACAATGTGCGTCCTGGAATGACCGGGCATGCGCAAGTGAATGGCCGCAATGCCATTGGCTGGGAAGAAAAATTCAAGCTGGATACATGGTATGTGGAAAATCAGTCCACTGCGCTGGATTTTAAAATCATGCTGAAGACCGTTCAGAAAGTGATTGCAAAAGAGGATATCAGCGCTGAAGGCGAGGCCACTATGACCAAGTTCACGGGCACAAAGCAGGATCAGCACCATGACTGAACTATATGCAATTTATGGTGCATCCGGTTGCGGACGCAGTTTGATGCCTGTTGCCAGAGAACAGTTGGCGAGATTGAAAATAAAGGCTGAGATCGTTTTTATTGATGATGGTCTAAAAGCGCCGGCAATGGTGAATGGTCATCGCGCATTAAATTATGATGATTTTAAACGGATCGCTGCGGAAAATAAATTTGTTTTAATTGCCATCGCAAACGGTAAAATCCGTGAAATGCTGGCAAATAAACTGGAACAGGACCAAATTGCACTTTGGTCAATTAAGGCAAATAATACCGTCACTATGGATGATGTCTCTGTTGGAGCTGGCGCTGCATTGAGCCCTTTTGTCACCATTACCTCCAATATCAAAATTGGTAAATGTTTCCATGCCAACTTATATAGCTATGTTGAACATGACTGTGTCATTGGCGATTATGTGACATTTGCCCCAGGTGTAAAGTGCAATGGCAATATTCATATTGAAGACCATGCTTATATTGGCGCAGGTGCGGTGATTAAGCAGGGCGTGCCAGGCAAGCCGCTAGTTATCGGCAAAGGCGCTGTGATTGGCATGGGCGCGGTGGTGACGAAAAATGTTCCTGCAGGCGTGACGGTAGTCGGCAATCCTGCCCGAATTTTAGAGAAGAAATAAAGATTTTTAAAATCTTATCTAGGAATTGAATATGTTAAACACTGCATTTGAACCATGGCCAAGCTTTACGCAAGAAGAAGCTGATGCTGTTTCTCAAGTATTGCTGTCGAATAAGGTGAACTATTGGACGGGTCAGGAATGCCGTGAATTTGAAAAAGAATTTGCTGCATTTGCAGAGACAGAATATGCAGTGGCTTTAGCCAACGGCACTGTGGCATTGGATGCCGCATTAAAAGCTTTAGGCATTGGCGCAGGCGATGATGTGATTGTCACCTCCCGCACATTTTTAGCTTCTGCCAGCTCCATTGTGACGGCTGGCGCGAACCCTGTATTTGCCGATGTGGAATTGGACTCGCAGAATATTTCTGCACGGAGCATTGAAGCCGTTTTAACGCCGAATACCAAAGCCATTATCTGTGTCCATTTAGCGGGCTGGATGTGCGATATGGATCCGATCATGCAGCTGGCTGAAGAAAAAGGCATTTACGTGATTGAGGATTGCGCGCAGGCACATGGCGCAAAATACAAAGGCAAGTCTGCGGGTTCTATTGGACATATTGGCGCATGGTCTTTTTGCCAGGATAAAATCATGACCACGGGCGGTGAAGGCGGTATGGTCACAACCCATGATGAAGCTTTATGGAAAAAAATATGGTCTTATAAAGACCATGGCAAAAATTTTGACAGCATTTACAATAAACAGCATCCGCCGGGATTCCGCTGGCTGCATGATTCTTTTGGCACCAACTGGCGCATGATGGAAATGCAGGCTGTCATTGGCCGCATGCAGCTGAAAAAGATGGCTGAATGGAGCAAAGTCCGCAATGAAAACATGCAGCGAATTTATAAAGCATTTGAAAATACGCCTTATGTCACTGTGTATCAGCCTTCTGAAGAATACACGCATGCTGCATATAAGTGCTATGTGCAGGTGAATACGGAGCAGCTGCCGGAAGGCTGGTCGCGTGACCGGATTATGAATGAAATTTCTGCTTTAGGCGTTCCATGCTTTAGCGGATCGTGTTCAGAAGTTTACTTAGAGCATGCCTTTGAGAATACGCCCTGGCGTCCTGCAGAGCGCCTGAAAAATGCGCAGCATATGGGCGAAACCAGTTTAATGTTTTTGGTTCATCCGACTTTAAGCAATGACAGCTTGACTCAAACTCTTAATGCTATTCAAACCGTAATGACGCGTATATCAAACGCTGATGGCGTATAATTGCGCCTTGATGTAACTCAGATTCCCTTCGAGCCCTTTGTGAAAGACTTAATTCGATTAATCGCATCTTTGCCGCGCCGTCAAAAACAAATGGTTTTGGTGGTGATGGATCTTTGTGTCTTGCCGCTGATGATGTGGCTGGTGTATGCCATTCGTCTAGCCAAGCCCAATGTTCCGGTTATGCAAGGGCTGGATTTTTGGTATGTCTATGTCGGTTTTTTCGGCGTTGCAGTATTTGCGTTATTAAGTGTTTACAGCGCTATTGTGCGCTCGTTTAACGAAGATTATCTGCTGCGCATTTCCGTTGCGGTATTCATCCAAATTGTTGGCTTATATGCCATTAAAAAACTGGATCTGGCATTTATCCCCATGAGTATCCCGCTCATGTACGGTTTTGTGCTGTTTTCATGGATGTGGTGGAGCCGTGCGGTGATACGTTATGCCACGCTCAGAACTTTCGCGAAAAGGCAGAACCGCAAGCGGGTTGCTATCTATGGCGCAGGCTTGGCCGGGCAGCAGATTGCAGAAGCCTTAAAGCGCTCAGACGATTATTTGCCTGTGTGCTTCATCGATGACAAAGCTTCGCTGCATGGCCAATCTTTAAGCGGATTAAAAATTTACCCGCCTAAACGCGCTGTGAATAAACTTGGCAGCTTTGGTATAGAAGAAATTTTATTGGCGATGCCTTCCGTTGGCCGTGCCCGGAAAAAAGACATTATTGAGTCTTTTGAGTCTGCTGATGTCAAAATCATGGAACTGCCAGGCGTGACGCAGCTGGTGGATGGTCAAGTCAGTGTATCTGATATTAAGGAAGTGGATATTATTGATTTGCTGGGCCGTGACCCAGTTCCGCCTAAGCCGGAATTGCTTGAAAAGAATATTAAAAATAAAGTGGTGATGGTTACTGGGGCTGGGGGGTCAATTGGCTCTGAGCTTTGCCGCCAGATTGTCAAGCATCAGCCAAAAATGCTGGTGCTGTTTGAGATGTCAGAGTTTGCACTGTATTCGATTGACCGCGAATTGCAAGACAAAGGCATACAGGTGGTTCCGGTATTGGGTTCTGTCACAAATCAGCAAAAATTGGAACGTATATTACAGCAGTATGCAGTACAGACTGTTTACCATGCCGCTGCGTACAAGCATGTTCCTTTGGTCGAGGCGAATCCATTTGAAGGGATTCATAACACATCTATTGGCACAGCATGCAGTGTGCAGGCGGCAGTCAATCAAAATGTTGAAACGTTTGTTCTGATTTCAACGGATAAAGCGGTGCGCCCGACCAATGTTATGGGCGCATCCAAACGCATGGCGGAGCTGTACTGTCAAGGGTTGGCTTCTGCACAGCCCAAAACTCAAATCAGTATCGTGCGTTTTGGCAATGTGCTGGGGTCTTCGGGGTCCGTCGTGCCTTTATTTAAAAAGCAGATTGCCAAAGGCGGCCCTGTAACGGTGACTCATCCTGATGTGACGCGTTACTTTATGACCATCCCTGAAGCGGCGCAGCTGGTGATTCAGGCGGGCGCAATGGGTACAGGCGGCGATGTGTTTTTACTGGATATGGGTGAGCCGGTTAAAATTGTTGATTTAGCGAAGCAGATGATCCGTTTAAGCGGGTTCTATCCTGTTGATGATCAGGGAATAGGAGATATTGCCATTCAGTTTACAGGGCTAAGGCCGGGTGAAAAACTGTATGAAGAGTTATTAATTGATGCAGATAATGTAGAAAAAACGGATCATGAACGGATTTTAAAGTCGTTTGAAGTTTTTTATTCTTTTGCTGAAGTTATGAATACATTTAATGAACTAGAGAGATTGTGTTTGGATGAAAAGAATAAAGAGGCATTAATTTCTATATTATTAAAATATGTTTCTGGATTTAATAATTCATAAGCTGTTGATTTAAATAATTAATATTTTATTTTTTTGAAATATCTACTAGAGGTTTAAAATATTCATTTCAATAAATGAAATGTAATAAAATGTGTAGATTAAGCAGAATTAATAATGAGGCTTAATATTGGGTTTAATAAAATTAATAATATTGGTAGAATCTCGATCGCTTAATTCATTTACTATAATTTTAGATAAGGATTTGACGTGCAAAAAGTTCTCCTGGTTTTTGGAACACGGCCGGAAGCAATTAAAATGGCTCCTTTAGCATTACAATTACAGCAGCAATCAGATTTTGACACAAAAGTGTGCGTAACTGGTCAGCACCGTCAAATGTTAGATCAGGTATTAGAGCTTTTTAATTTAAAGCCGGACTTTGATTTAAATTTGATGAAGCCCGGTCAAACACTTTCTGATGTGACTTCTGGTGTTTTAAAAGGGTTAGAAACCGTATTTGCAGAGTGGCTGCCAGATGTTGTTTTAGTGCATGGGGATACTGCAACGACTTTTGCCGCTTCTTTGGCGGCGTATTATCATAAAGTAAAAATTGGTCATGTTGAGGCGGGTTTGCGTACGGGGGATATTTATTCACCATGGCCTGAGGAAGCAAACCGTAAATTAACAGGCGCTTTGGCAAACTATCATTTTGCACCGACGCAGTCATCTTATAATAATTTAATTAAAGAAAATATTAATCCTGCAAGTATTACAATTACAGGAAATACGGTGATTGATGCATTATTAAAAGTTAAAGAAAAAGTTGAAACAGATCATAAAATTATTGCAGATTTTAATACGCAATTCAGTTTTTTAGATGCAAACAAAAAGCTGATTTTAGTCACTGGACACCGCCGAGAAAACTTTGGTCAAGGTTTTTTAAATATTTGTCATGCACTGGCGAATATCGCTCAAAAATATTCAGATGTGCAAATTGTATATCCAGTACATTTAAACCCGAATGTACAAAAGCCTGTAAATGAATTACTGTCCGGCATTTCCAATATTCATTTAATTGCGCCTCAGGATTATTTGCCATTTGTATATTTAATGAATCGCAGTTATTTAATTTTGACCGATTCTGGCGGTATTCAGGAAGAAGCGCCGTCACTAGGCAAGCCGGTATTGGTCATGCGTGATACCACGGAACGCCCAGAAGCGGTAGAAGCTGGAACAGTAAAATTAGTAGGCACAGATGCTGCAGTCATTGAACAATCGGTGACAGATCTTATTGAAAATGCAGCGCTGTATCAGCAAATGGCAGAAGCGCATAACCCGTATGGTGATGGCACAGCCTGCAAGCAAATTATTAATTTTTTAAAAAGTAACTGAGTAAGTGTTAGAAAGAATATGAACAGTCAATTTAAGCATATTTGTGTCATTGGTTTAGGCTATATTGGATTGCCGACAGCAGCTACTTTTGCTGCACATGGGGTAAAAGTTACGGGTGTTGATGTCAATCAGCATGCTGTAGATATGATTAATCAGGGGAAGGTTCATATTGTAGAACCTGATCTGGATGCATTGGTTAAAGTGGTTGTCACAAAGGGCATGCTGGCTGCTCAGACTGTGCCAGCAGAAGCCGATGTGTATATTGTGGCAGTGCCGACTCCTTTTAAAGATGATCATCAACCGGATTTAAAATATATTGAGTCTGCAGCGAAGGCTTTGGCGCCTTATCTTAAATCAGGCAATTTGGTGATCTTGGAGTCAACCTCTCCAGTAGGCGCAACAGAGCAGATGTCGGCTTGGCTAAGTGAAGCGCGTCCTGACTTAACTTTCCCGCAGCAGGCGGGTGAAGCATCGGATATTCGTATCGCTCACTGCCCTGAGCGTGTCTTGCCGGGCAAGGTATTGCAAGAACTCATTAGCAATGACCGCATTATTGGCGGGATGACACAGCCTTGTTCAATTGCTGCCAGCAATTTGTACAAAATATTTGTACAGGGTGGCTGTATTGAAACCAATGCGCGTACCGCTGAAATGTGTAAACTGACTGAAAACTCGTTCCGCGATGTCAATATTGCTTTTGCTAATGAACTCTCCGTTATTTGTGACAAGCTTGATATTAATGTATGGGAACTCATTGCATTGGCAAACCGCCACCCGCGTGTCAATATTTTGCAGCCTGGGCCGGGTGTAGGCGGACACTGTATTGCAGTTGATCCTTGGTTTATTGTGGCAAAAACACCTGAGCAAGCGCGTTTAATACGCACTGCACGTGAAGTGAATGATGCTAAACCTGAATGGGTGATTGATCAGGTTAAAATTAAAATTGCTGAGTTTTTACAGGCGAATCCTGAAAAAATGATTAAAGATGTAACTGTCGCTTGTTATGGTTTGGCATTTAAGCCGGATATTGATGACTTGCGTGAAAGTCCCGCAATGGCAATTGTTACAAAGCTATCTGAACAAGTAGATTCACTTTATGTAGTTGAACCAAATATTAGTAAGCTTCCGCTTGCATTAGAGAATAGTAATATTATCTTAGCCAACTTGGAAGATACAAAACAGTATGATGTAAAAATTGTACTTGTTGCTCATAAAGAATTTACAATTGAAAGTCTAGGCATTGAAGATAAAAAAACTATTTTTTGCCAGTTGAAGAAGTAAGGATTTAGTGGGTAGTTTTAAAATATTACCCACTAAGTATTTAGAGTTATTCTTAATGAAATCTAATAGATTTGATATTTATATATCTTTAATTTTTTTTATATTAATATTCGGTGTATATGGTGGTGCATTACAGCCAATCCGTTTGCTAGCTGTTTTATTGTTTTTTTACTATTTTCCTCTTATTTATAAGGAATTAAGTAATTATAAATTGCAGAGCTATTTTTTAATTTTTTCTTTTATTTATGGGTTTTGTTCAATATTTTTTATTATTGAAAATATTAAAGAAAGTATGATTAGTTTCTTGTATTTAGCAATAAACTTAATGCTTTACGCTGTTTTATTTGTTTTTTATAAAAAAGCTAATAATTCATTAATGAGTTGTTTTAAAGGGGTTTTAGGTTTTTTAAGTATTGCGCTTGTTTATGCTGTATATGAAATATCAACTGGAAATCATTTAAGTGTGAATTTAACACATGATGTTGAGTCATTAATGGCTAGGGATTATAGTAGCTTTACTTTTGGAAATTATAATACATTTTTAATGGTGTTAATAATGATGATGCCATTTTTGATTTATGCAATTTCGAATTATAAGTTTGTATACAAAATTATTTCAGCTATTTTTTTGCTATTAATTAGTTATGTTGTTATAACGAATGCATCTAGATCGGCAACAGTTGCTTTATGTCTCAGTTATGGATTTTTACTGTTGTATAGAGGGAGTTTAATATTTAAATGTGCAATTGTTATTTGTGTAAGCTACTTATTGATTAACAATCTTTCTGTATTTGAGGTTCTTATTAATCGATATGATAATGTTGGTTATAAATCAGATGGACGGTGGGAGGTTTTGACTTTACCTTTTGATGGGTTGAAAGAAAATTTGCTGCTTGGTTTTGGAATAGGGAATTTTGGTTATTTCGCTTCAAATAATTTAAGTCAGATGGAAGTATATGCAGCGCATAATTTTTTTGGTGAAACTCTTTACGAGCTAGGTATATTTTTTCTATTATTTATTATATTGATTTTAATAAATAATTTTAAAACTTTCATTATGAAAGATTACAAAATAAAAGTTTTATTTCTTCATTTAGTAATTATATTTATACCATTTTCTCTAATCAATAGTGGGTATTTGGTCGGTGTCTATGTGTGGATATTTCTTTCATTATTAGCATCAATATCATATTTTGAAGGATTTAAAAATGTTAAATAAACTCTATTTTTTGTATAGCCAGTGTATAGAAGAAAACACATATATTAATAAAATAAAGAGACTTTTTATTAAAAAAATCTATAACTTATTAGCATCTGGGTATTACAAAGATCAGAGAAAAAAACTTAGTGGTAAAGATAGTGTGATTGTATCGTTAACGACATTTCCAGATCGAATTGAAAAAACTTGGCTAGTAATTGAGAGTTTGATTGATCAGACTATTCCACCAGATAAAATAGTTTTAACACTTTCTTCAAAGCAATTTATTAATGGTTTAGCTGATTTACCAAAAGAATTATTAAGCCAATTAAATCGTGGTTTAGAAATAATTTGGAGTGAAGATGATTTAAGATCGCATAAAAAATATTACTATGTGATGAATAAATATCCTAAGTCAAAAGTAATTACTGTTGATGATGACTTTTTTTACTCACAAGGTATGGTAGAGCATTTATTAAATGCAAACCAACAATATCCAGATGCAGTAATTTGCAATCTAGCCGCTAAGAAAAATGGATCTAGTTATAAAGACTGGAAAAATATGCTATTTGAAGAAGTTTTACCAACTACTGAGATAATGCAGTATGGTGGAAGCGGTGTGCTATATCCTCCAAATTCATTACATCAGGATGCATTTGATAAGAAAAAAATTTTAAATTTATGTCCTTTGGCTGACGATATATGGTTAAACTGTATGACTATTATTAATAATAAAAAAATTGTAAAAACGTCATACCCATATTATTTAATGCCCGTATATTTTAAGACGACTAGAGCATTAAAAGATATAAATGTAGGAGAAGATATGAATTCTATACAAATAAAAAAACTAAAAGAGTATTACAAAGATTATGAATAAAGCCAGAATTAACTTCTGACTTTATTCATTGAGTTTTTAATATCAGGTATTTTTTTATACGTATATATAGAAAATAGAGCTAGTAGTACTCCGAAAAAGATATGTAAACTCCAATTCATTAAATCCTTATTGAAAACGATAAGACTGGAAGTTAATACCATAAATAAACCAGTAGTATAAATTTTTAATCTTGGGGTTTTTTTCCACAGAAAATTTGAAAATTCAGTTCTTAGGATTAAAAATATTAGAAATGAAAAACTTGTGCTTATGCCAGCGCCGATTGCACCATAATTAGGAATTAATAAATAGCAAAAAATTAAATTGAATATAAACGAAATTAATGATGCTATCATAGAGTAAGATGTTTTTTTAACAATATTAATTCCAATCACAGTAGTTTCAGAAATTGTATACAGTAGTGGGTAGCATAAGCAACTTAGTAATATATACTTAACATCCAAGTAGTTTTTTGGAAGTATAAAGTCAATTAACCATGAAAATGTTCCAGAAATCAAAAAAATAAATATTACACCGAGTAATAAGTATTCACGAACTTTATTTATTTTTATAAAACCATCTTCACTGTTAGCCCATTTAAATACTGTTGGTGCCCAAATTGTTGAAAAAATAGTTTGTAAAATCAATGCTGCTCCAGCGAAATTTACTGAAACAGAATATAGACCTAATTGCTCATAATTTGAAAAATATCGTAAAAATATTTTATCAATAGCTGTTAATCCCCAGTATGCTATACCGCCAAAAGTTAATGGAATTCCATAATGAAGCATAGCCTTTAATTTTTTTCTATCAATTTTTTGATTGAAGGAACTCTTCCAAACACTTTTTGTATTCCATAGAAAGACAAAAAATACTAATATTACTGATAAAGTATGAGCAAAAATAAGATCTGTAAGGTTGTATTTTGTGTAGTAAAAATAATAATAAAGTATAACTAATAGGAATAAAATCTTTGGAAAAATTTGACTCGCTGAGTAAGCTAAGCCCTTTTCTTCCATTCGTAATATTAAGGATAAAAATCTAGATAGAAAAGCAAAAATTATATATGTTATAACAAGTACACTTAATATTTGTGAAGAGATATTAAATAAAATTACTGAAATAAGTTTAGGGAAAAAAACGAAGAAAGAAAAAAATAATAATAGTAAAAACAAACCAGGTAAAATTGATGTCTTTATTAGTTGTGCCTTATTTTCTGACTCATAATGTTCTCGTATATAAGCTTGATCTAATCCTAGGCTGAAAATTAAAATAAATAATGTACTAGTTAATTGTAACATAGTGAATTTACCAATATCTTCGGGTTGAAATACCCATGTTAGTATTGGTATAGTTATAAAACCAAAGAAAGCAACTCCTAATGGTCCTATTGAAAATTGGATTATGCTTTTTAAGTTCAAGATAGATTTCCCGAGATTATTTTGTATAATATAACCTTATTTTTTGTTATATTGAAGGGCTGATTTTAGGTTAACTCAAGAGAAATTAAGAGTTTTATGAATTTCAAATATATATTAACAACTAAGAATTTTTTTAAAGAAGGTCCTTGTGGCCGTGTTAGTCATGCAAAAGGTTTTGTCGATGGTTTAATTCATAATCGTGCTTCAGTTACTTTGATTTCTGATGGCGGTGCAGAAGAATTTGTTGAAAAAAACAGTAACTTAATATTTAAAAATATTGATAATTTTTTTTATATTTTTTGTTTTTTTGAGATTTTAAAATCCATTTTAAAAAAAGAAAAAATAGTAATTCGTTGGCGTTTTTTTCTTCCTTATATATTTTTTCCTTTTTTATTGATATATAAAAATTTTTATTTTGAAGTGAATACAATAACAGGGGTAAATTCCAAGAATTTTGTTATTCGGAATGCAGTCAAGTTATCTATTGTTATAGTAGCAAAATTTAGTAAAATTATTGTTGTTTCTGCTAATTCAAAACAAGAAATTCATGGAATTTGTTTTCCAGTTCATAAAATTTATATTA
The DNA here is from genome assembly GCF_026168575.1 of Acinetobacter entericus. Lineage (NCBI taxonomy): Bacteria > Pseudomonadati > Pseudomonadota > Gammaproteobacteria > Moraxellales > Moraxellaceae > Acinetobacter > Acinetobacter entericus. The sequence goes on from NZ_JAPEQW010000008.1 coordinate 67,004, forward strand.
TGCCTAATGGATTTAACCCTGAGCCATTTCTAAAATATGAAGCAAATATAAATTTTGATGTTAAACCGAATTTAATTTATTTTGGTAAAAAACAAGAATATTATGACTGGGATATGCTATTTGATGTTTATGAAAGAAACAAAAATAACTTTGATAAATTTTATATTTTTGGCTTTGATGGAGAAAATGATTCTTCTAAAGAATTCTTAGGTTCATTCAATCATAATTCATTAATAGAGAAATTGTCAGCTCTCTATAACCCAATATTAATATTGCATCCTAGTGATACACAGATGGCAAAGTCAGGAAGCCCTATGAAACTTTTTGAATATGCTTCTTTAAACCTGCCAATGGTTGTAGGCAACAGTATCCAACAACAGGCTTCTAAATTAAATGGTGTTATATTTTATCAATCTGGGAATTCAGAAGATTTATTAAATACACTAATTTCAGTGACTAAAGATTATCAAAGTTATTATCAGCAGTCTCAACAGTTAAGACAATCAGTTATGGAAAATTATACATGGTCAAAAATTGTTGCGGATTGGCTTAAAAATTTGGATAAATGAAATGAAAATTTTAAAATTGATAAATACTGTTAAGTATTTAAAGTTTATACAAATTTATTATAGATTATATTATCTTTTTCTCAAACCAAGCGTCAAGCAAACAGTATTTAAAACTCAGCTTAGATACGCAGCACAAAATTGGGAAAATGCGATACCTAAGCCTATTAGTATGCTTAGTCCAACACAGTTTTTATTTTTGAACCATCCAGGTCAATTAAATAGGGCTGAGGATTGGAATAGCAATCAGCAAGAAAAATTATGGCTATATAATTTACATTATTTTGATGATTTAAATGCTGAAAATGCATCTGATCGAGTTGAGTGGCATAAAAATACTATTCAGAAATGGATTGATCAAAATCCTTATGCAAAAGGTAATGGCTGGGAGCCTTATCCAAACTCGCTGCGCATTGTCAATTGGGCGAAGTGGAGTTTACAGGGCCATCAGTTTACAAAACAACAATTGCAAAGTTTGGCCTTGCAGGCAGAACATTTATCTAAAACCGTTGAATGGCAGATATTAGCAAATCATTTGTTTGCAAATGCAAAAGCACTGATTTTTGCAGGTCTCTTTTTTGATACGGTTGAATCAAAAAAATGGTTAGCACTGGGTTTAAAGATTTATCATCAAGAAATTGATGAGCAAGTATTAGCAGATGGAGCTAACTTTGAATTGACTCCAATGTACCATGCCATTTTTTTAGAAGATCTGTTGGATCTCTATCAACTCATCACACGTTGTTATGCTCAATCAGATTTAATAGATGTCGAGCACCTAAAAACTAAAATAATAAAAATGCTCGATTGGTTGAAATATATGTCACATCCCGATGGCGAAATTTCATTTTTTAATGATGCCACTTTTAGTATTGCATCAACCTATGAAAATTTGAAAATTTATGCTGAAAAATTGAATATATTTGTTCCAGTATCGGAGTCACAAGATCGTTATTTAAAGCAAAGTGGTTATATTGTTGTAGAAAAACCAAGCTATAAATTTATTATGGATGTTGCAGAAGTTGGGCCAAGCTACCAGCCAGGCCATGCTCATGCTGATACTTTAAGTTTCGAACTGAGTATTTTGGGTGCAAGATTTATTGTGAATTCAGGAATTTCACAATATGGGCTGGGTTCCGAACGTTTGCATCAGAGAAGTACAGCTGCTCATAATACCATTGAAATTGATCAGCAAAATTCGAGTGAAATTTGGTCTGGATTCAGAGTTGCTAGACGCGTTAGCCCAAAGCTGGATCATATAAATTTTGAGTTAGGCCAGATTACTGAATTTTCAGCCTCTTATAAAAGTTTGGAACATGTGATTCATCGCCGTGCAGTAAGATTTGTTGATGATCAGATTATTCTAAAAGATGATTTACACGGTCAATTTAATTCAGCAGTTTCATATTTTTATTTTCATCCGGATGTCACAATTAATAAAGCACAAGACAATAGTTATGTGTGCGATTTGATGGGGCATACCATTGAAATTCAATTGAAAGGTGATATTGAAGCCAATCTTCTAAATAGTTTTTGGCATCCAGAATTTGGCAAATCTGTACCTAATAATTGCTTGAAAATTAATTTGCTCTCAAATAACTATGAGATTTTAATATCGTGTAGAAGTCTAGGTTTTTAACATGTCAAATATATGTATTATCAGCGCAAATAGCCTAGAAAATGAAAATGCTTCACGAAATCGGGTTCTCAGTTTCGTAAATTCTTTTTTAGCTGAGGGCCATACGGTTAACCTAATTTCTATGGATCATGCTGAATACCAACTCATTCAGCACGATCATTTTACGCATCATAAGATTCCATTTATTGATACAAAAATACCGTCATTTATAAAGCGTGCTTTTCTAGAAATGAAAATAGCCTCATCTGCCTTAAACAAAGCAAATGAGCTGAATTGTGATGTCAATTTAATCACAATACCGTCTATGTTTTTACTTCACCTCAGCGGGCTGTTAACAGGAAGCAGTACAAAAATACTCGATATTCGTGATTTGAGCTGGGAATATTTAGATGAGAATTCTTTGGTCAATAGAGTCGCCAAAAGAATTTTCACTTATAGCGCATTGCTGAATTTCAAAAGATTCAATATCTTAAGTGTCACCAATGATCATGAATTTGAATATGTTTCTAAGCATATTCAAAGTACTCAAAAAATAGTTAAAGTGCCTAATGGGGTTGCGCAAAAAGTTTTTAATGAACTCTGCACTATTACTGAAAATGCAACAAATGTATTGACGGTCACCTATGTGGGTAATGTTGGCTTAGCACAGGATTTATCCACATTGATTGCAGTGAGCAAGCAATTGCCGCAGGTGGTATTTAATATTGTTGGCGGCGGTACGGATTTTGAAAGAGTGTCTGCATTCGCTGATCCTAAGCAAACAAATTTGAAGTTCTTAGGCCGTAAAAAATTTGATGAGCTCATCGAGATTTATAATCACAGCGATATTTTATATGCTCAGTTAACACCTGATTTTGCGAGTGCAATGCCTTCCAAGCTATATGAATATTTATCTACTGGCAAATATGTCATTTATGGCGGTGTTGGTGTGGCAAGCAATACGTTAAATAAATTTGAACATGTTTCGCTGGTGCAGCCTTGTGATATTGCAGTTTTAAAAACTGAAATTGAAAAGGTGATCGCTAGCCAAAGCTATAAGGGAATTTCTGTACAGAATAGAATGTTAATTGCATCACAATATATACGGGATATTACGGTGCAAAAATTGGTTTCTGAGATTTAATCCAAAATAGGAGCCATGCTGTTCATTTCCGCGTTATAATGGACATGCATTAATGTTTTTTCTTTTATATAAAAAAACTCAGATTCTTACTGAAAATTTATGAATCAGCCAGACTAAATCAGGTTATGTGAATGAAAAGGTTAATTGATTTTCTTATTGCTCTTACTGCGTTGGTTATTTTAAGCCCAATTTTTCTTATCGTTGTTTTTAAAGTGCGCAAAAACTTGGGTTCACCTGTATTTTTTTATCAGGAGCGCCCAGGGCAAGATGCCAAAATCTTTAAAATGATTAAATTCCGATCCATGCTGGATGCTGTAGATAAGCATGGAAATCCATTGCCTGATGGTGAGAGGATTACGCCGTTTGGGCATAAATTGCGGTCAACAAGCCTGGATGAAATGCCTCAGTTAATCAATGTGCTGAAAGGCGATATGAGCATTGTCGGCCCGCGCCCTCAGATGAAAGATTTTCTAGATCATTATACTGCAGAACAAATGCGCCGCCATGAAGTAAAACCCGGCATGACGGGGCTTGCACAAGTAAGCGGGCGCAATAATTTATCGTGGGAAGAAAAATTTGCTTTAGATGTGGCCTATGTTGAGAATCAGTCCATTTGGCTGGATTTTAAGATTATGTGTAAAACGGTCAAAGTCATGGTGGCTAAAGAAGGGATTAATGCGCCAGATCAAGAAGTGGGCGCCGCGCGTTTTTCTAATCAAGAAATGACAGAGACAGAGACAGACTCTAAATAGTATCATTGAATACTTTAATTTTTAATTCAGTAAAATTAGTATGATTAAAAAAGCGGTTCTCCCTGTTGCTGGTTTGGGAACGCGTTTTCTGCCTGCCAGCAAATCCATTCCCAAAGAAATGGTGACTGTTGTGGATCGCCCCGCCATTGATTATGTGGTGAAAGAGGCTGTTGCTGCAGGCATTGAGCAAATCATTTTGGTGACGCATTCATCAAAGGCCTCTATTGAAAATTATTTTGACCGTAATTTTGAATTGGAAGCTGCGTTGGCTGCCAAAAATAAATCCGAAATGCTGCACGAAATTGCCAATATGCTGCCGGCGCATGTCAGTGTGGTCAGCGTGCGCCAGCCGCAGCCATTAGGCTTGGGTCATGCTGTGCTATGCGCGAAAGAGATTGTCGGTGATGCGCCCTTTGCGGTGCTGCTGCCGGATGTTCTGGTGAAAAATAAAACGGCTGAGAGTGACCTTTTGCGGATGATTCAGCGTTTTGATGTGTCGCAGGCGGCGCAAATCATGGTGGAGGATGTTCCGGGAAATCTGGTTGATCAGTACGGCATTGTCGATGTGAGCGAGCCTCCTGCCGAAGGTCAAAGTGCCGTGATGCAGGGCATTATTGAAAAGCCCGCAGTCCATGCTGCGCCTTCAAATTTAGCAGTAGTTGGGCGTTATATTTTGCCTGCAAAAATTATGCAGCTGCTGGAACAGACGCCCAAAGGCGCAGGCAATGAAATCCAGTTGACCGATGCGATTGCCATCCTGCAGCAAAGCGAGGCCGTAGAAGCTTACCGGATGAGCGGCCAGACTTTTGATTGCGGCAGTAAAATAGGCTACTTGAAAGCAGTATTGCATTATGGGGCAGATCATCCACAATTGGGGGATGCTTTCAAAGCGCTGATGAAAGATATACCTCTATAACGCAAAAAAAGGAGTGGCGATGAAAATTGCCATATTGGGAAAAACGCTGTATGCCATGGTGATGGCGGCCCTGCTGGCGGAATGCGGTCATGAGGTTTACTGTGGCCAAGCTTTCGAAACAAATGCAGAGTCGCAATGCTTTCAATATGATGAAGCGGTTATCCGGCTCTTGCAGGCGCAGCATCAAAAAGGCTTTCTTCACTATTGCGATCTGGCAGGCCTCCCGATCGATATTGACATTTATCTGTTCAGTTTCAGTCCCAATGAAGAAGGTCAAGCAGTCGAAATTTTACAGCAGCTGCAAAAGCGGCCCATAATTCATCCCAAATTAATGTTGAACGCCTCAACGCTAGGGCTGCATGGAACGGAAAAATTGAAACGTTATATGCCGCAGGATGATTGGGTTTACATGCCTGATATTGTGCAGGAAGGCAATGCGATTCTCAGTTTAATGCAAGCCAAGCAGCTGGTGGTGGGCTGTGCGGATGAACGGGTGCAAAGTGTAGTTCGAGAGTTTTTGCGGCCTATTTTCCCAAGACAATACCAATATTTATTTATGCCGGTGCTGGATGCTGAGTTTACCAAGTTCAGCATATCAGGCATGCTGGCGACCCGCATCAGCTATATGAATGATATGGCGCTGGTGGCCGAAAAGCTGGGTATTGATATTGAGCATGTCCGCCAAGGCATGGCTGCAGATAGCCGCATCGGCGCTTCATATTTATATCCGGGCGCGGGGTTTGGCGGCGAAAATTTTTCTCACGATATCGTGACGCTGGCGCATACCGTGTCTACAACCGGCGTAAAAAGCCAGCTGCTGGCACAGGTTTGGGAAATTAATGAACAGCAAAAAGAAGTTTTATTTGCCAAATTGTGGAATTATTATCATGGTAATTTGACAGGCAAAACTGTGGCAATTTGGGGTGCTTCTTTTAAAGAAAATACAGCGCGGGTACAGCATTCTCCTATACATCCGATGCTAAATGCGCTTTGGGCACAGGGTGTAACGGTCAAACTGCATGACCCGCAGGCACTTGCAGAAATAGAAAAAATTTATGGTCACCGTTCAGATCTGATTTACTGCACAGATCAATATGATGCAGTACATGATGCGCATGCTTTATGCATATTAACCGCATGGAAACAGTATTTTAGTCCAAACTATTCATTTTTATTAAAGAACATGAGTCATCCGCTGATATTGGATGGCCGTAATATTTATAATCCAAGTTATGTGAAGGAACAGGGCTTCGCTTATATGGGAGTAGGGCGGTGATGGCGACTCAAGCTTATCCTTATCCAGTTGAAGATACTCAAACAGTTATTTCTGAGTTAAATGAATTAAAAAAAGTTTTTGAACTTAAGCATTTGACGGCCCTGTTTGCGGAAAATTCGGAACGTTTCGATGATTTTTCGGTTAATGCAGATCCGATTGTTTTTGATTTCAGCAAGCATCGGATTGACCAAAAGGTCTTAAAGACATTAGTGCGATGGGCGCATGCACAAGATTTAAAACCTTGGATTAAGCGGCTGTTTTCAACTCAAGAAGTCAATTGCACAGAAAATCGTTCTGCTATGCATTGGGCACTGCGCTTGCCAGAAAATGATCAAGGCCATCCTGCTATTGCTAAGCAAGTGCATGAGCAATTTCAGCGCATGTTCACTTTGGTTCGAAAAATTCATGATGGCCAATGCCGCGGCGCTACAGGCGAAGTGATTCAGGATGTCGTCAACATTGGCGTAGGCGGGTCTGATTTAGGTCCGCTCATGGTGACACATGCATTATCTGACTTTAAGCAGGCGACTCAGAAAAAGCTGAATATGCATTTTGTCTCGACCATCGATGGCAGTCAGCTCTCAGATATTTTGCATAAATTGCGGCCTGAAACTACTCTCTTTGTGATTTCTTCAAAATCTTTTGGAACCATTGATACATTGTCCAATGCGCAGACAGCACGCATTTGGCTGGAAAAAACTTTGGGTCAAGAACCGAAAGTTTTAAAACATCACTTTGTTGGCGTATCCACCAAGCCAGAAAAAATGACCGCTTGGGGCATTGCGCCAGAAAAGCAGTTTTTACTTTGGGATTGGGTCGGGGGCCGATATTCTCTGTGGTCATGTATTGGTTTTCCGGTTGCGTTAACTATTGGTGTAGACGGATTTAAGCAATTGCTGGCTGGCGCTTATGCCATGGATCAGCACTTTCAAACAGCTCCATTTGAAAAGAATATTCCAGTGCTGATGGGCCTGCTCGGTGCTTGGAATAATAATTTTCTAGATATTCAGACGCATGCTGTACTGCCTTATGATGGGCGCTTGAAATACTTTGCATCTTATTTGCAGCAGCTGGAAATGGAATCGAATGGCAAGTCAATTCAGCGCAGCGGTGAGCAGGTTGAATTGGACACGTGTCCCATTGTTTGGGGAGAGGTTGGACCCAATGCACAGCATGCGTTCTATCAGTTATTGCACCAAGGCACGCAGGCCGTCAGCAGTGATTTTATTGCGCCTGTACAGCGGTATAATGCCAATCAATTTACCTACGTAGACAATGCCGCAGCATTGATTGATCAGCATCATTTGGCTTTATCAAACTGTTTGGCACAGTCACGATTATTGGCCTTTGGCAACCAGGCTTTAGATCAGGCAGAATTATTAGATTTGCCTGAATATAAGCAATACGAAGGCAACCAGCCAAGCACTACGATTCTAATGCAGGAACTCAATCCATATAGTTTGGGTATGCTGATTGCAATCTATGAACATAAGGTTTTTGTACAATCTGTACTTTGGAATATTAATCCTTTCGATCAATGGGGTGTGGAAAAAGGCAAAGAAATCGCCAATCAGCTGCTGCCTATTTTGAATGGCGAACAGCATGATCTTTCAACGCTGGATGCTTCGACACAAGGCTTATTGAACATTTTATTGAGAAAATCGCATGGCTAAAATTTTAGTAACCGGCGGTGCAGGCTATATTGGCTCACATACCTGCGTAGAACTGTTAAATTCAGGCCATGAAGTGATTGTTCTGGATAATCTGTGCAATAGTTCCGAAGAGTCTTTAAATCGCGTGCAGCAGATTAGCGGAAAACCCTTAATGTTTGTGCAGGGCGATATTCGTGATGCGCAGGCTTTAGATCAGGTTTTTCAGCATCATCCGATTGATGCAGTGATTCATTTTGCCGGCCTAAAAGCGGTCGGCGAAAGTCAGCAAATTCCGCTGGCCTATTTTGATAATAATATTTCCGGCTCTATTCAGCTGGCGCAGGCCATGGAGCGTGCCGGGGTATTTAATTTAGTGTTCAGCTCATCGGCAACCGTTTATGATGAGGCGAATTCAGCGCCTTTAAATGAAACCATGCCGACTGGCATGCCAAGCAACAACTATGGCTATACCAAGCTGATGGTGGAACAGCTGTTGCAGAAATTAGCTGTGGCTGATGAACGCTGGTCAATTGCCTTGCTGCGCTATTTCAATCCAGTCGGCGCGCATAAAAGTGGCCGTATTGGTGAAGATCCGCAAGGCATTCCAAATAACCTGATGCCATATGTGACTCAAGTCGCGGTGGGCCGCCGTGAAAAACTGTCTATTTTCGGTAACGATTACGAGACTGCTGATGGCACAGGCGTACGTGATTATATTCATGTGGTCGATTTGGCGCGCGCTCATTTGTGCGCCTTGAATAATCGCCTGATGGCCAAAGGCTGCCGGGCCTGGAATATTGGTACAGGTCAAGGCTCATCTGTTCTCGATGTCGTGAAGACCTTTGAGCGGGTCAATCATGTGCCCGTTGCCTACAGTATTGAGCCTCGCCGTGAAGGAGATGTGGCGACTTCATTTGCAGACAATGCGCGCGCTGTGCAAGAGCTGGGCTGGAAGCCGCTATATGCTTTAGAAGATATGCTGGCGGACAGCTGGAATTGGCAAAAGCAGAATCCAGCGGGTTATCAAAATTGACTATTCCCAATAAAATGGGAGCAGAAGCTCCCATTTTATTCTTCACTCAAGATTAGCCCTGAATCAATCTGGTCAATTCATCCACATAGTCTTGCATTGGCTTCGGATTTTGATCCGTGCGGCTTTCAATATTCAAGCGCAATAATGGTTCGGTATTGGACGCGCGCACATTGAAACGCCAAGCGCCAAAATCAAGACTTACGCCGTCTGTGTGATCAATGGTGGGCTTTTGCGCAGCATAATAATCAAAAATCTTTTGGATGGTGAGCTGCGTATCGACCACTTTAAAGTTGATTTCACCCGAGCAAGGGAACTTTTCAATCATTCCTTCCACCAGTGAAGACAGTGTTTGCTGCGTTTCAGACAATACAGAGACGGCCAACAGCCAAGGAATCATTCCGCTGTCGCAATAGGCGAAATCACGGAAGTAATGATGGGCGCTCATTTCACCGCCATACACCGCATTATGTTCACGCATTTTTTCTTTGATGAAGGAATGGCCTGATTTGGATTGAATCGCTTCGCCGTGGTATTTTTCGACAATATTGAAAGTATTCCAGACCAAACGCGGGTCATGCACAATTTTTTCACCGGACTGCTTCAGCAGGAAGGCTTGAGCCAAGAGGCCAACAATATAATAGCCCTCAATGAATTGGCCCTTTTCATCAAACAGGAAGCAGCGGTCGAAGTCGCCATCCCAGGCAATACCCATGTCAGCGCCGTGCTGCAGTACCGCATGGCGGGTGCTTTCACGGTTTTCCACTAAGATTGGATTAGGGATGCCGTTTGGAAAAGTACCGTCTGCTTCATTATGAATTTTAATCAATTCAACAGGAATATTCAGCTGTTTAAATTTTGCTTCAATGGCATCAACCACATGGCCTGCTGCGCCGTTGCCGGCATTCATGACTAATTTCAGCGGGCGGATTTTTGCAGGGTCAATATAGGTCATCAAATGTTCAATGAACTCAGGCAAAATATTGTATTTGCCAGTTGCGCCTTTCGTCACAACATCAGCAAATTCGCCAGATTCTGCCAAAGCTTGAATCTCTTTCAGGCCAGTATCGGCACTGATGGGGCGGGCATTTTCACGCACCAGTTTCATGCCGTTATAGTCCATGGGATTGTGGCTGGCGGTGACTTCAATGCCGCCTTGAACATCCAAATGGAATGCGCCGAAATAGACTTCTTCCGTGCCCGTCATGCCAAGGTCAAGCACATTAACGCCCGCGTCATTTAAGCCTTTAATCGCCGCCTGTTTCAGATCTTCACTGCTTAATCGGATATCGCATCCGATCACGATGGTTTTGGGCTGATAAATCTGACCATAGGCGCGGCCAATGTTATAGGCAATCTCCTCATTGAGTTCAGTGCCGAGTTTGCCCCGAATATCATAAGCTTTGAAACAGGTCAGTTGGGTCATCATTGTTCTCATCTAATAGGCATAAAAAAGGCTGGAATAACCAGCCTTTTCAGTTTTATGGTCTGTACTTATTCTACAGTTACAGATTTGGCTAAGTTCCGAGGCTGATCTACATCAGTGCCGCGCAGGACGGCAACATGGTATGACAGCAATTGTACTGGAATACTGTAGACGATTGGAGCCAAAACAGCGCTGATATTCGGCACATGTACGACATGCTGGCGATCCTTGCCTTTAATGCCGCTGTTGACATCGGCAAAGACAAATAATTCACCGCCGCGCGCTTGAACTTCTTCCATATTGGATTTCAGCTTGTCCAGCATGTCATCTTGCGGCGCCAGAATCACCACCGGCATGTCATTGTCAACCAGCGCCAATGGGCCGTGCTTCAATTCGCCGGCAGCGTAGCCTTCTGCATGAATATAAGAAATTTCTTTCAGTTTCAGCGCGCCTTCCAGTGCAATCGGGAATTGCGTGCCGCGGCCTAAGAATAAGCAATGCTGTTTTTCTTTAAACAATTCAGACAGGCGCAGAATGGCTTCATTGTTTTGCAGGGTATCCAAAATCACTTTTGGTGTATGCCACAATTCAGCAGTAATGGCTGCAATTTCTTCAGCAGAGATGGTGTTTTTGACCTGGCCGATTTTCAGGATCAGCAGTATCAATGCCGCCAATTGAGTGGTAAAGGCTTTGGTTGATGCCACCCCAATTTCAGGGCCTGCCAGAGTCAGCAGGCTGTGGTTGGTTTCACGCACCATCGATGATGTTGCCACGTTGCAGATGGTCAGGGTTGAGATGCTTAGGCCTTTGGCCGCGGCGCGCTTTTGCGTGTCGCGGAGCGCCGCTAAAGTATCAGCGGTTTCACCAGATTGGGAAATGCAGATATACAGCGTGCTGCCGACAATTACAGGTGAGCGGTAACGGAATTCGCTGGCAATCTCAACTTGCGCAGGCACATCAATCAGCTGTTCAAACCAGTATTTGGCAATCATGCCGGCATGGTAGCTGGTGCCGCAGGCAATAATTTGCACTTGCTGAATTCTGCTGAAATCCGCTTCAGCATTTTTCAGGAAGTCCGCGCGCAGGCTGTTGCCGTTGAGGGCTTGAGAAATCGTTTGCTGAATCGCTTCCGGCTGTTCATAAATTTCTTTCAGCATGTAATGCTTGTATTCGCCTTTAGAAGCGTTGCTGACTGTTGCATCCAGTTCTTTCACTGGACGTTCAACACGCTTGCCGTCAGCAAAGACTTCAATGCTGGTGCGGGTTAAGCGGGCAATATCGCCTTCTTCCAGGTAGATAAAGCGGTTGGTGATCGGCAGCAGCGCCAGCTGGTCAGAACTGATGAAGTTTTCGCCAATGCCGACGCCAATGACCAGCGGTGAGCCTTCACGGACCGTAATCAATTCATTTGGATGGTCGGTATGCACAATACCCAGCGCATAAGCGCCTTTCAGCTGCGGCACCACTTGGCGCACAGCTTCCAGCAGGCTTGGGGTAGATTTCAGCGCATCATTGACTAAATGCGCAACCACTTCAGTATCTGTTTGTGAAGTGAAAACATAACCCAGCGCTTCAAGATCATCTTTGAGTTCTTGATAATTTTCGATGATGCCGTTGTGCACCACAGCCACATTGCCTGAAACATGCGGATGCGCATTGTTTTCAGTCGGTTTGCCGTGCGTTGCCCAGCGGGTATGCGCAATGCCGAGCGAACCTGCAATATGCGATTCATTCACGGCTTGTTCAAGATTTGCCACTTTCCCGACGCGGCGTTCGCGCAGTACATGACCGCCGTTAATCAGCGCAACACCCGCTGAATCATAGCCACGGTATTCAAGGCGCTTTAAGCCTTCAATTAAAATATTTGTAATGCTGCGTTCAGCAATGCCGCCGACAATACCACACATAGTAAAACCCTCTTATTTCTTAATCTTTTGCGGACGCGGATAATCTTCTTTGACAAATTGTTTAGAGCGTTCTACGGCTAAGCAGTTGTCAGCGACATCACGGGTAATGGTTGAACCGGCGCCAACGGTCGCGCCGTTGCCAATGGTCACAGGCGCAACCAGCGAGCTGTTGGAGCCAATAAAGGCGGCATCGCCGATAATGGTTTTGAATTTGTTGGCGCCGTCATAGTTGCAGGTGATGGTGCCTGCGCCAATGTTAGAGCCTGCGCCGACTTCGGCATCGCCTAAGTAGGTAAAGTGATTGGCTTTAGAGCCCAATCCAATGCTGGAATTTTTCACTTCAACAAAGTTGCCGATATGCACTTCATCCGCCAGTTTTGCCCCTGGGCGCAAGCGTGAGAAGGGGCCAATCTGAGTATTTTCACCCACAATGGCGCTGTCAAATACGCTGTACGGCTGCACTTTGGTGCCTGCGGCGATGGTGGTGTTTTTAATTACGCAGCCTGCGCCGATTTCAACGTTATCGCCAAATGCGCAGTCACCTTCAATAATGACATTGATATCGATGCGCACATCTTGGCCGACCGTCAGCTGGCCGCGCAAATCGAAGCGGCTTGGGTCAATGAGATGCACGCCTTGCTGCATCAGCAGTTTAGCTTGATGGGTTTGGAATTCACGTTCCAAAGCTGCCAGCTGTATACGGTCATTCACGCCTTCAACTTCAAAAGCGCGCTCGGGTTCTACTGAAGCCACTTCTAAGCCGTCTGCAATCGCCATTGCCACGATATCGGTCAGGTAGTATTCGCCTTGTGCATTGTCATTCGATAGCTTTGGCAGCCACTCATGCAATTTGGCATTGCTGACACAGTAAATCCCCGTATTGAACTCTTTAATTTTACGTTGTTCTTCAGACGCGTCTTTATGCTCCACAATGGCCTGAATTTTGCCGTTATCACGAACAATGCGGCCATAACCTGTTGCATCCGCGACAGTTAGAGTCACGAGGGCAATACCAGTATTTCGTGCGGCATCCAGCAGCTTTTGCAGGGTTTGCTGGCTAATGCAAGGCACATCGCCGGATAAAATCAAAGCTTGACCGTCTTTCGGCAGCACAGGCAGGGTGACTTTGACCGCATGGCCTGTGCCTAACTGTTCAGCCTGCTTCACCCACTGCACTTGTTCATGCGCAAACTCTTTTTGAACGAGATTCCCGCCATGTCCGTAAATTGTAATAATATTATCGGCTTGAAGTTTTTTCGCAGTCTCGATGACATGGCCAAGCAAAGGACGGCCAGCAAGCGGCTGAAGGACTTTTGGCAAGCCGGAACGCATGCGTGTTCCTTTACCTGCTGCGAGAATGATAACGCTAGTAGACATGTCAGATCCTAGGAGTATTTATCATATAGACGTGAAATAAAAATAAATGCAGATACAGAGCGCAGCCCAAATACCGGCAATGATATCATCCAGCATAATGCCGAAACCGCCGCCAACCTGACGGTCAATCACGCTGATCGGCCAAGGCTTCCAGACATCAAACAGTCTGAATAGGCCAAATCCGGTGAGTGCCCAAAACCAGCTCATTGAGCCCAGATAAATCAAAGGCAAGAAAGTAATGGACTGGCCGGCAAACTCATCCCATACAATCCGTCCATCATCGTGGACACCCATGACTTTGGCCGTTTGGCCGCAGATATAGATGCCAATGAGCGACATTAGAATAATCGCAATAATGGTGCCGGAAAAGCCAATTGCAAGCCAGAGCGGAATGAACAGTAAAGCAAATGCGGAACCGAAGGTGCCCGGCGCCTTGGGCGCTAGGCCAGAACCAAAGCCAACACCGCAAAACACGATGCAGCGTTCCCGCCAGCTCATTTGCTTGAAGTTGATTGCCGGTTTATGCAAAATGTTGATACCCATGAAATTGAATGGAACAATTTACGCCATTCTGTAAATAAGTTAATCCCAAATTTTGGGTAATTTGTCCAATAATTGTAAGATTTACATCTAATTTTTGCTGAATTAGCAGCTGATAGTTGTCCGAGCTTATTGTAAAGCATAATTCATAGTCATCGCCACCGGCTAAAGCCAGCTGCCATTTTTTTTCTTGTTCTAATTTTGCAACTTCAGGAGAGACGGGAAGGCTTTCCAAATGCACAATTGCGCCCGCATTTGAGGCATCCAAAATATGTCCTAGGTCTTGCGCCAGGCCGTCTGAGATATCAATCATGCTGGATGCCAGACCCTTCAGCTGCTGTCCAAGCTGGCAGCGCGGAGAGGGATAGTCCAGGCGCTTTTGCAGCGGATGGCCTAAATGCCGCAGGCCGTAAGCGGCATCACCAACCGTGCCGCTGACGCAGATGAAATCACCGGGCTGCGCGCCTGAACGGGTCACCGCTTTGCCTGATTCAATCCAGCCGAGCGCCGTCACGGTAATTGTCAGGTGGGGGCTTTGTGTTGTATCGCCGCCAATTAAACTTACGCCAAATTGATCGCAGCAATCGTATAAGCCCTGACTGAAGCCTTTGAGCCAGTCGTGATCAATTTGGGGTAAGCTCAATGCCAATAAGATGCTGTGCGGTTTCGCACCCATTGCGGCAATATCAGATAAATTGACGGCAACAGCTTTCCAGCCAATGGCATGCGGATGTGTATCGAGGGGAAAATGCCGGCCAGCAACCGAAGTATCGGCGCAAATGACCAATTGCTGATGCGGAGGAGGGGTAAGCAGGGCTGAGTCATCCCCGACGCCTAAATCGACAGAATTTGCATTCTTGCGGTTGAAATAGGTGTCGATAATTGAGAACTCAGCCATACGCGCAAATCAACTTAAATTATTGAGCTTGCTGCTTTTCTGCTGCACGTAGAGTCGTTGCTAAACGGTCCAATACACCATTGATGTATTTATGGCTGTCTGCGCCGCCAAAATGTTTAGCCAGTTCAATCGCTTCGTCTAAAACAACGCGATATGGAATTTCCAGATGCTCTTTCAATTCATAGGCGCCAAGACGGAGCGCCGCCCGTTCTACGCCGTCCAGCGCAGAAAGTTCGCGGTCCAGTACAGGAATTAAGAGCGCATCCAATGCTTCATGATTGGCAACCACTTGAGTCAACAATTCATGATAATAGCTTAGATCCACTTTGTGCATGGCATTTTCCACACGCGTGCGTGCTTCAATCTCATGGACTGGATTGTGGCTCATCTGCCATTCATAAATTCCTTGCACAGCAAAACGGCGTGCTTTGCGTTTTGCTGCATAAGTTGCTTGAAGTGTTTGCGACATAGCGTTAAATAGCCTTTAACAAGTTAACCATTTCAATAGCAGTCAAGGCAGCTTCGCCGCCCTTATTGCCTGCTTTTGTACCCGAGCGTTCAATCGCTTGTTCAATGCTGTCCGTAGTCAATACACCATTAATCACCGGCAGGCCCGTATTCAGGCCAACAACGCCTAAACCTTTCGCGCATTCGCCAGCAACGAAATCGAAGTGAGGCGTGCTGCCGCGGATCACTGCGCCGAGCGCAATCACGGCATCAAAACGTTCAGTTTCTGCTAATTTCTTAGCCACCACTGGAAGTTCCCACGCGCCTGGTGCATGAACAACAGTGATATTATCCTCTGATACGCCATGGCGTTTCAATGTATCAATTGCACCGTCCAGCAGATGTTCGACAACAAAGCTGTTAAAACGGCCAACCAGGATCGCGTAACGGCCTTCGCTCGCGAGATGTAACATACCTTCAATACGGCGAACTGCCATAGCAACCTCGATTATTTCTCTGATGTTTGGTTTGCGGTGATATATTCCACCACTTCTAAGTTAAAGCCTGACAGCGCATTAAAGCGTAAAGGTGAACTCAACAGCTTCATCTTTTCGACGCCTAAATCACGCAGAATTTGCGCGCCCACGCCAATGGTCTGGTACTGCTGAGACAGCGCGGCGCTAGATTTGGTCGGTTTTGGCGAACACAGGCTGTCTAGGGCTGGGCCCAAGTCCTGCAAATGGCGCTGGCCAATCCAGACTAAGACGCCGCGGTCGCTGTTGGCGATTTCTTTCAGCGCTTTATCTAAATTCCACGCGGGTTCGCCGTCTTGCTTGTTGATTTTCAGCAAGTCGCGTGCAGGGCTGAAGCCGTGTACACGGACTGTGGTGACACCCGCTTTAGGCTCACCTTTCACCAGCGCCAAATGAATATCCGGATTGCCGATTTCACGGTAGCGGAATAATTCAAAGGTGCCGTATTCGGTATCCAGTGTTTGCTGGTCAATACGTTCAACCGTCTGCTCATTGGTCATGCGGTAATGAATCAGATCCGCAATGGTGCCGATTTTCAGGCCGTGTTTTTCTGCAAACACTTCCAAGTCAGGTCGGCGCGCCATCGTGCCGTCTTCATTGATAATTTCACAAATCACCGATGCTGGCTCTAAACCTGCCAAGCGTGATAAGTCACAGCCGGCTTCGGTATGGCCTGCGCGGTGCAGTACGCCGCCCGGCTGCGCCATTAATGGGAAGATATGGCCCGGCTGGACGATATCTGCAGGTTTGGCATGCGCAGCAACCGCCGTTTGGATGGTATGCGCGCGTTCAGCAGGAGAAATGCCTGTCGAAATGCCTTTGGCTGCTTCAATAGACAGCGTAAAGTTTGTGCCGTGCTGCGCGCCATTGGCATCCACCATGAGCGGCAGTTTCAGCTGTTCGCAGCGTTCACGGCTGAGTGTTAAGCACACTAAACCGCGGGCATGGGTAATCATGAAGTTAATGTCTTCAGGGCGCACATGAGTCGCTGCGATGACTAAATCGCCTTCATTCTCACGGTCTTCATCATCCATGAGGATAACCATTTTGCCTGCACGAATATCTGCGACGAGCTCTTCAACTGTATTGAGCGGCATCAGCCTTCACCTTCTTCTTCGTCTTCTGTGAAGACACTAAACTTGTATGGATTGCTGCATAGTCTAACGTTTTTTTGCGTTCTTTGCCTATGCTTATCATTTTCCCTTTCAGGTTCATTGTTATACACAGTCCGAGCCGACTTTTAAAGTCGGCTTTATTTCAAAAGAATGCATATGTGTATAATCTTTAAGCGATTGAAAAGAATGAAAAATGACAAAGTTATATCGCAGGCGCATAAAGCGTCATTCAATTTGGCGGCGCGGCTTTAAAATATGCAAATTCTGCATTTTTTTATCAATTGATCCTGCATCACCGAAAAATCAGCCCTATTTAGGTCTGGATTTGCCGCCTTTATCCAGAGTCCGCTGTTAAAAATTCACGCATCATGGCTTTTGGGGACCTTAAGATCAGCAGATGGGCGAACAGATGCTGCCATATGCCGCACAGCGGGCCAGGCAGCATTCCTAAACGGCTGCTTGGCTGAATCATGCGCTATTGATCAGCGCCGATAAAACTTTTTTGCAGCTCAGCGGCAGCTTGATGCACCGCTTCATCGGCGGTTTTACTCCAAATCAAGCAAACTTTGGATGGCGCAGGCGCGGGATCAAGCGCAATCAGTTTGACGGCAGCAGGAAGCTGGCTGCGGAACTCTTCCGGCACAATGCAAATGCCGAGGCCAGCATCAACTAAATCAAGCTGGCAGGCCTTGCGTGAGCGAATAGATGATTTTTGCGGATAAAATCCATGATTGATACATAAATTTGCAGCTAAATAGCTTAATCCGCCGCGCTCCGCATGAGGTGTAGAGACAAATTGCCGTTGGCTTAATTCGGCAATACTGATGCAGTCTTTGTGTTGAAAAAAAGGATCATCCTGATGCACGGCAGCATAGAGCGGCTGCGCATACAGTTCGGCGCAGTGCACATCCTGCAAATTGCGGCGGGTTGGCGGACGAATCAAGCCAAGGTCAATCCGGCCATTCAGGACGGCTTCGATCTGCTGTTCGGAAGACAGGGTGCTGATTTCCACTTCGAGTGTGTATTTTTCACAGAGTTTATGCAGAGACTGAATTTTGATGCAATCCATCACGATGCTGCTGGAATGCGCCAGCTGCAGGCAGCGCCCGCGTCCATGGGCAATGCTGTTCGCGGCGTCGATGGAATGTTCAATGTTCAATAAATGCATTTTCAGCTTTTGATAAAAAGATTGGCCTGCCGCTGTCAGCTGAATTTTCTTGTCCGTGCGGTCAAATAAGCAGAATCCAATCTCTTCTTCCAGCATTTTAATCTGCCGGCTTAAGGCGGACTGGGCAATAAAAAGCTGTTCAGAAGCGGCGGTAAAACTGCCGTGCTCGACGATGGCAATGAAATATTGAAACTGTTTCAGGGTCTTCATATCTTGAAATGAGATAGGTTGTTATAAATTTGATATTAGATTAGATCGTTTATTTTGCCTATGTTGAAGACAGGATTTTTTTGGAAGTGTTCAGCATGCGTCGAATTGCAGCGGTTTGGCTGATTTTGTTTTTGCTGTGCTTAGGTGCGCAGCAATTTGATTGTTTTAAATTCGGCAGATTTTCAGAATCGGCCGATTTGAGTGAATAAAAAGTGAAAAAAGCGGACAGGCGTCCGCTTTTTCTTTGAGATGGATCAATGAACAGCTTAGAAGAAGCCCATTGCTTTGGTAGAGTAGCTTACCAGCAGGTTCTTGGTTTGCTGATAATGATCAAGCATCATTTTGTGGTTTTCACGGCCAATGCCTGATTTTTTATAGCCGCCAAAGGCTGCATGCGCAGGGTAGATGTGGTAGCAGTTGGTCCATACGCGGCCTGCTTGAATTGCGCGGCCAGCGCGGTAAGAGGTATGCGCTGAACGTGACCAAACCCCAGCGCCTAGACCGTAAATGGTGTCATTGGCAATTTTAATCGCATCATCAAAGTCTTTAAAGGTTGCGACTGAAAGCACAGGGCCGAAGATTTCTTCCTGGAAAATCTTCATGTCATTGGTGCCTTTGAAAATGGTCGGTTCAATATAGAAACCTGTGCCTACTTCATTGCGTGGATCGCCGCCGGTAATCAGCTGAGCGCCTTCATTTTTACCTGTGGCAATGCAGCCCAAGATTTTTTCTTGCTGTTCTTGAGATGCCTGCGCGCCAATCATTGTTTCGGTATCCAGCGGATGACCCGTCTTGATGCGTTTTACACGTTCTACCGCCATTTCCAAGAATTTATCTGCAATGCTTTCTTGCACTAAGGCACGAGAAGGGCAGGTACAGATTTCACCTTGGTTTAAGGCAAACATCGCAAAGCCTTCCAGCGCTTTATCCAGGAAATCATCATCCTGATCCATAATGTCTTCAAAGAAGATATTCGGTGATTTTCCGCCGAGTTCCAGCGTCACAGGAATAATATTTTCGGTGGCATATTGCATAATTTGCT
Organism: Acinetobacter entericus; assembly: GCF_026168575.1. Classification (NCBI taxonomy): domain Bacteria; kingdom Pseudomonadati; phylum Pseudomonadota; class Gammaproteobacteria; order Moraxellales; family Moraxellaceae; genus Acinetobacter; species Acinetobacter entericus. The sequence continues at coordinate 86,621 of NZ_JAPEQW010000008.1, forward strand.
GGCCAACAGCTGTAGAGCCGGTAAAGGCAATTTTCGCAATGCGCGGATTGGTCGCCAGCGGGCGGCCCACTTCGACACCGTAGCCATTGACAATATTCAGTACACCCGCCGGCAATAAATCCTGAATGAGCTCCACCAGAACCAGAATGCTGACTGGGGTCTGTTCAGCAGGCTTTAAGACAATGCAGTTGCCTGCGGCCAATGCCGGCGCCAATTTCCACGTCGCCATTAAAATAGGGAAGTTCCACGGAATGATTTGCCCAACCACGCCCAACGGCTCATGAAAATGATAGGCAATAGTGTCTTCATCAATTTCTGAAATGCCGCCTTCCTGCGCGCGGATACAGCCTGCAAAATAGCGGAAGTGGTCAATCGCTAAGGGAATGTCCGCCGCTAAGGTTTCACGGACAGGCTTGCCATTGTCCCAAGTTTCCGCCACAGCCAGCAGTTCTAGGTTTTGCTCCAGGCGGTCTGCAATTTTCAGCAGCAGATTCGAGCGTGTGGTGGGAGAGGCGCTATTCCACGATGCTTTGGCTGCATGGGCGGCATCCAGCGCCAATTCGATGTCAGCGGCAGAGGAGCGCGGAATTTGAGTGAATACTTTGCCATCGACAGGGGAGATGTTGCCGAAGTATTCTCCATTTACAGGCGGCACCCATTTGCCGCCAATAAAGTTTTCATATTGTGATTTAAATTGAACTTTTGAACCGGGTTGATTGGGATCGACGTAACGCATATGAAAATTCCTTTGCTTATTATGGTGTGCTTTATCTCAAAGCTTACTGCTTTGGTATAAGGTACTTTTGTACATTATTTAACTAGCATACCTAATATAAGGTTGGAAAAAGGTTGGTTGAATGACGGTTTACAACCTTTAGACAAATGGTTACAAGGATAGCAATTACAGGGATAGATGATCAGTCATAGCTTGAGAAGCTAAAGGATGACAGTGATGCAGAATTTAGTAGAAAAAAGGAAGCAAATAGAGAAATTTAGGCAAAGCAGCAGCCTATCGCCCATGCATGCTGAACTGCTGGGGCAAAGCATACACAGTTCCTGGCAGCGCTCCAGAACCGCCGAAATTCCTCAAGGCCGTTCGGCGGCGCCTATGCTGCCTGTGGCCAAGCAGGCGCCGAATGCGCTGCAGCAGGCTTTGACACACTGCGCTGAAGATTTAAAGCATATTGCGCAGCAGTCTTCGATGGTGGTGGCGGTTGGGGATGTCGGCAGCACCATTATATGGACAGCCTCCAGCCAGCAAATGCAGAGCGCAGCTGAAAGCGTGCATTTTATGGAGGGCGGGCAATGGAAAGAAGAACTGGTCGGCACCAATGCGCTGGCATTGTCTTTAAAAACCCAGCAATCCAGCTGCGTCTTTTCCAATGAACACTATATGGCGTCCATTCATGACTGGGTGTGCTATGCCGCGCCGATTATTGACCCTTATTCCAAGCAGATTCTGGGGGTGATTGATTTATCCACGACATGGAAAAATCACAATAGCTTAGGTTTGCTGGCTGCTGAGCGCTGCGCTTCGATTATTCAGTCTGCGCTGCAGGAGCAGTATAAGCAGCAGCTGTATATTCGGGCATTTTCGGCATCGCAAGTGCTGTTTAACGGCAAAGTGCTGGTCATGACTCCGCGGCAGATTGAAATTTTAACGATTTTGGCGCTGTGCCCACAGGGCATGACCTTAGATACTTTGCATCAGGCGCTCTATGGCGAGCGCAAGGTCAGCATCGGCACATTAAAAGCGGAAATGTCGCAGCTGCGCGATGTATTGGGCGGCATGCTGGGATCTCGGCCTTATCGGGTTTTAGCCAATGTTGAAGCGGATTTCCTGCTGGCGGAGCAGGCGCTGGACGCCGGCTATATCGAATCTGCGCTGAAGCTGTGTTCAGGGGTTTTCCTGGCGAAAACGGAAAGTCCATTTTTATGCGCTTGGCGGGACTGTTTAGAGTCGCGCCTCAGCGATGCGATTTTCAAGGCCAATGAAACCGATGTGCTGCTGCGCCATGTCGCGCGGTTTCCTGAAGCCATTGATGCGGTGGAGCGGCTGATTGAACTGATGCCCAAGCAGCATCCGATTCATCAAACGCTGCTGAAGCAGAAGCTCTACGGCAGCAGCTGATGGATGCGCTACAGGCCTTTATCGGCCAGCCATTGAAACAGCTGCTGATAAACGCTGTCGCGGACAGGCTTCCGGGACAGCACTAAATCATGCAGTCCATTCTGTATGCTTTGCACTGTGACATCTCCCTGAATTTTTTTGGCATATTTTTGAATATCCTTAACCCCTAAAATCACATCGCTGGTCTGGGCGTCTTTGCCCCATTTGCGCGGATTTTTAGTTTGATTCGAATGCATCACCAATACCGGCACATCAATTTTAACGCCTTGGTGGATCTCTTTTTGCGCTTCAAAAATAGCGCTGACAAAGCTTAAGCGCACCTTTGGATACGCCGTTTTTTTCCAGTCCAGGCTGAAGTCCCATTCGCCCTTTAAATCTTTATGCAGGCTGGCGGTATACCATTTATTCAGTTCGCTGGGGAACTGAAGGTCGGGAAAGATTTTGCCAATCCGGCTCAGGCCCGGCAGGCCTAATTTGCGCTTAATTGGGTTCATGTTGAAATCGTAAAAAGGGCTGTTGACCCACAGCGCTTTAATCAGCGGATGATTGGGATGATGCGCCGCATACAGTGTTGTGGTCAGGCCGCCGGTTGAGTGGCCGCACAGCAATACTGAATCGTGGCCTTCAGCGCCAATAATCTCTAAAGCTTGGGTGATTTCAGCATCATATTCTGCAATTTCGCGGATATTGTAATATTTTTGATGCGGTAAAATGGAGCGGCCGTATTTTCTTAAATCCAGCGCGTAAAAGTCAAAACCATGCTGATTGAACTGCTCCGCCATTTCAGTTTGAAAAAAATAGTCAATAAAGCCATGAATATACAGCACGGCTTTCGACGCGCTTTGCGGGGCTTTTTTGCGCACCAGGGTGGCAATGACTTTGCCTTCATAATCATCGGGGAAGTGCAGCGCGGCTTGTTCATAGCCTGCGCCGAGGATATCCGGCTGGTATGCGACAGGGAGTTGAGTTGCTGACATAATTTGCTCTGGTTGTTATTGTCATGAAGGTTCTTATCCTTGATGAAGTCCAAAATTTTGTCAACCGCAAACAAAAAAAGACAATTTAAGTGCACGGGCCAGACAGGATGAAGCAGCCCCGAATGAAACAGTATGGACATCTGTTTCATTCCACTTAAATTGTCAAAGCAAACAAAAGATTCAGCAGGGATTAGACGGCCGCTTTAAAATCCAGCACGGATGCATTTGATTTGAGCGCGGCTTTGAAGATGTCGACTACTTGAGCATGCGTCGCTTTACGCGGGTTGGTCAGCATGCAGGCATCTTTTTGCGCATTTTCAGACATAATGGCCAAATCCTGCTCTTTTACTCCCAGTTCTGAAAGGCTGGATGGAATGCCAATCGATGCGGATAATTCGCGAATTGCGTCAATGGCGGCATATGCAGCTTCAGTCACAGTTAAACCGTCAGTGTTCACCCCCATCAGTTCGGCAATGCGCGCATAGCGGTCAGGACAGGCAATCAGGTTGAATTCACAGACGTGCGGCAATAATACCGCGTTGCAGACCCCATGCGGCAGGTTGTAAAAACCGCCAAGCTGGTGGGCCATGGCATGCACATAGCCCAAAGATGCATTGTTGAAGGCCATGCCTGCTAAGTATTGCGCATAGCTCATGGCATCACGCGCTTCGAGGTTTTCACCATTGGCCACTGCCGGGCTGAGCCATTCGCTGATCATTGAAATCGCTTTTTCTGCGCAGGCATCGGTAATTGGCGTTGCCGCAGTTGAGACATAAGCTTCAACAGCATGGGTTAATGCATCCATACCTGTAGCTGCTGTTAATGCAGCAGGTTTGGCAACCATCAGTTTTGGATCGTCAATCGCAATCAGCGGGGTGCAGCGCCAGTCGACAATTGCCATTTTAACGTGTGTGTCGGTATTGGTAATGATGCAGAAGCGGGTCATTTCTGAAGCCGTGCCTGCTGTGGTGTTAATGGCAATCAGCGGGGTCATCGGCACCGTGCTTTTATCAATGCCTTCATAGTCACGGATGTGGCCGCCGCCAGCTGTGACTAAGCCAATGCCTTTAGCGCAGTCATGGGAAGAGCCGCCGCCCAGCGATACAATAAAATCACAGCCTTGTTCGTTATAAGCAGCAACACCGTTGTGGACATTGATGTCGGTCGGGTTCGGCTCTGCGCCTGGGAAGATGTGGCTGTCTACACCGGCTTCTTTTAAATAGCCCGCAATAATGTCGGCGACGCCAAATTTAAATAAACCGGCATCCGTCACAATCAGCGCTTTTTTCGCGCCCAGATTTTGCGCTTTGCCGCCGATTTCTTTGGCGCAGCCTGGGCCAAAGAGCGATACGCAAGGGATGTAAAAACCGTTCGTTTGATCTGCAATATTCTTAAAAGCCATGGTGCGATTCCTTCTACCATTCATTGTCGTCATTGTTATGGGTGATGCTCACCGTAAAATGAGTATTGAATAGCGGTTCTGAAAATTACACCTACCAAAGACCTACCAAAGATAAGGGATTGCTGGCGCGCTATCAGAATTTAATTTTAAGAATTTGATATTTATTTAATTTTTTATTTTTTAAAAAAGTTTAAGCGCGCTTTTCATGCCACTAAGGTCGATATAGCCCGAGTCGGTTAGAACACATCAGCCATGGCTTGAACTTTATAAAAGCATTTTGCTATGAAAAGCGGTTTCATCTTGTGCGGAAACTTAATATATTCATTAAACTCATCTCAAAGGATTTGCATGATGAATGAACATAGAAATTTGACGAACTTTCTTGATCTGGTTGCGCTGATGGGACATCCGCAATTTGATTCATCTTTATTGGCCTACCTTGCAGAGTGGGTGCAAGCGAAGCACTTTTCTATTTTGAGGGTGCAGGATCAGTCTCCAGCCCTATTGTTATGCGGCACATATAATGATCATCACAGCGTTCCTTTACGCTGCGGCCAGTCGTATGTACAGCGCTTTCATGCTTATGATGATTTATATCAAAATTTAGTGAATCAAGAGCTTCAGCAGCATCAAATACTGACTGGGCAGGTGTGTGCAAATGATATTGCTTTTTCGCCCTATCGGCGTGAAATTTACGAACAAAATAATTTAATTCAGCGCTTGTGCGGTTTTTATCGAGATGAAAATAATCATCCGATTTTATTTAATTTATACCGCCATAAAGAGCAGGGCTTTTATTCGGATCATGAAATTGCCAATTTTGAACAGATGATTCCTGCATTGTCTAAGCTGATGCAAGGTCATTTAGCATTACAAGCCCAACCTGATTTTAAAGTCCAGCTATTGAAAAGACAGCCTTTGCTGGCGCCGCAAGAAATTGAAGTCTGCGCTTTGGTATTAAAGGGAATGAGCTATGCCGGCATTGCGGTCACGATGGGGCTGAAAGAGTCGACGGTCAAAACCTACCGCAACCGCGCCTTTGATAAATTGGGGATTCATTTTAAAAACCAGCTGTTTGCAATGTTTATGCACGCTTAATTATGTTGAACGAGTCTTTCAGGCCATGAACGTCCTCTTTTTGGGGGACAAGGCTGCGTAAGGATGTTGTATATATTTCAGAACATATAGGGAATATATGGAATGGAAGCCTTCGCTATGGAACGTTCAGCATTCGAACTGCGTATTACTGACTTCAAGTCAGAAGCCAAAGATATTGTGGTGTTGGAACTGCAGCATCCAGAAAAAAAGCCATTAAGCCCTTTTACCGCAGGTTCACATTTGGAAGTGTATTTGCAAAACGGCTGTATCCGGCATTATTCATTGCTGAATTGTCCCAGTGAAACATATCGTTATGTAATTGCTGTTGGACTTGCGCCAAATGGGCGCGGCGGTTCACAAAATATTCATCAGGCTTTGCGTATGGGGGATTTGCTGAAAGTGAGTCCGCCACGAAATAATTTTAGTTTAGTCGATGCGTCTGAATATTGCTTTATTGCAGGCGGCATAGGCATTACGCCGATTTTGTCTATGATCCGCAGATGCATAGCGCAAGGGAAAAAATGGCGGTTATTTTACAGCGTACGCAATAAGCAGCGCGCTGGGTTTTATGAAGAACTGCAGCAGTTATCAGAAAGCAATATTCATTTTCATTTCAATGATGAGCATGAAGGGTGTCAGCTCGATATCAGCAAGGTGATTGCTTCATTGTCTCCAGAAGAACATCTCTATTGCTGCGGCCCTGAGGCCTTAATGCAAAGCGTGAAGTATGCTGCTCATCATCTCCCTGCGCAGCATGTGCATTTTGAATGGTTCAGTGCGCCAGCCTCAGTACCGGCAGCAACCGATACCGGAGGATTTCGGGTCAAATTAAAACGCTCTGGGCAAGAAATACAGGTGATGGCAGATCAATCGATCTTAGATGCCTTAGAGCAAGCAGGAATGGATTTGCCATTTTCATGCCGTGCGGGAATCTGCCGCACCTGTGAAGTCACGGTGTGTTCAGGAACGCCGGATCATCTAGACATGATTTTAAGTGATGAAGAAAAAGCCGCAAATACATCGATGCTGATTTGTGTATCTCGTGCCAAAAGCGCAATGATTGAGCTTGATCTTTGACTGTGAAATAGACATTCAAATCCAAAAATTAGGGAAATAACATGACGATTCCAGTAGTTAATATTATTGAAGCTTGCCGTAAAGCCAGCGATAAAATGGCCAATAAAGATACGCCATTAATTTTAAATGAATGGTATGTCGCTGCATTTAAGGATGAAGTCGGCCGTGAACTCTTAGCGCGGAAGATTCTAAATAAGCGTGTGGTGATGTACCGTACTTTGGACGGGGCGCCAGTTGCATTGGAAGACCGCTGCGCGCACCGGTCATTTCCACTGTCTAAAAGTCATTTAGAAGGTGACAATATTATTTGCGGCTATCATGGCTTTAAATATAACTACACGGGTGACCTTGTTGAAATTCCGTCACAAAGCAAATGCCCGCATGGGATTGGCATTAAAAACTATAAACTGGCAGAAACTGGACCACTGGTTTGGATTTGGCTGGGTGATCAAAGTCTTGCAGATGAATCGAAGATTCCACATTTGCCTTGGTTAGAGAACTCAAATTGGGCATGTACATCTGGCTATTTTTTCCATCCAGGAAATTATGTCAGCATGCATGAAAACCTTATGGATTTAACCCATTTAACCTTTTTGCATGCTGCTACAATTGGCACGCCAGACTATGCCAGCGCGCCGTATAAGACCGAATTAAAGGATGGGCATTACAAACTCATTCGTGAGGTTGTACCCACGACTTTATCGCCAGTTTGGGGGCAAACAACAGGCTTGGCAGGAAAAGATACCGCTGCGCGTATTGCAACATCAGAATTTTTGTCTCCAGGCTTACATCAGGTCAGTGTGAAATTTTATGATTCGGCGCTGGATGAAGAAACACGTGAAAATTATAAAATTCATACCGCGCATATTTTGACCCCAGAAACCAACAATACCATGCATTATTTTATTGTTCACGGCCGTGATTTTGCCTTAAATGATGAACACATAGAAAGTTTTATGCATGAGCAATTATTTGCAGCCTTTCAAGAAGATGTTGAGGGTTTAGGCGCATTGGAAGCGATTTTAGATGACCAGGATGAGCATCATTTTGAAATTTCTGTAGCCAGTGACTCACCCGCAGTTGCAACACGCATTTATTTAAAAAAGCGTGCTGAACAAGAGAAAGGCTAAATTAGAATTAAGTTGAAGGCGTATTTTAATTAAATTGAAGGCGTATTTTAATTAAATTGAAATACGCCTTTAGTCGGGGTATGATTTTAAAAAAATAATTAATATATTAATTAAATGTGTAAATGGACTTCACCTAGGAAAATGGAAAATGATGATGAGATTAAAAAAAATCAAGCTTCTGAGTTTAGCGCTATTAAGCATAGGGCTTTCTCAAAATGTGCTTGCAGAAGATCATTGGAAGCTTTTTTTGAAAAATGCATATATTGATCGTGATTTTGATAATGATGCAGTTAAAGATACCGGCAGTTGGTCACAAGCCATTTCATTATTTTATGATTCAAAATTTCAAGATACGCCAATCGATCAGCTGCAAATTGGTTTGGACGCAAATGTGCAATCTGCAGTGCGTTTGAGCAATGATAAGCATGCCGCTGATTCTGTACTGCCATTCGATGCGGAGAGCCAAAAGCAGGCCTCTGACTATGCTAAATTTGGGGGCGCAGTCAAACTCAAATATAAAGATAATGTGCTGAAGGCCGGTGAGATTTGGTCTGACTCACCTGTTGCAAATATTGATGCGAGCCGCCAGTTGGTTGGTACGTATTTGGGGGGGACTCTAAGCAGTACCATCAATGATCATTTGAGTCTTGAACTGGGTATGCTCAGCAAATATTCAGCACGCAATGATGATCAGTTCAGAAAGCTATCCTATACCCAAAATGGCAATAAAATTCAGTCAGATGGAATGAGTTATGTTGACTTTAAATATCGCGTCAATGACCAGTTGAAAGCAGCGTACTCATTTGCGCATTTAGAAAATATTTTCAATAAACACTATGTGGGTTTGGAGCATAACTATGCTTTGAATGCGGATACCCAGCTCAATTCTAAAGTGCGTTATTTTAATGTGCAAGACACCGGCTCAATTGCAGCTATTGACAGCCAAAATATTGGTGTGATTGAAACCGTAAAATATAAAAATCATACCGTGGCTGCCGGCGTGCAAAAAATAGTGGGAGATGCATTCCCTACGCTGGATGGCTATATTCCTGAGCTATACTTTGTGAACTGGAATGTCACAGGGTTTTTCAAAAAGAATGAACAAACGTATCATTTCATCTATGGCTATAATTTTAAAGATTATGTGCCGGGCTTAAATGCCTTAGTGAAATATTCATATGGCGAAAAAATTAAGCTTGCGGATGGTATGGAAAATAGCGAATCAGAGTTAAACCTCATAGGTGCCTATAATTTTCAGCATGATTATTTGAAAGGTGTGGGTTTGCAATATTTATTTGCAAAATATGACACTAAATATGGCAATGATTTTGATGAAAACCGTTTTTTTGTCACTTATACAAAGAAATTTTAATCACTAAATCAAATGAGTATGATGCGAAATTAATGGTTTAAATTTTTTTTACCATTTAGTTAATATATTAACAAATAGGCAGTCAAAAAACATTCTATTATATGGAGATAGAGATGGAATTAACTTCTGCAGCAGTGTCAGGCAAGGACCGCATGACCAGGGATGAGCGAAAAGTCGCCTATGCCACCATTGTGGGAACGACGGTTGAATGGTATGACTTTTTTATCTATGCGGCAGCGGCAGGCCTGATCTTTAAAGACCTGTTCTTTGCGCCGGCAGGCAATACTTTAGGAACATTGCTGGCCTTTGCCACCGTTGGCATCAGCTTTTTATTTCGTCCTTTTGGCGCCTTTTTAGCAGGGTATTTAGGGGATAAATATGGGCGCCGGATTGTTTTAGTCACGACATTGGTATTGATGGGTTTAGCCACAACATGTATTGGCTTATTGCCAACCTATGCCAGTATTGGCGTGATGGCGCCTATTTTGCTGCTGGTGCTGCGTATTTTTCAAGGGATTGCCGCTGGCGGTGAATGGGGCGGCGCTGTGCTGATGGCTGTCGAGCATGCGCCCAAGCATAAGCGTGGCCGTTTTGGCGCATTCCCGCAAATTGGTGTGCCCTTAGGTTTGATCCTTGCTTCGGGTATGTTTGCGCTTATGACTGGTGTGATTGCTCCAGGAGATGCGTTTGTAGAGTGGGGATGGCGCATTCCATTTTTATTCAGCGTCGTGCTGCTGTTCATTGGTCATTGGATTCGCCGTACGGTTGAAGAAAGCCCTGTTTTTGAAGAAATCAAAGAGCGTAAAAGCGCATCTCAAACACCGATTCGCGATTTATTTAAAAACCATAGCCTTGTTGTATTGTTAGCGGCTTTGGTCTTTGCGGGGAATAGTGCAAGCGGTTATATGACCACGGGCGGATTTATTCAAAACTATGCGACAAATCCTGATGGCCCTTTAGCCATGGCGCGTACGCCTGTATTGATTGCTGTCACGATGGCTTCTTTCTGCTGGCTGATTACGACTTATATTTCAGGAGCCTTGTCCGATAAAATTGGGCGTAAAAAGACTTATATCTTGGGCTGGATTGTGCAGCTTGTCGGTATTTTTGCTTTATTTCCCTTGGTAAATACAGGGATTTTTCAGCTTTTTGCGCTGGGTTTATGTTTCTTGGCAAGCGGCATTGGCTTAACGTATGGCGTGCAGTCTTCTTATTATGCTGAGCTTTTTCCTGCATCAATTCGTTTTTCAGGCATCTCAATTTCATATGCGCTTGGTGCAATTTTAGGCGGAGCATTTGCGCCAATGATTGGCACTTGGCTTGTGAGTGTGACGGGTTCAACCGCTGCGGTTTCATACTATTTAGCTTTCATGGCGACCGTTGCATTGCTTTCGACCTTGGCTATTCGTGATCGCACGGGCATTCCATTGGGGCCTGATCATGAAGCTGAACAAAGCAAGTCGCCGCTGGTATGGCGCAAATAATTTTGATGATGTGATATTGGTTTGAATTCCAAAGCCCTAATGTGTTTGGGGCTTTTTTCATGCTTGTGGTCAGGAAGATAAGTGGCCGTCAATATCAGGTGATTTCAATTTTTTACTTCTATGGGGGCGCATTTTTGAGCAGGGTGAGGGTATTTTTAGGGTGATGCTGAGCTGATGAAGGCAGCATTTGGCTGCTCATAAAATCATAGAGGATGCAGTTCTATGCCAATCGCTGAGAAAAAGACAATAAAAAGCCCTAATCTTTCGATCAGGGCTTTTTGAATTTGGAGCGGAAAAAGAGACTCGAACTCTCGACCCCAACCTTGGCAAGGTTATGCTCTACCAACTGAGCTATTTCCGCAGGGTTATCCATTTTTTTAAATAAAAAAACTGAATGAAAAAATTTGGAGCGGGAAAGGAGACTCGAACTCCCGACCCCAACCTTGGCAAGGTTATGCTCTACCAACTGAGCTATTTCCGCAGGGTTATCCATTTTTTTAAATAAAAAAACTGAATGAAAAAATTTGGAGCGGGAAAGGAGACTCGAACTCCCGACCCCAACCTTGGCAAGGTTATGCTCTACCCACTGAGCTATTTCCGCAGGGTTATCCATTTTTATAAATAAAAAAACTGAATGAAATAATTTGGAGCGGGAAAGGAGACTCGAACTCCCGACCCCAACCTTGGCAAGGTTATGCTCTACCCACTGAGCTATTTCCGCAGGGTTATCCATTTTTATAAATAAAAAAACTGAATGAAATAATTTGGAGCGGGAAAGGAGACTCGAACTCCCGACCCCAACCTTGGCAAGGTTATGCTCTACCAACTGAGCTATTCCCGCGGAGTCTATCCAATTTTTTAAATAAAAAACCGAATGAAAAAATTTGAGCGGGAAAGGAGACTCGAACTCCCGACCCCAACCTTGGCAAGGTTATGCTCTACCAACTGAGCTATTCCCGCGGAGTCTATCCAATTTTTTAAATAATAAACCGAATGAAAAAATTTGAGCGGGACAGGAGACTCGAACTCCCGACCCCAACCTTGGCAAGGTTATGCTCTACCAACTGAGCTATTCCCGCATAGCCACGTATAATACAGTAAGCAGTTTCAAGGTCAATAACTTTATGCAAAACCTTGGTTCAATTGCATAAAATAAAAACAATTTTAAAAGAGTTGCTAGATATTTAAACAAATCACTTTGATTTTAGGTGCTGCGGGCAGCATTCTGCTGAGTTAAATTTGCTCATGATAGCGGAACCGGCGGTGAGAACACGCTATACTGAAAGCAGTCTTTTAATTTTGGAGCGAAGCTTTGAGCTTGGAACAGCAACTCATCGAACGTTTACAGCAGTTATCGCCAAGCCATTTAGACGTGGTGAATGAATCTGCAGGCCATGGCGGCTATTTCCCAGGCAAAGAATCACATTTTAAAGCGGTGATCGTCAGTGAGGCTTTTGCTGGCTTGCGTTTGGTGCAGCGTCATCAAAAAGTCTACGCAGCAGCAGGCGATTTATTAGGCCCCGGCAGCATTCATGCACTGGCGATTCACGCCTATTTGCCTGAAGAATGGAAAGGACAGGATACCTCCAGCCCTGACTGCGCGCATGCTCCAAAGCCTTAACGGACATTGAATGAATATGGAAACTCAATTGCTGATTAAAATCATTCACATGTCTGCGGTTACATTGGCTGGTTTGGCCATTTTCATCCGGGCCTTTACGCTGTTTAAGGGGGTGCAGGGCAATCAGCCGAATCCAGCGGGCCGAAAGCTGTTTGTGGCGCTGCAGCATTTATCCATGACGCTGATTGCCGGGACAGGCATCGTGCTGCTGTTCATGAAAAATTTTGATGTGCAGCCGTGGTTCTATGCCAAAGTGATTTTGTTCTTGGTGCTGCTGTCGTCATTAAGCAAAGCTTACCGCAAAACCGATACTGTACAGCTGACACAGCGCCGCGCAGGCTTATTCTTGGCGGCTGTGGCCTTGCTTGCCATTATCGGCTTGGTCATGATTAAGCCGAACTTTGGCTGATCTTCGGGCAGGGATGCTTTGGGATGCATAAATTGTCAGACATAATAAATTGCACATAAACTGTTCTCAGGTAGACTGAGAACAGTTTAAATAATAATGAGATAGAGGGGTTTTATGCGTACACGAGTGGTGTTTAACCAAAAGGGCGGTGTGGGGAAATCCAGCATTACAGTAAATTTGGCGGCCATCAGCGCGCATCAGGGCTTAAAAACGCTGGTGATTGATTTGGACCCGCAGGCCAATTCCAGCCAGTATTTGCTGGGGGATGACGCGACGTATTCGGCCGATAAGCCTGCATTGGAACCCAATATTGAAAATTATTTTGAAGAAGTGCTGGGCACGCAGCAAAGCAAAGGCTTGCTGGGCAATGCCATTGGTTCAATTTTAAAAAACCGTTCTAAAGGATTGGACAGCTATGTGCACCAATCGCCGTTTAAGAATTTAGATGTCATTCCAGCCAGCCCAAGCTTAGGCGCTTTGGCCTATGCGCTCGAGTCTAAGCATAAAATTTATAAGCTGCGCGATGCGCTGCAACAGCTGAGCGGCAAATATGAGCGTGTGTTTATCGATACGCCGCCCGCGTTTAACTTTTTTACGCTGTCCGCATTGATTGCCTCCGACCGGGTGCTGATTCCGTTTGATTGTGATGTTTTTTCAAAACGCGCCTTGCAAACACTGATTGAAAATGTGATTGAAACGCAGGATGACCACAATGACGGTTTGGAAATTGAAGGCATTGTGGTGAATCAATTCCAGGCGCAGGCCAAGCTGCCGCGTGAAGTGGTGCAGCAGCTGAAGGATGAAGGTTTGCCGGTGCTTGAAAATATGCTGCCGCCGTCAGTTTTGATGAAAGAATCGCATCATAAAAATCAGCCGTTGGTGCATTTGGCAGCAGATCATAAATTGACGCAGGCCTATCAATCATTGTTCAATGAAATTGAGCAAAAATAAGATCGAGACATTTATGAAAGCAAGCACATTCAGCCTTCTCAAGTTAAGCCTTTTGGCCGCCAGTTCAATGCTGTTGGGCGCATGCGCCACGGCGGTAAAGCCAACCTATGTTTCACCGACACAGTACCAGTCACTGAATTGTTTTCAATTGCAAAGCGAATATAACCGCATTCAGGAATATTTGAATAATGGCGTACAGCCTGCCAAGCGTACAGGCATGGGAGTGGGTGTCGGTTTAGGCGGCGGCTGGAGCAATCACGGCGGCTGGGGCATTGGCCCAAGTGTTTCGGTCAATATGGGCCAGTCTTCCAATACCAAAAAGACAGAAATTGCCCGCTTGATGGGCGAACAGGAAGCCGTGCTTCAAGCCGCTAAATTTAAAGGCTGTCCGATGATTCCACGGACAGCCGCCGCGCAATAATAGCATTTCATGCATGCACCCTCATGCTTAGCCCGCTTCTGCAAAATGGGCTGAGCATGAGAAAAGTGTAATAAAACTTGTCGATGTATCCCTGCATTTTCAAATGTCTGCTCCGTGCTTATGGAGAAGATGGATTTTTAATATTAAGTATTTGAAAAATATAAAATAAAATTAACATTGATTTTATGTGCAAAACTGTTCCAGTGCTCTCAATTCTGCATTTATTTCCTGTGATGCCGGCCGTAAAATTCTTTTTTTAGCCTGATCTGTACTTGTTTTTATAAATTATTTTCAGCTAAGGTGTGCCCAATTTTGCATAGTTCCGGGTTTTTATGATTGAGAGTTGGCTTTTTGTTTTAGCAATGATTGCGGTACTGATGACGCCAGGCCCGACCAATGCATTGCTGGCGAGCTCAGCGCATCAACAGGGCATCGCGAAAACCAGCTTATTTATTCCTGCAGAATTTTTTGGCTATTTTTATGCCATTAATCTTTGGGCTTTATTGATTCATTTAAGTGCGCCTATTTGGCCAAATTTAATTCATATTCTGCATTTTTTGAGTATGGCCTATGTGTTTTGGCTGGCTTTCCGTCTGTGGAAGTCTTCAGACTTGCATAAGCACAATCAGCGTTTCACGTCTATCCGTCCGCGCCAGCTGTTTTTTTCAACGCTTAAGAATCCGAAAGCGCTGCTGTTCGCTGCCGGCATTTTGCCGCTGGAAACCTGGGGAAATTCCACCAATTTTATCTTGGTTTTTGCGGTATTCAGTCTGGTGCTGCTGCCGTGCGCCTTGTTTTGGATGTCTTTTGGGCGCGCAATTCTGTCTGGCGATACCAAGCAGATCAAAGCCGATCTTTTATATAAGGGATCGGCCATGATGCTGGTGCTGTGCATGCTGCCTGTGCTGATCCGCTTTTTTTCTTAAGCGGAAAGCGCAGATGGACGCGGCGCTGAAGAATCAGTTTTTCTTCATTTTTTGGCGGATAAAGCCAATAATGCCCGGCAAGACGCTGATAATGATAATGCCGAAAATTAAATGCGTGAAGTTGTCTTTCACGATAGGCATGTTGCCGAACAGATAGCCCAGCAGAATGAATGAACCTGTCCAGCACAGCGCGCCAATGACATTGTAGCTCAGGAAAAACTTATAATTCATGCTGCCGGCGCCAGCCACAAAAGGCGCAAAAGTGCGGGCAAAAGGGATAAAGCGGGCAAAAATAATGGTTTTACCGCCATGCTTGGCAAAAAAGTTTTGTGTTGCAATTAAATGCTGCTTATTGATAAAGCGGGATTCAATTTCAAATACCCGAGGGCCGATGTACTTGCCGATATGATAATTCAGCGTGTCACCTAAAACTGCGGCCAGAAACAGCAAGATAAATAAAATCCAAGGATCCATTGCCCCTGTAGATGCAGCCAATGCGCCAGCGGCAAAAAGCAGGCTGTCACCCGGCAAAAACGGCATCACCACTAAACCTGTTTCGACAAAAATAATCAGGAACAGAATGCCGTAAATCCAGACACCGTAATTGGCAATGAATTCCAGCAGGTGGTCATCTACATGTAATATAAAATCAATAAGTTCCATGAGTGAAAAACAAGCAAAAATGTAATGGAATGCTATCAGCACAGTCTTGTAAAGTCAGTATTAAAACGTAATTAATTTCATGCCACATTGTTTTAAATGCGGAACGCTGAGTGTTGATAATCTATATTTATTAGATAAAAGCAACGACGTACCATTGACCCATCTTCAAAATAGAATTCAAAAGGTGTCACTATGTTTAATCCAAATGCTGCTGTTAAAACTCTTGTTAATCAACCCGCCGCTAATGCCGCTAATGCTGCTATTGCACTGATTGCCCGTATTTTTATGGCGTACATTTTTCTTGTTGCCGGTTGGGGGAAAATCACGGCCTACAGCGCAACTGTCGGTTATATGGAGTCTATGGGAGTGCCGGGCGCCATGCTGCCTTTAACGATTCTGGTAGAGTTCGGCGGCGGTTTGGCATTGCTGTTTGGTTTTCAGGCACGCTTTGCGGCATTGGGCTTGGCAGTGTTTAGCCTAATCACAGCATTTTTATTTCATGGCGGCGCAGAGGACGGCATCAATTTTATGAAAAATTTTGCCATGACCGGCGGTCTGCTGTTCTTAATGCTGCAGGGCGCAGGCAAATTCAGTATTGATCAGGCTATTGAAAAATAATCCGCAGATTGAGAGCTTTTGCCCAGCCGTAAAATAAAGAAGCTGCTTTTAGCGGCTTCCTGCTGTTGCAAGCCAGTCGATGTGTTTCCATTTTTTGAGGAATGAGTGCCGTCAATATCACTGGAATCAGCCGATTTTAGGGTCTGTCCGAATAGTGTGCGCATTGCGTGGAAAAATGCTAGAATATCGCGCTTATATTCGTTGCCTGCATAGTTGTTTGCCATGACTACCAATACCCAAATTACTGAAGACCGCATCCTGATTTTGGATTTCGGTTCTCAATATAGCCAGCTTATTGCACGCCGTGTACGTGAAGCTGGTGTTTATTCAGAAATGTACGCATTTGATATGTCTGAAGAAGACATTCGTGCATTTAACCCAAACGGGATCATCCTTTCAGGCGGTCCAGAAAGTGTTCATGAAGAAGGTAGTCCGCGCGCGCCAGAAGTTGTATTCAGCTTAGGCGTGCCTGTTCTTGGCATTTGCTATGGCCTGCAAACCATGTCAGAGCAGCTGGGCGGCAAAGTCGAACCGGGTACAGTGCATGAATTTGGCTATGCTGAAGTCAATATTCAAGTTCGCGATAAATTGATTGGCGATTTAGAAGATACTAAAGATCAGTTAAAAGTGTGGATGAGCCACGGCGACAAAGTAACGCGTATTCCTGAAGGATTCCAGGTTACTGCAAGCACGCCAAGCTGTCCGTATGCGATGGTTTCTGATGAAGCCCGCCGTTTTTACGGGATTCAGTTCCACCCTGAAGTAACGCACACTGCAAAAGGTGCAGAGCTGCTGTCTAACTTCGTTCACGGCATTTGTGGCTGCCGTAACCTTTGGAACTCTGAAAACATTATTGATTTGCGTGTAGAACAACTTCGCGCGCAAATTGGCGATCAAAAAGTTCTTTTAGGTCTTTCTGGCGGTGTGGATTCATCTGTGGTTGCTGCATTGCTTCATAAAGCGATTGGCGATCAATTGACTTGCGTATTCGTAGATAATGGTTTACTTCGTTTGAACGAAGGCGAGCAAGTGATGGACATGTTTGCGAAAAACATGGGTATCCGTGTGATCCGTGCTGATGCTGAAAACCGTTTTTTAACTGCGCTTGCGGGCGAAGTGGATCCTGAGAAAAAACGTAAAATCATTGGCCGTGAATTTATTGAAGTCTTTGCTGAAGAAGCGCGTAAGCTTGATGGCGTGAACTTCCTTGCGCAAGGCACAATTTACCCTGACGTGATCGAATCTGCTGCCACTAAAAACGGCAAAGCGCACGTGATTAAATCGCACCATAACGTGGGCGGCTTACCGGAAGATTTAGCGTTTGAATTGGTTGAGCCTATCCGTGACTTGTTTAAAGATGAAGTGCGCCGTTTAGGGACAACTTTAGGCTTGCCATTTGAGATGCTTTACCGTCACCCATTCCCAGGCCCAGGTCTTGGTGTACGTATCCTTGGTGAAGTGAAAAAAGAATATGCAGATATTCTTCGTCTTGCTGATGACATCTTTATGCAAGAACTTCGCGCAAGCGGCTGGTATGACAAAACTGCTCAAGCATTCGCTGTATTCCAACCAGTGAAATCTGTGGGTGTAGTCGGTGATGGCCGCCGTTATGCATGGGTGATTGCACTTCGTGCAGTTGAAACAGTTGACTTTATGACAGCTCGTTTTGCGCACCTTCCTTATGATCTTGTAGATAAAATCTCTACACGCATCATGAACGAAATTGCTGAAGTTTCTCGTGTTGTTTATGACGTATCGTCTAAACCGCCAGCGACGATTGAATGGGAGTAATTTCCTTCGGAAATTACCGAAAAGAGAGCGCTTAGGCGCTCTCTTTTTATTTATACTCAATGATGATAATTCATTTTAAAAGAATCTTTAGAACAATGACTTTGCCTACTTATGATCAATTAATGTTGCCATTGATGAAATTGCTTGCAGAACAGCAAGAAGCTATAAAAATTTCAACAGCATCAGAATTATTAACGTTGAAATCAGGTTTAACAGAAGAAGAACTTTCAGAAACATTGCCAAGTGGCAGAAATATTTTTAAAGATAGAGTTGCTTGGGCTAAAACCTATTTGGTAAAAGCTGGTTTGGTTGACCAGCCGAAAAGAGCATATTGTGAATTAAGCCAATTAGGCAAAAATATCGACTTATCAAAATTAGATGCTATTACGAATGAATATTTAATGAAATTTGAAGGTTTTTCTGATTTTAAATTAGGGAAACAGGACGTAATAATTTCACCAAAAGAAAAGATTGAAGATACTCAAACACCTGAAGAAATTATTTATAAAACATCACATTTTTTAACATCTTCATTAAAGGCAGATCTTCTGAATTTAATTAAAAGCAATTCTCCCAATTTTTTTGAAAAACTGGTTGTTGATCTTTTAGTTTCAATGGGTTATGGAGGTTCACATCAAGATGCAGCTCAAGCAATTGGTAAAACAAATGATGGCGGTATAGATGGAATTATTAGTGAAGACCGTTTGGGCTTAGATAAAATTTATATTCAAGCTAAACGTTGGGAAAATACAATTGGTCGCCCTGATATTCAACAATTTAAAGGTGCTTTGGCAGATCAAGTTGCTAAGAAAGGTGTTTTTATTACCACTTCTAGCTTTAGCAAAGAAGCGATTGAATCAGCTAAAAAATCAGGAATTGTATTGATAGATGGCGAGAAACTTACATCTTTGATGGTTGAATTTGGCTTGGGTGTGCAAGTTGAGCGAAGTTTCCATATTTATAAAATCGACCAAGACCGATTTGATGAAGATAATTTCTAAGCATGCAACATAAAGGAAGCTCTTATTACCCTGCCTTTCTCTGCTTCGGCATTTCATTCAAATCCAGCACTTTTAAAATCTGTTCACCAATGCGCTGAACCAGCGGCATGGTCACCGAGTTGCCTGCCTGTGTATATAAGGCGCAATTGGCCATTTTTTTAGGAAAATGCATTTGATCGACAGGATAGCCCTGAAAAGCAAAACACTCTTTGGGCGTTAATTTACGAATGCCATAATCATCTTTAATGATCGGCACATTATGCCCGCCAGAACCCATGTTCGCAGTCAGTGTGGGGCAAACATTGCGCTTATTTTCACGCACATACACCCGGCGCCATTGATAAACTTTGTCCATTGAGATTACGGATTCCGCCATCTTCGCGTAGTATTTATGATTTGGCCCATAGTAATATTTCTGATCCACTTTGACTTTTTCCAGCAAGCTGCGGATGGAGGCAGTTAAAGGGATTTCTTCAGGGAAATTGAATTCTTGATATCTCGGCACTTGTGCAGGATCTAAGGCCACAATAAAAATGCGCTGACGGTATTGCGGCACATTGGCATGCGTCATGCTGTTTAAGACTTTATGAAAGACGGTATAACCCAGCTCTTCCAGCGTATTACAGATGACCTGAAAGGTATTGCCGTGATCATGCGTCACCAGATTTCTGACATTCTCTAAAAAAAGCGCTTTGGGGCGATGCTTTTTGGCAATATTGGCCACATCAAAAAATAAGGTGCCTCGGGTCTCTTGAAAGCCCTTGCGGTGGCCGGCAATAGAAAAGGCTTGGCAGGGAAAACCGCCGCAGAGAATATCGAATGTCTTTGGAATTTCCGCTTTGGTGCTTTCTAATGTGATATCGCCTTCAGGCAATTCACCATAATTGCAAAAGTAAGTCTGCTGTGCGCGCTTATTCAATTCACTGGAAAATTCACAGCGCCCCTCAAGGTTCTGCAAGGCCATCCGGAAACCGCCAACACCAGCAAAGAGATCTATAAATGTAAATTTATAATCTTTAGGCTGTAAAAAAGGGGGGGGAGTCGGATCAGACAGCATTAAAAACTCAATCTCAGGGGATAAAAACTCACTTTCATTGTAATTAAAAACAGCAAAATAAAAAGGGTCAATCCGTTATTTAATGCATTCATAGAATGACTGTATTGCGGTCTGGTACTGCCGAAGTTCCGCTGCCGAAAGTGAAGCCAAACCCGTGTTTGACATAGATTTACATAATGGACCATGTGCGTGAGGCAGGATCCTTGCACGGATTAGGCAGCTTGATTGTATTTAAGGGCTTTTTATTTTTTGCTGGCGTTAATTTTGAGCGGGCGCTCATGGCGGGTTCGTAACGCACAACGCAATTCCGGCCATTTTCTTTGGCTTGATAGAGTGCAAGATCGGCCTGTTTGACCAGTTCATCCAAATCCTGCCGATGCGATTTTAATTCTGCAACGCCAATTGAGACAGTAAAGCTCAAACTTCTTTCTTTTAAATGCAAGCATTCATTCTGGATGCGCTCACGGATACGGTCGGCTATCAGCAATGCATCCTGAATGCTGGTTTCTGCAAGCAGGGCAATAAATTCTTCACCGCCAAAACGCGCCAAGACATCTTTTTGACGCATTTCTTTGCGCGTGGTGTCCGCAATGCTCTGCAAAACACGGTCACCGATATCATGCCCGTAGCTGTCATTGATTTTTTTAAAATAATCTACATCAAACATCAGCAGGCAGGTGCCGGCAGGCGTTGGCCATTCATGAATGCGCCGTTCAGCGACATGCACAAATTGACGCCGGTTAAATAACTGCGTCAATTCATCTGTATGCGCCATGTTTTTGAAACTGTGCAGATTCCAGTCATCCAGCAGGGAACGCAAGAAATTCCGGCGGCCATTTAAAGTGCTGTTCCAGCTGATATACAGGCTGAATAAAAGAATGGGGAAAAAGGTGAGAAAAAAGACAATCGCTTCCTGCACATGCATCAGCTGCTGCACACCGATGAGCGCAAAAATAGAGATGAACATTGTGCTGTAAAGGGCGGGTTTAAAACGGACCTGTATGCAAAGATTCGCAATTAATACAAAAATAACTGAAGCGTAAATATAGGAGTTGATCCACGGGCTGGAGGACTGCAGCAGCAAAAAAATCCAAAGTCCCATGCTGCAGGCGGTACTGACCGGTAAGATCAGATCCAGCAGAAGAATATCTTTTTTATATTTGAATAGATAGAATCCGGCAAGCAGTGATGCGGCGACGCAGCCGACACGCAGAAAAGCTGAGAGGTTATACATATCCGGCATAATGAAATAATCTGCAAAAAAATAGATCAAAAAAACCAGCTGGGCAATATAGTTGATGCGGCGAAGGAAAAAGCGCTGCTGCTGGTATTGGAAATCTAAAAAGGCCTGCTGAAAATGTGCTGGAATGGGCGCGTTATGATTTGCCAGTGCCTGTTCAATGGCGCTGCGGTTTTTCAGGCTGCATTCCGAAGGTTTCAGTAAATGCTGCTGAGGTTTGTGCTGTGCGGTTATACTGGAATGGCTTTTTTCACCAACCCTCAAATCTGCAGTCATACGCTGATCCTTTTGATTACGGCAGGAATGAAGAGGAATGTATTATGGATAAATTGGTTAAAAAATAAACTCACCAGATTTGGGTATTTTTTGGCATAAAGTATGACAAAATGTGTAGATATAGACTGATTTAAAATTCTGACACTTTTACGCGCTTTCTGCGGCGGGAACAGCATGCTAGATTAAAGGCAAAGATTTGCAGGGCATGGGGCCGAATAAAAACCGCTATTGTCCTATTTATAGCATTCACCGTATTGCCGGATGCATGGGCTTCACCTTCAGAATTGATTAAGATGCATGTATTCCATGCCGCGATTCAGCTATATGCCATTTCGGCTGTATATTCCTTTCAGCATCAATTGCGTTTGCAGCAAGACTTCGCCAGATTCAGGATAGCAATATGACCAATACCAATTACACAGAACTGTCATCTTCAGACGATTGCGAAAAATATATTAATCAATTTGTACAGGAATTCCCGCTGCGCAGCGCTGAAATTGGCCAGGGAACCGTGATCAAGCGCGCTTTGCCCAGCCGCCATAAACGCATGATTGGCGCCTGGTGCTTTCTGGATCACGCCGGACCTGCAGTGTTTCCGCAGGGAGAGGGGCTGGATGTTGGCCCGCATCCGCATATTGGCCTGCAGACCTTCACTTGGATGATTGAAGGCACCATGATGCATACCGACAGCCTGGGCACGAAACAGCTGATCCGTCCGCATCAGGTGAACTTGATGACGGCCGGCTACGGCATTTCACATACCGAAGTAGCGCCAGAAACTGAAACGCATATGCATGCCGCGCAGCTGTGGATTGCTTTGCCGGATGACAAAATCAATATGGCGCCGCGTTTTGATCATTACCCTGAACTGCCTGTGGTCAGTCAGGATGGTGTTGATTTTACTGTGCTGGTGGGCGAATTTTTTGGTGTCAAGTCGCCGGTTGCCGTACATACAGAGCTTTTGGGCGTAGATTTGCAGGCGCAAGAAAGCACCCGCACCCGCATTGGATTGAATCCTAAATTTGAATATGGCTTTTTGGCTTTAGAAGGCACGGCATCCATCAATGGCCATGAATTGACCGAAGACAATATGGTGGTTTTAGAGCCTGGGCTGGAGCGCGTGGACATTGAAATTCATGCCCATAGCCGGGTCCTGCTGCTGGGCGGTGAACCGTTTGAATCACCTATTTTGCTGTGGTGGAACTTTGTGGGGCGGACGCAGGAAGAGTTGAATTTAGCGCGCGATCAGTGGATTAATCATGATGAACGCTTTGGCAATATTCCAGACTATGAAGGGCCGCGTTTAGAAGCGCCGGCTTTTCCTGACAAGATGCGCGCCTCCAAGTAAACCGGCTGGATTGTTCAGACGCTGCCGCATGCGGCGCCTGACGGCTAAATGAAGTGCGCTGGCATCACAATAATACAAGATGAATAAGGACAAAAAATGGCTGTTATTGCAAATGCAACAGTAGAGACCCTGCCTGAACCGTGGTCAGGCGCAATCCGCAGCGGCAGGCATCAGCTGATTACGGACAAGCCGGAATCTTTCGGCGGTCAGGATCAGGGCTTGGCGCCCTATGATTTGATCTGCTCAGGGCTGATTTCATGCACCATGATTACCTTGCGCATGTATGCGCAGCATAAGGGCATTGATTTGGGCGCATTTCACGTTGAAGCTGATTTCTGCGCCAATAAAGAGGGCAGGGAATGGATTGAACGCCGTGTGCATTTTCAGAGCCCTCCAGATGAAGCGCTGCAGCAGAAGGTGCTGGATATTTGCAGTAAAACGCCCGTCACGAAAACGCTGCTGCGCAGTTTAGAAATTAACACTCAATTGGTTTAATCCGCTTAAGCCGTGCTGTCCCGCACGGCTTTTTACAGCGCCGCATTAATCCCATTCAATTCATGATCAGTTAAATAATAAGGATAAACCATGCTGACACTGCATCACTTAGAACAGTCCCGCTCATTCCGCATTTTATGGGCGCTGGAAGAATTGGGCCTGGAGTATCAGATTCAGTTCTACAAACGCCTTCCGAATTTTTCAGGCCCGCCGGAGCTGCTGGCCGTGCATCCCTTGGGCAAAGCGCCTGTGCTGACCGATGATGATCAGAGCATTGCAGAATCTGCGGTGATTTTAGAGTATCTGCAGGAACAGTTTGACGAATCAGGGCAGTTTGCGCCGAAAACACCGATAGACCGCCAGCAATACCGCTACTGGATGCACTATGCGGAAGGGTCACTGATGCCGCTGCTGGTGATGCAGCTGGTGATGTCCAATGTGCCGAAGCATGTCCCTTGGATAATTAAGCCGATTGCGCAGAAAATCAGTGACGGTGTGAAAGCGGGTTTCGTGCAGGCGCGCTTAAAAGACCATATTGCTTTTTTAGAACATTATCTGTCAGCGCATGATTATTTTGCCGGGCAGTTCAGCTTTGCTGATATTCAGATGAGCTTTCCTCTGCAGGCCTTGCAGTCGCGCACGCAAGGGCGATATCCGCATATTCAGGCTTTCTTGCAGCGCATCAGCAGCCGTCCAGCCTTTCAGCGCGCGCAGCAAAAAGAGCAGGCGCTGAACTGAGCGCGCACACGCGCCGATATTAAAAAGCCTGCTCAGTCAGCAGGCTTTTTAATCGTTTTTGATTTGACAATCAGACAGTTCAGCTGACGTGATACAGGCGTTCTTTCGGAAACACCACTTTGAAAATAGAGCCGCGGTTTTCTTTCGATTCAATTTCTAAATGCGCCTGATGCTGCATCAGCACATGTTTGACAATCGCTAAGCCCAAGCCTGTGCCGCCGGTTTGCCGGCTGCGGTCACTGTCGACACGGTAAAAGCGCTCGGTGAGGCGCGGCAGATGCTTCGGGTCAATGCCGATGCCGGTATCTTCAACCGTAAAATAGCCTTGCTCGCTGTCGTCGTGCCAGCCAATGGTCACTGTGCCGCCTTTGGGGGTGTATTTGATGGCATTGGTAATCAGGTTGCTGAAGGCGCTGGCCAGTTCAGTGTCGGAACCGATTAAATCGCAGTGGCTGTCAATGTCTAAATTCAGCTCATGGCCATAATCGACATTGTAGGCATGCGCATCGTCATACAGCTGGTTCATCAGGCTGGGCATATCAATAATTTGATTTTTGGCAATTTTTTTATCATTTTCTAAGCGTGACAGCAGCAGCAGGTCATTCACTAAAGCATTCATGCGCCGTGTCTGTGACTGCATCTGGTCAAACGCGCGTTTCCAGCGCGGGTTCAAATCTTCCTGATCGGTAAAGGTTTCGATATAGCCGCTGAGCACAGTAAGCGGCGTGCGCAGTTCATGAGAAATATTGTCGACAAAGTCTTTGCGCATCTGTTCCAGATTGTGCATGCGGGTCACATCATAGGCGACCAGCAGGCGGCTCTCGCCGCCAAACCGGGTCATTTTGACTTGCACATAATGTTCATCAAAACCCGTCGATTTCATTTTCAGGCCATCGGGCGCCTGATCAATATTGTTGAAATACTCAATGAAGCTCGGCTGGCGCAGCAGAGTCAGAATATTGCGCCCGCGGTCGGCGGCTTGAATGCCCAGCAGCTTTTCCGCAGCCGGGTTCCACCACTCAATTTGATGGCTTTCATCAATAAGGACTACGGCTTCGGCCAGCGCCACCAGTGAAGACTGCGCACGGTCAATTAAGCCGACCATTTCCGCCTGAACAATGCGTTCCTGACGCTGCGCGCGGTAAACATTGAACAGCAGCGCGCCCCAGATGCCGTCTAAATTAGGCGGCACATCATAAGGGCGGTTGGAAATCCATTCATTGACTAAATACAGCGAACGCAGCTGCAGGGCAAAGAAGATGCTGAAGGCCGCAAAAATGCAAATCCAGAAATACCCGATCCCAAGGCCAATGCAGCCGCCGATAATCAGCAGAAAAGCCAGCAGGCGCAAATCCTGCTTGGCAAAGGTCCATAAGCTGCTGTAGCGGAACTTCTTATGCTCTCGCGCCAGCTCAGGGACAGGGTAGGGTTCGTACATAAAATACTGCTAACCTAAAAAAGCTTGATCTTGAATGATATCAGCCAAGCGCAACATCTGCGCGGGTAGAAAAACGGTAGCCTGTGCCGCGCACGGTCTGCACATAGCGGTCTGCGCCGTAAGGCTCTAGAACTTTGCGCAGGCGGCGGATATGCACGTCAATCGTGCGGTCTTCAATATACACGTTTCCGCCCCAAACTTGATCCAGCAATTGCGCGCGGGTGTAGGCACGTTCAGGATGGGTCATGAAAAAAGCCAGCAGGCGGTATTCGGTCGGCCCCATTTCTAAAATACTGTCGCCGTGGCTGACGCGCTGGCTGACAGGATCTAAAATCAAGCCATTGGCATCAATGGTTTTCTCGCCGCCCAAGGCATTTGAACGGCGCAATACCGCCTTAATGCGTGAGACCAGCTCGCGGGTCGAAAACGGTTTGGTCATGTAGTCATCTGCGCCGGCATCCAAGCCTTGCACTTTATGGTCTTCTTCGCCGCGGGCGGTCAGCATGATGACGGGGATCTCAGATAAGTTCTCGTCGCGCTTCAAGCGGCGGCATAAATCGACGCCGCTGACGCCGCCAGGCATCATCCAGTCCAGCAGGACGAGAGCAGGGCGCTGGTCGACAATCATCTGATGCGCCTGTTTGGCATCTTCGGCTTGCTGGCATTGAAAACCGGCCATATCTAAAGAGGTATGGATCATTTCCCGGATCGGGAGTTCGTCGTCGACAATCAAAATGTAGTCATCTTTCACAGCGCAATACCCTATTTCATGTAAACGGTGGACCGTTTTATATTTATGACAGGCTTATTACAAAGATTAATTATGACAGTATCATTGCAAAAAGACATCGGGGCGCTATTTTTGAAAGATTTTGTGACAAATATTTGCGTAAAATAGCCGTTCAATTTAAAAATAAGCTTATGTTTTTTAAAAATTAATAAAAATTTTCCAACACTGTAAAATAAGTTTCATTATTTTTTCACTGAGGGCTCATGCTGAGAGAAGGTTTGCAGCAGGGAGAGGAACACAATGCTACAGGACGAT
Source organism: Acinetobacter entericus (assembly GCF_026168575.1). Classification (NCBI taxonomy): domain Bacteria; kingdom Pseudomonadati; phylum Pseudomonadota; class Gammaproteobacteria; order Moraxellales; family Moraxellaceae; genus Acinetobacter; species Acinetobacter entericus. The sequence goes on from NZ_JAPEQW010000008.1 coordinate 113,330, forward strand.
AGAATTTCATCCATCGACTGCTTGAACCCGCTCATCACCCAGCGGATGGCGATTTGTGTGACATAGCCATTCAGCCCGGTCGCCACCAGCGAAATTTCCCGCTCTGAGCGTCCAATATTCGGCATCATCAGCATGACAAAGGCATGAATCATGCGGTCAAAGCGTGACATGGTTTCGTGAATGGTGGCTTGATTATGCAGTTCCTGCACCAGCATGGCATCAATGTAAATGATGCGGGCCATTTGCGGATTGTCTTTTAATGTGGTCAGCAGGGCTGTGAGGCCGGCTTCAATCATTTTTTTCGGATCTGAAGAGGCTTGCATAATCGCCTGCATGACATTCTGCTGCAGCTCATCAATCAGCTTTAAGAATATGGTTTGAAAGAGATTTTCGCTTTTTTTAAAGGATTCATAAAAATAGCGTTCGGTCAGCTTGGCTTCATTGCAAATGTCTTTGACCGTCACCGAAAAAAAGCCGTGCGTGCCATAGGCTTCAATGCCGGCTTCAATCAGTTTTTCGCGGCGCAGCTGCTTGCGCTCTGTCAGTGACAGGCCTTTGAATTGGCGTTCCTTGCTGTTTTTGGCGGGCTGCTTTTCTTCTGCCGCTGGCTGCTCTGTCATCATCATCATTTTAAGTTGAAACGGATCATTGTCATATCTTATCAATAAATCAGCCGAACACCTATGCCCATCCGCCTTATCCGCAAGTGCAATAGAGCGTCCCAAGATGATATTGACAATATGTATTGTCAAACCTATATTGAAGCAATGAGCTGAGACGAGGCTGCACAAATACAAGCAGCTGATGCCCCGTTGGGCAGAGTGCAAAAGCTTTAAGCTCAGAACCGTTTAAGCAAAGGAAACAGAATGAAAAATTTTAAAAATAAAGTCGCTGCCATTACGGGAGCAGGTTCAGGGATTGGCCAGCAACTGGCGGTACTGCTGGCAAAGCAGGGCTGCCATTTATCTTTAAGTGATGTGAATGAGCAGGGGCTGGCGCAAACGGCGGCGCTGCTGACAGACAGCAATGTGCGTGTCACCACCCAAAAAGTCAATGTCGCGAAGCTGGATGAGGTCCGCACCTGGGCGCAGGACACCGTGCAGAATCATGGTTCGGTCAATATGATCTTCAATAATGCTGGCGTGGCTTTGGGCTCTACGGTGGAAGGCGCCAGCTATGAAGAGCTGGAATGGATTGTCGATATCAATTTTTGGGGCGTGGTGTACGGCACCAAAGAGTTTTTGCCGCTGATCAAGAAATCGGGCGAAGGCCATATCATTAATATTTCCAGCCTTTTTGGCCTGACCGCGCAGCCGACGCAGTCGGCCTATAATGCCACTAAGTTTGCTGTGCGCGGCTTTACCGAGTCGCTGCGCCAAGAGCTGGATATGGAAAACAGCGGTGTCAGCGCGCTGTGTGTGCATCCGGGCGGCATCCGCACCAATATTGCCAATGCGGCAAAAATGAATGACAGCCTGCGCAGTCTAGGCATGAATCCGGAAAAGTCGGCGCAAACCTTCAATAAGCTGCTGCGCTGCCCGCCTGAAGAAGCCGCCCGCCAGATTTTAGAGGCTGTGCAGAAAGACAAGCGCCGCCTGCTGATTGGCAATGATGCTAAAGCGCTGGATTTAATCCAGCGCATCCTGCCGGCGGGCTATCAGAAAATTACCGCCATGGCGACCAAGCTGGGCCAAGGCAAATAAAGACAATGCAGAAGAAAAGCCCGCAGGTTGCGGGCTTTTTTACGGGGGGTAAAGCATTTTTTAATTTTTATATAGCAGAAATGTAGTATAGAAATGTCAATTTATTGACAGATTTGCCTCAGCCAATTCGGCATGATGATTTCACAGGCCCAGTGTCCTATAACAATTTTAAAGAGGAAATTTTCATGTCACAGCAATATCAGCATATTCAAGTTCGCCCGATCGGCGGCCGCATTGGTGCAGAAATTCAAGGCGTTCAGCTGTCTGCAGATTTAACGGACGAAGTGGTGCAAGAGATCAATCAGGCTTTGCTGAAGCACAAAGCGATCTTTTTTAAAGGCCAGCAGCATTTAGATGATGTGGCGCAAGAGGCATTTGCCACCCGCTTAGGCACGCCGCTGAATCATCCGACTGTACCTGTTAAAGATGGTTCTGCGCATATTTTAGAAATTGACTCACGCGGAGCGCGTGCAGATGCATGGCATACTGATATTAGCTTTATTGATGCCTATCCTAAAGCCTCAATTTTACGCAGCGTGGTGGCGCCAGAAGTGGGCGGCAATACAGTTTGGGCCAATACCGCAGCGGCTTATGCAGATCTGCCTGAGCAGCTGCAAGCTTTAGCGGACAGCCTGCGCACGGTGCACAGCAACAATTATGACTATGCGGCCAAGGCCAGCATTCCGCCAGAAGTCTTGGCGAAATATAAAAACTACTTTAACTCTACAGAATATGAAACAGAGCATCCGCTGGTGCGCGTACACCCGGAAACAGGCGAGAAATCCCTGCTGTTAGGCAGTTTCTTCAAAAACTTTGTCGGATACAGTCAGGCAGAATCGCGCAGTTTGTATGCGCTGTTCCAGGCATATGTCGAAAAGCTGGAAAATATTGTCAGCTGGCGCTGGGATGCGGGTGATGTTGCCATTTGGGATAACCGCGCGACACAGCATCGGGCGATTAATGACTACGGCGACCAGCACCGCGTTGTGCGCCGTGTCACGCTGGAAGGTGATATTCCTGTTGGCGCAGATGGGCTGCCAAGCAAAGTATTGCGTAAGGAGGTGAAAGAAGACCCTGCAAATTTCCGCTATAACAGCGAGCAGGGCATATATGAAAAAGCTTCATAAGAAATGCTGTTTTATTTGCAAACTTTGCATATAAAACGCTAAAGTTTGAAGAATAAATGATTCGTCAGTGCCGATTAATCCATCTAGTATATTTTTCTCTCATCAAAAGATTAAAATAATAGGATGGATTAATCATGGCAGCGCATGCAGATGTATCTATATTTTATAAACGTGAAGTTTATGAGGTTTTAAAGAAGGTTTTTAAAAACATATCGGATTATAAGATTCAATCTATTTTAGAAAATTCTAATATTAAAAAATATCAAAAAAATGATTTAATTTTAAGTCAAGAAAATAGCAGTGATGCACTGTATATTTTGCTCGATGGGATTATCCAAATTGGATATTTAAGCCCGTCGGGCCGTTTTCACGCCTTTAGTTATTATTCAGAAAAGCACTTGATTAATTTGCTGCCTTGCCTGAACTCGCAAGCGATTGACTATGATTATTATGCTTTTAATCAAGTGCGCATTTTGCAGATTCCCAAAGCTGTTTTTGTTGAAGAAATCAGTCATAGTAATGCTTTGAAGCAGGATGTGCTGGATATCTTAAGCCTGCGCATGCACTATTTAATTCAGCAGGTGAAGTTCTTGCAAGTGGCCAATTTACATCAAAAAGTTTGCAAAATACTGCTGGATTTGTCGATGCAGTATGGCAAAGCGCATGCGCTTGGGACGGAAATCCGCTTAAAAATTTCACAGCATGATTTAGCTGATCTGCTGTCATCTTCACGGCAAACGATTAATAAGGAAATTAAAATCCTTGCACAGCAGGATGTGGTTTTTTGGCAGTATGAAAATATTATCATAAAGAATAAAGATTATTTATCAAAACAGGTTTTATTAATTTAGTTTTATTTTAATAAAACCGATATAAAAATCGTTTTATATTATTTTTTAATTTTTTATAAATGCGTCATGATTAATTTCAAGCAAATAACAGGAATTAAAAATGACAATTCAATCTATTAATGTACGCAATCAATTAAAAGGCACGATTCAGGAAATCGTGAAAGGCGGCGTTGTTTCAGAAGTCGATGTGGTTACGGCCTCCGGCGTGTTTACCTCAGTCATTACCACCCGTTCTGTGATCGAACTGGATTTGCAGATCGGCAGTCAGGTGATTGTGCTGATTAAGTCCACCGATGTGTCACTTGCGAAGCTTTAGGTGGCGGTTCAGAATGAAACGAATTTATTTAAAACAAGGGGCAGCAGCGCTGACGCTGTTGAGTGCAAGTATTGCTTTAAGCCATGCAGATACTGATGTTGTGCAGCTGCAGCAGCAGGTTGTGCAGCTGGAACAGTCATTAAAACAATTGAAAACTGAGCTGAGTCGCATTCAAGGTGCAGACCAGGCTAAAGCGGACGGCGCAGAAGAAGCTGATGAAAATTTAACCGCAGATGCGGGCGCTGAAACTGGATCAGAAAGCAGTCTTGATGCTGAAGATGATCAAAGCTTTGTGACCCGTGCAGAGCTGCAGGGCCTGCAAAGCGATTTGGAAAATTATAAATATCAGGTGCAGCGTGAACGCGATACGAAAACTGCGCTGTCTACACGCCAGCTGCTGATTAATGGCGTGGTTCAGACCAAAGCATCTTATATCGATGAGCCGCAAGTCACACAGCCGCAGGGTGCAAATACAGGCAATGCGGTGAACAGCCGCCGCTCTTCCTTTGATTTAGGCGCGGTGCAGATAGGCTTTTCCGGCAACTTATTTAAAGATTATGAGCAGGGCAAAAACCTCGACTTTAACCTGCGCTTTGGCACGTCACCGCAGTCTGGCACCAATAACAGCTATTTGAACTTGCTGGATGCGCAGCTGATTTATAACGTGCTGCCGACCTTAAGCCCAGATACAGGCCGTTTATCGGTCACTTTGGGGCAGCAGCTGCTGCCCTTTGGCCAAGAGGTGCAGGCGACTGAAGATTTGAAGCCAACCATCAACAATGCCTTGTTCAGTTTGCCGGGTTATGGCTACGGCTTGGCTTTGCGTGAGGTGGGGCTGATTGTGCGCGGCGATGCGCTGCCGACGGTCGATTATGGCTACAACTACCGTTCTCCAATGATCAGCTATGCCTTTGGGATTGTGAATGGCAATGGCGCCAATAAGTCCGATGACAATGATGACAAAAACTTTGTCGGACGCCTGCGCTACACCTTGCCCGCCGAATACAACTCGTGGCTGCGTGAACTGAGCTTTGGCGTGTCGTGGTATCAGGGCCGGAGCAATTTATTTGAAACCAGCGGCGCCAGCGCATCCTTTGCCGGCAAAGGCGATGTGCTGCGCAAAGGCTTTGATATTTATTACAACCATCATCCTTTTGGCGCGACGTATGAATATGTACAGGGCGAAGACGATACCTATAGCAGCCAAAGCGCTTCTGTTTATAAACGCGAAAGCGAGTCACATACGGGCACGCTGTTTTGGAACTTTGGTGAGCAGTTTGTCAAGGGCTTCCGCAATCAAGGGCGTTATGACGACTGGTGGCCAAAGTCCTATCAGGCCTTTTACCGCTTTGACAGCATCAACCGCGACACCAATGCGGACAATCAGCTGATTGACATACACAGCCTTGGGCTCAATGCATTTTTTGCAGAAACCACCAAATTTCAAATCAATGTGAATCATGTGAATAACGAACTAATCAACAAGAGCTACAACGAGCTGGTCGCCCAGTTCCAGTACGGTTTTTAAACCTTATTTAAATTATTAGAGGAATTCCGCATGTCTTCATGGACCAAAATTTTATTCAGCAGCGTGATCGCTGTTTCTACACTCGTACCGGCGGTGCAGGCCTTTGCTGCTGAGGCTAAGCCTGCGGTCATCCGTTTTGCTTCGCCATTGGTGGGCACCGGCAACCGTCCTGTCGGTTACGGCAGCTACTATGCAACGGTGCAGACCCAAGGCCTCATTGAAAAAGAATTCCAAAAAGACGGCATTAAAATCCAGTGGAACAACTTCAAAGGTGCAGGCCCTGCAATTAATGAATCTTATGCCAATGGCTTGATTGATATTACTTGGCTTGGTGATTTGCCAGCCCTGATTGGTAAAGCCAGCCGTTTAGATACCAAACTGATTGCCGTAGCTGGGACGCATGACAATACCTATTTAATTGTGCCGCCGGGATCAACCGCCAAATCATGGGCAGATTTAAAAGGCAAAAGAATTGGCTTTTTCCGCGGTACCAGTGTGCATTTAGCATTAAATCAAATTATAAAAAAATATGGTTTTACGGAAAAGGACTTTAGATTTGTCAACGTCGATGGCCCTGTCGGCTACGCGGCTTTGGCCAGCGGCGATCTGGATGCATTATTCAGCAATCAGTCGGTATTTCCTGTGATTGACCGCGGTGTGGCGAAGCTGATTTACAGCTCTAAAAAAGAGCCTGCGCAGCTTCAGAGCTCAGGTTATGTTTTAGTGAACTCAAAGTTCGAGCAGAAATATCCTGAAACTGTACAGCGTGTGGTCAACGTGCTGGTGAAAGAAGCCGCTTGGGAGAGCAATCCAAGCAACAAACCGGCTTTATTTAAAACTTGGGCTAAATCAGGCTTGCCGTATAGCGCATTTGTCCGCGCCAATGACGGTGTGAATTTAAAAAGCCACAGCGCGCCAGTCTTCAATAGCGCCAGTATTTCCTTGATTAAGCAGAAACTCAAAGCAGGTCAGGACTTAAAGCTGATCCGCGGTAATTTTGATGTCGATCAGTGGATTGAGCCGAAATATCTCAATAACGCGCTGAAGAGTCAAAACTTACAGAATTTCTGGACACCTTGAGTGCTGGATCAATAAGCCTTGGTTTCTGAAAGGAGAGATCTGATGCTGCAAGAATTAGAGCTGGATAGCGCAAAACCGATTGCGAAGCCTGAACCGCTGCTGGCGCTGAAACGCCTGCTGCAGCCTGTGCTTCAGAGTAAAGCCGTATTGTGGAGTGTAGGCCTGATTTTCCCTTTGCTGCTGCTGTACACATGGCAAATCGCGGTGGAGCGCAATTGGGTCAATACCTTATTGCTGCCGCCGCCAGAGCTGGTCTGGATAGCGCTGAAAGACCTGTACAGCAGCGGTGAGCTGTGGAGCAATCTCAGTATCAGCCTGAGCCGCATTGGTTACGGATTCAGTGCCGGCATTGTGCTGGCATTGGCTCTGGGCCTTGCCATGGGGCTGTCCCGTACAGCCGAAGCCTATATTTGGCCGACGTTTAAAGTGATTAACTTAGTGCCTGTAGTGGGCTGGATTCCGTTATTAATTCTTTTAGTCGGTATCGATGAAGCGCTGAAAATTATTCTTATTGCCAAAGCCGCTTTAGTCCCGATGACCATCAATGTTTTTAAGGGCGTGCGCAATATCTCACCGCAGCTGATTGAGGTTGCAGATGTCTATCAGCTGGGCACGTGGTCCAAGTTTAAAAATCTGGTGCTGCCGGGCGCTTTCCTCAGCTTTATTGGCGGCCTGCGCTTATCGCTGGCCAGCGCATGGGGCGCCTTAGTTGCGGTCGAGCTGCTGGCGTCCAGCGAGGGCATTGGCTATATCATGGTCTATGGGCGGCAAATTTTCCAGCTGGATGTGGTATTGGCAACCGTTGTGGTGATTGGACTGGTCGGCTTTGCTTTTGATGTTTTCATCCGCCTGCTGCAAAAACAATTCCGCGGCTGGGATCAGGCCAATTAACCGGAGCAAGAAGAATGAAAAATATTGATTATCGCGGTTGGATCATCCCGCTGGTGCTGTTCATTGCATGGTCGGCTGCGGCCGCTTGGAAATGGGTTGATCCAGCTTTGCTGCCAGCACCCAAAGAGGTGGGCAAGGTGCTGCTGGAGTCGGCGCAGTCCGGTGAGCTGTATGAAAATGTCATCGCCAGTTTGCTGCGCAATACGGCAGGCTTTATTGCAGGCGGCGTGATTGGCGCTGGTTTTGGCTTGCTGCTCGGGCTGAATGTCTGGCTGGACCGATTTTTTTCGCCAACTTTAAATGCCATCAAGCATGTCGCAGTTTTTGCATGGATTCCGCTGATGATTATGTGGTTTGGCCATGGCGAAGTTTCCAAAGTGATTTTTATCAGTCTGGTGGTGTTCTACCCGGTGTTTTTTAACACTTATGACGGCGTCAGAAATGTGCCTGTGAAAGTTAAAGAAGTGGCGCAAATTTTCCAGCTCAATCCTCTGCAGACCTTTTTTAAAGTGATCTTGCCGGCTGCTGCGCCCAGTATTTTTGCGGGCCTGAATATCGCTTTGGTTTTTTCATGGGTGGCGACCGTGGGCGCAGAGTATTTCTTTGTTTCAGCTGTGGGCGTGGTCAACCCGATTATGGACGGCCAGAACTTATTTAAAATGGAAGTGGTGCTGTACGGCATGCTGATCATTGGCGCAGTCGGCCTAGTCTTTTCTAAAGCCGCGCAATTTTTTGAACAATACAATTTACGCTGGCGTCAGGCTGCGCAGAAATAACAAGAAGCGAGAACATTATGAATCAAGCAGTACAGCATCAGCCGCATGTGCAAATCCGGCAGCTGGATAAATACTTTCCCAAAGACGGACAGGACTTAAAGGTTTTAGAACAGATTCAGCTGAATATTCAGCATGGTGAGTTCATCAGCATTGTCGGCAACAGCGGCTGCGGCAAATCTACGCTGCTGCGCCTCTTGGTCGGGCTGGATGCATCTTTTGATGGTCAAATTTTAATTGACGGTCAGCCCGTAAAAGGCACCAGTTTAGAACGCGGCATTGTGTTTCAGGATCACCGCCTGTTTCCATGGCTGAATGTCGAACAAAACGTGGCTTTGGCCTTAGAAAAAAGCGCCTTAAGCAAGGCGGAAAAGCAGGCGCTGATTGATTATCACCTTGAGCTGGTGCAGTTAAGCGCATTTAAAAAGGCTTATCCGAGCCAGCTGTCAGGCGGCATGAGCCAGCGCGTTGCGATTGCGCGCAGCTTGGTCAACCGTCCGCAAATTTTATTGCTGGATGAACCTTTTGGCGCGTTGGATGCGTTGACCCGCGCAAATTTGCAGCAAGAGCTGCAGCGGATTTGGCAGTCTGAAAAAATCACCACCATTTTAGTGACGCATGATGTAGAAGAAGCAGTGTTGCTGGGTGACCGTGTGGTGGTGATGCAGCCGCATCCGGGGCGTATTAAGCGTATTGTGCCTGTAGAGCTTGAACGTCCGCGCAAGCGTGAGGACTACCGTATTGCCGCGATTAAAAATGACATTTTGCTGGATTTCCAAGAACAGCCTGAATTGGCGCTGCCGCATGAGCTGGAGCAGTTTAAGCTGGCGTGGTAAGCGCCTGATCTAGGTTAAACGTGAAGCATAAAAAAGCCCCAGATGGGGCTTTTTTATGGCTTGCTGCTTATGAGGCGTGTTCCGTATAGCGGCGCGCTAAAACATATTGGTTTTCAGGGCGCTTCAGGCCTAAATTGTCACGTAAAGTTGTTCCTTCATAGGCCGTGCGGAATAGGCCTCGGCGCTGCAGCTCAGGCACGACTAAATCGACAAAATCATCTAAGCTGGCGGGCGTGGTCGGCGGTAAAATATTAAAGCCGTCCGCAGCATCATTTTCAAACCACTCCTGCAGCTGATCTGCGATTTGCGCAGGGGTGCCAATCAGTGTCCAGTGGCCGCGCGCGCTGGCAATCCATTGGTACAGCTGGCGGATGCTGAAGTTGTTTTTACGGGCAATGTCTAAAATTAGCTGCTGGCGGCTGGCGCCATGACTGAGTTGGCCTATATGCGCCGGCAGCGGCTGATCCAGATCATATTGGCTGAGGTCTTCGGTAAATCCGCCTAAGGCATGCAGCAGCATCAGCCCGACGGAAGGGTGAATATAGCTGTTCAGCTCATCATATTTGGCGCGGGCTTCAGCCTCAGTCGCTGCCACAAAGATAGACACGCCGGGCATGATTTTGACATCATCGGCATGGCGGCCATATTTGCTTAAACGCTGTTTAACATCGCGGTAAAAGCTTTGCGCATCACTTAAATTCTGCTGTGCAGTAAAAATGACTTCGGCATATTTGGCAGCCAGTTCGCGGCCATCTTCAGACTGGCCTGCCTGTACAATCACAGGGTAGCCCTGCGGCGGCCGGGCGATATTCAACGCGCCGTCTACCGCAATATGCTTGCCCTTAAAGCGCGGCGCATGCACTTTGCTGCCGTCAAAAAATTGTCCTGCTGTTTTGTCATAGCTGAAAGCATCATCTTCCCAAGAGTCCCAGAGCTTTTGCGCTACGTTAATAAACTCATCCGCGCGTTCATAGCGCGCTTGCGGCAAAGGCGCCTGTTCTAGGCCATAATTTTTGGCAACTTCAGGCTGAGCCGTGGTGACTACATTCCATGCGGCGCGGCCTTGGGACAGGTGATCTAAGGAGGCGAACTTGCGAGCCAAACTATAAGGCTGCTCATAGGTGCTGGATGCCGTCGCAATAAAGCCAATATGCTGAGTCACTGCAGACAGCGCTGAAAAGAGGGTAATGGGTTCTAACCCCGTGTTATTGGCATTGAGGCCTAAATTAGGCGTGCGGTCCGGGTCGACACTGACAGGGATATCGGCAAGGAAATACGCATCAAATAAACCGCGCTCTGCCGTTTTGGCCAGTTCTACAAAATAAGCGAGGCTGTGGTTGTCCTGAGGCCGTGCTTGCGGGTGGCGCCAGCCTGCCAAATGCTGAGAAATGCCGGGTACAAAAGCGCCTAATTTAATTTTTCGTTTTGACATGGTAATAACCTATTTTTATCAGATGCGTTTTGGTTATAACAAGGAACAGATCTGTATAAAAATAGGATTAATTTCAAAGGTTATCAGTTTTCAAGCTGAGCGGCTAAATCAGCGCTTGGACGGTTTTTTTCTTCCAAACCAAGTGATAATACAGCCCTTGCATCAGGCACAGGCAGACAAAGGCCAGCGCATAGGCATGCCAAATGCCTTTGAGCCCCCACCGTTCACTGAATAAATAAGCGCAAGGCACTTCAATCAGCAAAATGGCTGCAATATTGATGATCATCGGCACAGTCACGGTTCCGCTGGCGCGCATGATGGAGGCAAAGATTGCACTGGCGCCAAAAAATACGATCGACCACAGCACAATGAACAGCAGCTCCTGACCCAGCACGACGACCCGCGGGTCGGTGATGAACAGCGCCATCAAATATTTAGAGAATAAATAGGCCAGAATAACCAATGTGCCGGTGAATAGAATATTCATGGTCAGCGCGGTGCGGTTGACTTTGTTCAGCAAATCGGACTTGCCGGCGCCAATTGCTTGCGCGGCAAAAATTGACGCTGCAATGGCAATGGATAATGCTGGAAACTGAATGTAGTTCAGCACCTGATTCACCGCGCCGTAGGCGGCGGTGGCATCTGCGCCGTAGCGGTTGACCAGTCCGACAATCACCAGTCCAGCCACAGAGGTGGTCACCATTTGAATGCCTGTGGGAATGCCCAGCCGCAGAATGATTTTACTCAGTTCCGGCTCATAGCGGATATGGCGGAGCAACGCTGCATCTGGGCGCAGCGGATGATTTTTTCTATTTAAATAAACATATAAAAAGATCAGAGCAATGCTGAAACCGACGGTTGTCGCAATGGCTGGCCCGACAATGCCCAGCTTAGGCAGGCCAAATTTTCCCGCAATCAGGACAGGGGTAATGATCAAGCCCGTGGCAATCGTCATGCAGGATGCTATCAGCGGGGTCGTGCTGTCGCCGACTCCGCGCAGAATCGAGGTGTAAATAATGTAGATGAACAGTAGCGGGCTGCCTGCCAGCATCCATTGCACATAAGGGATAGACAGATGCAGCACCTCTGCATTTGTGCCCAGCGCCAGCAGTATATATTTGGCAAAGAACACCCCAAGAAAAGCAATTACACTGCCGCCAATCAGTGTCATAAACAGTGTTGAACCCACCACGCTATGCACTTTTTCAATGTTTTTAGCGCCCCAAGCCTGCCCAACCAAAACGGTAGCGCCTGCTGAAAGGCCGATCACAAAGGCCATCAGGCAAAATAAGATCGGAAAAAAGACTGACACGGCCGCAATTGCATGAACCCCCAGCATTTGGCCGACAAATACAGTATTAACTGTCCCTGAAAGGTTTTGCAGAATATTGGTGGCGATCAGCGGCACAAGGAAAATCAGAAAGGATTTCCAAAGTTTCTGTTGACTGTTGAAAGGCTGATGCTCCGTCATATGCAATCCTAGGCAGTGTACTTATAATATTGATTGACTCATGCTGACATTAGCAGGAATGGCTTAAAAAAGCCTTAGTTCTACAGTAACTCAGGCTTGAAATTAATTAGCCAAAATGGCGATTCAGCGAATTTTTAGACCTGCGATAAAATGTCTCCTGCTTTTTGCAGCGTTTCATCTTTTTTCGCAAAGCAAAAGCGGATTAAGCGTAAATTTTCCGACGGCTGCTGATAAAAAACAGAGACCGGTATGGCCACGATGCCATGCTGTTCCGCCAGATGCTGGCACATTGCGCTGTCATCCAAATCGGGGCGGATGGCGCTGTAATCTAAATTTTGAAAATAGGTGCCGGGTGACGGTGTAAATTGAAAACGTGAATTTTTCAGTCCGGCATTAAATAAGTCACGCTTGGCCTGATAGAAACCAGCCAGTTCTGCAATATGTTCAGGGTGATGCATCATGAAATTGGCCAGCGCCATTTGCACCGGAGTCACACCGCAGAAATTGGTAAATTGATAGACTTGGCGGAACAGCGCCATCAAATGAGCTGGCGCAGCGCAGTAGCCGGTTTTCCAGCCGGTGACATGAAAGGTTTTGCCAAATGAGCCGATCACCAAGCTGCGTTCCCGCAGCTCTGGAAAAGACAGCGCAGAATAATGGCGCTGACCGTCATAAATCAGATGTTCATAAACTTCATCCGACAGCACGGCAATATTTGTATCCTGAATCAGCTCAATCAGCTGCTGCCAATCCTGTTTTGACCAAATGGCGCCCGTCGGGTTGTGCGGCGTGTTGACAATGATCATACGGGTTTTGGCATTGACGGCATCTTTCACCGATTGCCAATCCACATGGAAATTTGGAGCGGTGAGGCGGATATGCACAGGAATACCGCCGGCTAACTTTACACTGGGCGCATAGCTGTCATAGCTGGGATCAAAAATAATCACTTCATCGCCTGCATGCACAATGGCTTGAATGACGCTGAACAGGCCAATGGTTGCACCCGGGGTAATGGTGATTTCAGCCGCAGGATCGAGGTGCAATTGGTCGCGCTGCCAAAAAAGCTGTGCCAGCTGTTCTCGCAAACTCAATAGGCCATCGCCCGGCGCATATTGATTAAATCCATCTTGTGCCGCTTGCGCCAAGGCATCCAGCAGTGCGGGCGGCGCAGGAAAATCAGGAAAGCCTTGCGACATATTCAATGCATTTAAACGCTGCGCCATGGCGCTCATGCTGCTGAAAATGGTCACGCCTTGCGCAGGGAGTTTGGATTCAATCTGAAGCATCTTTTTAGCATGATTAAATTAAAGAGAATCAGCAGTGTAACAGCCCATTTTCTGTCCTGAAAGTTGAATGCGGCATAATTTTATGCATTTTTCAATGAGGGGGATGGGCAATGAAATTGAGCAGCTGCTGAAAAAAATGACTGGACTAAAAAAGCAACATTTTCTAGAATGCGCGCACAAATAAAATAAATTAATTAAAAAAAGAACATGATTAAAAATATTTATAGCTTAATTGAGAGTTTTGGCCTCAGTGTGCAGCAGCGCGCTTTGCATATCCATTTTTCAAATGAAATCCTGAATGCTCAAGTCTTTATTCAGCGTATTGAAGGTGAGCACCGCATTAATCAGGGGCTGTGCGCCGAGCTGATTTGTCTGTCCGCACATGCGCATATTCCGCTCAAGCAATTTATTGGCGGGCGTGCCGCCATTGATCAAGTGACCGATTTAGGCCAGCTGCAGCGCATCACCGGAGTGATTACGTGCGCCAGTCAGGGGCAAAGCGATGGCGCGCTGACGGTTTATAAGCTGGTCATTGAAGATGCCACCGCGCTTTGGCATAAACGCCGCAATAGCCGGGTGTTTATGAATAAAAGCGTGCGTGAGGTCACTGAAGTTTTATTCAGCGAATGGCAGCAGAAAAGCGCATTATTCGCATCCAGTTTAAGCTTGAATTTAGAAGGGCTCAGCCGAGATTATGCTGTACGGCCATTTGTCATGCAGGCCAATGAAAGTGACTATGGCTTTTTAACGCGTTTGTGGCGCAGTGAAGGCATCAATTGGCTGATTGATGAAGCTGAACTGACTGTTGCTGCATCCGCTGCACCCATGCAGGCGCAGCAGTTGCGCTTGATTGATCATAATCAGGCATTTAACGCTCTGAGCCGCCGCTCAATCCGGTTTCACCGTAGCCATGCAGCCGAGCGTCTGGATAGCATCACCAGTTTTATTGGCCAGCGCCAGCTGCAGGCGACAGCAGTTCAAACTCAGCGCTGGCAGGCGCAGTCTTTGGCTCAGGACCAGTCTCAGCCTTTGCTCAGCACACATGTGCACAGTGAGCAACAGGACAATGAAAGCCTCGGTCTGGAACAGGTCTGGTCACTCAGTCCTGCATGGACAGCGGATTTAAACGGTGAAGATCAAGCGACGCCTGCGGGCAGTGAGCAGCTGGAACGGTTCAATCAGCAGCTGAATCAGCATCAGATTTTGCAGTCGAAATTTTTTACGGCCCGCAGCAGTGTCCGCGATGCGCAAGCCGGTTATTGGTTCCAGCTGACTGATCATCCTGATATTGATCAGCATGAAGGCTCAGACTGTGAATTTCTGATTTTAGGCAAAGCATTTTATAACCAAAATAACCTGCCGAAAGACATTCTGATGCAGCTGGAGTCGCTGCTCAGCGCCAGCCGCTGGCCATCCTTGGGAGATGAGCGCCAAGCCAATGAACTGCATGTGATGCGCCGCAGCATTGCTGTGGTTCCAGAATATGATCCGCTGCTGCATCGCCCTTCCGCGCATCCGCAGCGGGCTAAAGTAGCTGGCCCAGAAGGGGAAAGCATTCATGTGGATGCCTGGGGGCGTATTAAAGTCCGTTTCAGCTTTACCCGCAATGAAGACCATGCTCATGATGGCGGCGCCGGCAGCAATGACAGTGATGCGGATTCTGCTTGGGTCGATGTGCTGACCCCGTGGGCGGGTGAGGGCTATGGCGCGCGTTTTCATCCGCGGATTGGTGAAATCGTGGTGATTGATTTCTTCGAAGGCGACGTTGACCGGCCCTTTGTGGTGGGGCGCATACATGAAGCGGAACGGCATCAGGCCATGTTTGATGCCAAAGGCCAGCTGCCTGAGACTAAAAAACTCAGCGGCATTCGTTCGCAGGAGGTGGATGGCGCTGGCTTTAACCAATTGCGTTTTGATGATACGGCAGGGCAGATCAGCACGCAGCTGCAAAGCAGCCATGGCGCCAGCCAGCTGAATTTAGGCAATCTCAGCCATCCGAAAGATAAAGAACAAAGCAATGGACGCGGTGAGGGATTTGAGCTAAGAACCGATGCTTTTGGTGCCGTGCGTGCAGGCAAAGGCATGCTGATTTCGACCTATGCGCAGGAAAATGCCATCGCCGATCATTTGGAGGCTGCTAAAGCGCAGGCCTTGCTGAGCCAAGGTCGGGAAAGCATGAAAATGCTCAGCAGTATTGCTGTGAAACAGCAAACTGATGCGCTGAATGTGATTGGCCGTTTGCCCAAATTAATTCAATCCCTTGAAATTAAAAGCACCTCGCAAGCCTTGATGACGACGGTCAGCCTCTTTAAAGATGAATTGTCGCAAGATCCGTTAAATGCTTTAAAAAATTGCAAAGGCTTTATTCGGGATATGGGTGCAATTACTAAAGATGTCAAAGGCACAGTGCAGCAGTTCCAAGCCTATTTTGAAGATGCTGAAGATGCTTTTGACAATTTAAAAGAAGTGATTCAAAACCTTGAAGATCATGGTTCTGAACAGCTGCTGGTGCGAATTGGCAATTTAAAAAGCCAGCTGAAGAATGATCCGCTGAAGGTTTTGAAAGAGGTAGGTAAAATTGTTGAAGAGATCAAAATCAAGCCTGATGAAATGATCATGGATGGCGGTTTCGGCAAGCCTGAAATATTCACACCTACTAAGGCTTTGGAACATGCTAAAGGCTTTATGGAAGGCTATGCCCAAAATTTGGAAAGTTCATCAGACCCGCAACAGCAGGAGCAAGGTAAATTATTTAGGCAGGCGCTTATGTTATTGGCGTCTCCAAACGGCATTGCATTGACTACACCAGAAGATATTGTGCTGCAGGCCTCTCAGGATATTGCTTCGAGTGCTCAGGGTTCTATGAATATTAGTGCGCAGAAGAATCTGGTGGCGCATGCACGGGACAAAATCAGCCTGTTTGCAGCGCAAAAGGGGCTAAGTGCTTATGCTGCTAAAGGCAAAGTGGAATTGCAGGCGCAGGATGATGCCATCGAAGCGATTGCCCGTAAGGTAATTAAGCTGATTTCAACGGAAGATAAGATTGAAATTACCAGTCCGAAAGAGATTGTGCTGACGGCGGGCGGTTCACAGCTGAAAATTAATGGGGATGGGATATTTACCATAACAGGTGGCAAGTTTGAAAGTAAGGCAGGGCAGCATTTGTTTACTCTAGGAGAGAGAGTAAACTTAAACAATCTTGAATTACCAAAATTGGATAAAAGTAAATACAGTATTAGGTTTGCTCCTTATGGTAGCGATATGAATTTCGATTTAATGGGATTAATTGATCAAAAATACAAAATAATTAATAAAAATAATGGAAAAGAATTATCTGCAGGAATCATTTCTGGATCAAAATTGCCGAGAATTTATGGTGATAGTGCTGATGAGGTTGAGTTAATTATTGGTGAAGAAAACTGGAAGATTGATGTTGATAAAATTACCTACAATGATAATTCAATTGGTGATAGTGAAGGTAGAATTAATTTATATCCAAAAATTAACGATTCTAAAGAAAGCAATGTTTTCATTGAATCTGAAATGATTGATCTAATAATAAATAATAAATAGGTTTTATATGTCAAAATTCATAAAAGCATCTCATGATAGGAATACATTGACGGTTCAATATGTAAATGATAGCGGCAATGTATTATTAAGAAGTGGTGGAACAATCGCATGGCGATTTAATAACCCTGGAAATATGAGGCCAAAATCTAATGGACTGTATCCAGGACAAATTGGAGTTGGTGATACTAAGAGTGGGAAATTCGCAATTTTTGACAGTTATATAGCTGGAAGAAATGAAAAAAAAGCATTGCTAAGAAGAAAATATAATGAATTCTCTTTAAAAGAAGCAATATATATTTATGCTCCTCCAAACGAAAATAATACGGAAGCATATATAGATTTCCTTGTAAAAAAAACATCTATTCAGCGGAGTACGAAGCTTTCGAGCTTAAATGATTCAGCACTTGATAAGTTAATGGATGCAATGCAAGAGAAAGAAGGGTTTAATGGAAACTTAAATACTAGGAAAGAAAATTGGGTTTATACAACTGCTGTGAGTGTTTCAGATGGTTCTAAGCCATTAAGTGATCAAAAAATAACAGCAACAATAAATGGTCAAAAAAAAGAGTTAAATACAAATAGCAATGGGAGTTTACCACTGCTTCCGCATTTTAAATCCGGAGAAGTAATTATCTTTTCATCTATGATAGATGGGGTGGAAAAAGTTATTGGTGAAGTTATAACTTCATTAGAGTCGCAAACAGTTCATTTAATTAATAATACAATAAAATATTCAGCTAAACTAATGCCACAAAATGGAATATTAAAGGCAGCTAATAAAAAAATCGAATATAAAGTTGTTAGTGGTGATAATCTGAGTAAAATTGCAAAAAGATTTCGTGTTACAGCACATCAAATTCAAGAATGGAATTACTTGGAAAACTCAAATCATATTTTTTCAGGTCAAATACTAACTATTGGTGGATATGCAAGTAATAAATTTTTAGTTGATTTAAGCTCAAAATTTAAAGTATATAAAATTAAATCTAATGACTCAGTATTTAAAATATGTAAATTATTTAAAATTTCTGAAAAGGAATTCTTAAAGCTTAATCCTCAAATTAAAGATAAAAGCCAAATAAAAGTGGGCGACAATGTAAAAGTTCCTAATAAGGATATATCTAGTGTTTCTCAGTTTGGTGATAACTCTAAGGAGTCTTCAAGTAATTCACTAGTAACATCAATAATGAATCAAGCTGAAAATTTATTCACTAATACAAATGGTCAGGTTGAGAGTACAAGAAGTAAAGAAGGCACGGGCGAAGGTCTGGCTATTATTCCCTTAAATAATAAAGAAGCTCCATGGATGGCAATAGTATTGCGAGAGTTAAAGCAATGGTGTGGTAAACAGGAAGGGGTTATAACTAAAACAGATAATTATCATAAATTAGTTGGTTGGGGCGGGATTAAGACCCTTGTGGGAACAGATCAGGCATGGTGTGCATCTTTTGCTAATTACTGTCTTCAAGAGGCTAAATATACTAAGTCAAAAGATACAGTAAGTGCTTTAAGCTTCAGACGGGATACTCAAAATTTTGTAAAAATTGACAAACCTATTTTTGGTGCTTTAGCAACTATACCTACCTTTGAAGGTGCTTCACCAGAGGCTACTAGTGGTACTGGACATGTTGCTTTTGTATATAGTTTAGATAAAACAGATGGTAGATTTCTTATGATAGGGGGTAATCAAGATGATCAGATTACTATTGTTGATAGAAAAATTTCATCGTTTCGATTCTATGTGCCAAAAGTCTATCATGAATATGCAAAGACACAAAAATTGGAGAAAAAAATATCTGTAGATGAAGTATATAAGCAACTAGGATTAAAAGCTGTTAAGAGCGGAGGCGGAACAAGATAAGTATGAATTTTATTATTTATAAAATCAGAATTTTAGTTATTGGTCTTGTAATATTTGTTTTGGCTTGCTCAGCGGAATCCAATGGTACAAATGATGATAAACATCTGATACAAAGCAAAAAAGATAGTACTTATAAAGATATTAAAGTTAGTCTTTATATGACAGATGCTGAGGATAGCGGACAGGTTAGTGTAGATAAGAAAAATGCAAAATATTTTAGAAAAATTTTAAAAAATGAATCAGATAAACGCTATTTAGTTCAAGATTTTTATATGTCTGGGCATAAACTATCAAGCCCGTATTGGCTTGTTAATGGTCAAAAAGATTATGTGTTTAATGAAAGTAAGCATAATGGTTATTATCCTAGAGAAGGTGAGCGTACTTTATGGTATGAATCAGGTAGTAAAATGGCTGTTACTAATTATGAAAATAATGTTGAAAATGGTTTATGGGAGTCATGGTATGGAAATGGTGTTTTGAAAGACCAAATGACATACAAAAATGGTGAGTTGGATGGATTCGTCAAAAATTGGAACAGTGATGGAATATTAGTAGGGGAATGTTTCTATGTTTTAGGAGAAGAAAATGGTCGCTGTTATGAAAAATATACAATTAATCCTGATGTTTTTATTTATGATGGACAATACAAAAATGGTCAAAAAATTGGTTTGTGGAATGAGTGGGATTCAGAGGGGAATTTAACTAATTCTGAGAGATTTAATTGAGAAGTATCTTATGAAAAAATTAATTTTGTTCATTATATTATTGTTTTGTTTTCAAACTAATGCGGCATCAAAATATGAATTTTATGGAAAAATTAAATTAACTAGCACCATCGATGAAGATAATAAAAAACATACATATGATATTATTAGTTTAAGTAAGCCTGAGAATGTTTATATTTATAGTGGAGATGAGAGTTTTCATAATGTAAATAAAATACAATTAAATTACATGGGAAAGAAATTAAAAATAAAATATGACAAGCCTGCTACTGTATATTGTAAAAATGTTTATTCAGCTGATTCCATGTATCATTTTACTGATGTCATATGTATTGTTGGTAAAATTAAATATAAATAAGCCGACTCTCGTCGGCTTCATTTATTTAACCTTCCAGCACTTTTTCCAACAGCTCTTCACTCGGTGCAAAATAATATGCGCCATCCATTGGTGTGACAAAATGAAGTAAACGGTCATGAATACCATCACCGCTGGTACCAAACATACGCAATAACATGCTGTCGATAATGCTTAAATCGTTGGTGTAAGCAACGAAAAATAAGCCTTGATCGCCGCGGCCATCTCCATAAGGCAAAGAATGACGCAGAATGGCCAGCTCTTCACCTTCACCATCTTCAACCACAGTACGTGATACATGAGAGTTTTCAGGCTGTTCAGCCTCACTCAGTTCAATCGATTCCAGCTTGGTGCGGCCAATCACATGCTCTTGCGCATCCACTTTCAGCTTTTTCCATTTTTCTAAATTGTGGCAGTAACGCTGTGCAAAAATAAAAGACCCATCAGCAAATTCGCCTGCATCTTCTCCTAGCAATGCAGTTTCAGCACGGTCATCTGGAAATTGCGGGTTTTCAGTGCCATCAATAAAGCCAGTGAGGTCGCGGCTATCAAAATTGCGGAAGCAAACGCGCTCATCTAAAACGTCTACTTTATCTTGAATGCCATCAAAAAAAGCTTGGCTTAAAGCAAAGCAGATATCGGTACGCTGTGCGGCGATATGAATCAAAACATCTGCCGGAACCACAGGCATTTGGAAAGATCCCTCAATCGGCGCCAGCTGTTTAAAGCCTGCAGGCGCTTCAGCATGCAATTTTGCCCAAAGCTCGGGGCCAAAAGCGACAGCTGTTTTAATCTGGGAGTGCGGATGCTGTGTAATTAAGCGGTCACGGGTATCAAATAAATCCCCAAGTTTTTCTTTCAGTTCTTCAAGGGTTAACTCTTTTAGGCGAAGAACAATAAAACGCGCATGATCTGATGGCAAAGGTAAAATTACAGATTGGGCGGTCATTCATGGCTCCTAAATTTTGATATTTTCTGCGTAGCTTTCTGTATTGTGCCCTAATGGCTGTACAGTGGGTAGCCTAGAAGCATATTTAAATCCGCATAGCTTTAATCCGCCTAAAAAACAGTAAATGTCATATAATTGCGCTTCTATTTGTAAAACTACCTTTGATATGTCCTTCCAAATTTGGCTGGCCTATATGCTGGCCTGCTGGGTCATCAGTATTTCTCCAGGCGCAGGCGCGATTGCTTCTATGTCGAGCGGCCTCAATTACGGCTTTAAGCATGGCTATTGGAATGCGTTTGGACTGCAACTGGCGCTATTGGTGCAAATTGGCGTTGTGGCGGCAGGGGCTGGGGTGTTGTTTGCAACGACACCTTGGGCATTTCAAATTGTGAAATGGTTTGGGGTTTTATATTTGCTGTATTTGGCTTTTTTGCAGTGGACAGCGCCCGTGCAATCCATCGAAATTCAGCAGAATCTGCCGGATAAATCACGCGGAAAATTGGTGCTGTATGGCTTTCTGGTGAATATGAGCAATCCCAAGGCCATTGTGTTTTTATTGGCCGTCTTGCCGCAATTTTTAGACTTGTCCAAACCGCAGTGGATTCAATATGTGATCATGGCTGTGACGATGATCAGTATCGATTTAATTGTCATGGCCGGCTATACAGGGCTGGCAGCAAAAGTGCTGCGGCTTTTAAAATCACCCAAACAGCAAAAGTATATGAATCGGACTTTTGCAGTGCTGTTTGCCTGCGCAGCCAGCTTGCTGAGCTTGGTGCACCAGTGATTTATACGCATAAGCGTTAATAATGATGTGTTGTTATCTTATTGGCTGATCTGATATGTTTGAGATATAGTTAATAAAATAAGTAGAAAAAACAATGTCTACAGCGCTATGGATTTTGATTTATATCTTAGATTGCATCGTGACAAAATGGATTATATCGTGGGGCGGTGCATCGTATATTCAGGGCTGGAAAACATGGTCTTTCTTTAGCTCCTCTCAATCTGAAGAGTGGACGAAAGACCAACTCATTATGATGGCATGGTTCTTTTGGATCGCATTTTCAATTGGGCTGTTTAATCCAGAGTTTCGGTTCTATAAATTAAAAAATAGCCTTTAAAACAGTCCATTCATTATTTTGGATAACTTTCTGTTTGCTCTAAGAGCATATAAATCAAATCCAGTTCAGGGCAGTCATAGCCCATGGCGGTAAGTGCCGCTGTAATTTGTCCGCGGTGATGGGTGCCGTGATTAAATACATGCAGCAGCGTACCGGCAAAGGGGACAGAAATGTCTTGGCCTTTAGAGGTCTGGTAATGAAAGAGTCCGCTGAGCAGCGCAGGATCAAGATCATGCAGATAATTCTGCCAATGAAAGGACTTCTCCAGCAGCGTTTGAGTCAGCACATAACGGTCCTGTTCAATAATGCTGTTCAAGGCTATTTTCGGTGAATGGCCTTGGCTGAAGCGTGGAAACCATAAGGCATGTTCACCCAGCAGCAAATGATTCAGTGTGCCGAAAATACTCTGAAAAAATAAGCCGCTGTCTCTGTAAAAGTCTTCATCCGAAACTTGATCTAAAATCAGGTTCAAACGCTGCGTGGCCCAGCTGTTATAGCGGGCCATCAATTGAAAGCTGTGCAGTTCCATAATCTGATTTTTTCATAATGCTGATATTCAACATATATCAGAGGATACAGAAAAAGAACATCATAAAAAAAACTGCCCGCAGGCAGTTCAGTGTTTGTATAGCATGGTTTTAGATTGCAATATTGGACTGCTTAAGCCATTTTTTTGATTTTCTGCACGGCAAAAATCACGGCAAATAAAATCGACATGGTCAGCACAATGCTCAGGCCTGTCGATACATTCAGTCCAGCGCTGGACCATAGGCCTACGCTAATGCCAATTTGTGCAAATACAAAAGACCAGAGCACCATCTGTTTAGGTGAATTTGCCATAAGGCGCGCAGTTAATGCAGGAATCACCAGCAAAGCGCCCATTAATAATGAACCGACCGCGCGCAGCGCCAGAACCGTAAACAAGGCCAGCAGCAGCATGAAAATCAGGCGCTGCCATTTGGCATTGATGCCTTCGCTGACAGCAATATCAGGATCAATCGCAATCTGAATCTGCGCCTGCCAATATTTATACAGTATGGCCAGCGCGCCTATAATCACCAGGCTAAAGACAGGCAAATCTGACCATGAAATCGTCAGCAGGTCGCCAAATAAATAACTGAGCAGTTCAGGGCGAAGCTCAGGCAAGTGCTGAATCAGCAGCAGGCCGGAGCAGAGCAGTGTGGCGGAACACAGCGCCAGCAGCGCATCATTCGGCAGCCGCGGGTCATGCAGAATCCATAAAATGCCCACCAGCATGATAGCAAGCAAGGTCACGCCGACCCAGAGGGGGAGGGCTAAAGCGCCGGCAATCGCCACCCCCAGTAAGGTGCCATGCGCCATAGTGTCGGCAAAAAAAGACATGCGGCGCCACAGCATTAAACAGCCGAGCGGGGCCGTGAGGAACACCAATAAGGTGCCCATGATCCATGCAGGCAGCAGCAGTTGTAACCATTCCATCATGGCTTAGGCTTCCGGTTCGGGGTGAATGTGCGGGCGAGAATCGTGCGGGCACGGTGCCGCAGAATCCCCATGGCCGCAATGATCATGATGGTGCTGATAGAACACGCGGTTGGTGCCGAAAATCGCTTGATATTCAGGATGCTGCTGTACGCTTTCAGGCAGGCCGCTGCAGCAGATATGCTTATTCAGGCAGACCACGCGGTGTGTACCCTGCATGACCCACTGCAAATCATGTGACACCATCAATACCGCACAGCCGTATTTTTCCGGCAGGCTGCGCACATAATCATACAGTTCCGCTTCGGACTGAATATCCAGGCCTTGCATCGGCTCATCTAAAACCAGCACATCCGGCTGACGCAGCAGCGCCCGGGCAATCAGCACCCGCTGGCGCTCGCCGCCGGACAGCTGTTGCACTTTGGCGTCCTGCAGCTTTGCAATGCCTGTATCACGGATAACCTCTGCCTTTATAGAGGCTTCACATTTTTCTAAGGCCAGCAAATCACAGACCCGCAGCGGCAAGCTGTGGGATGGGTTGAATTTTTGCGGCACATAGGAGAATTTTAAATTCTTGGCTGCGATGACTTGCCCAGACTTGGGTTTCAGAATGCCAAGCAGGACTTTGATCAGGGTCGATTTGCCAGCGCCGTTCGGGCCAATCAGCGTGACAATTTCACGGTCATGCAGGGTGAAATCAACATTTTTCAGAATATCGCGTTCATCAATCCGCACATGGATGTTTTTCAGCTCAATCAGAGGAGCTGTGCTTAGGGTTTGCTGCACTGCTGACAGATTCCTGAAATTTCAATAATGCTGTGGTGCGCGGTGAAATGATCAGACGCAGACAATTCATCCAGCTGCTGCAGCAGGCCTTGCGCAGAAGCTTCTTTCACCGTTTTACATTCGGTGCAGATTAAAAAGGCAGCCTGATGACCCTCACGCGGGTGGCAGCAGGGAATATAGGCATTAATTGAGGTTAAACGGTGAATTAAGCCTTTTTCCAATAAAAAGTCTAAAGTGCGGTACACCGTAGGCGGGGCAGCAGGGCGGTCAGAATCACTTTTGATTTTTGCCAAAAGGTCATAAGCGCCCATGGGGCCTGCAGCATTTAAAATCAGCTCCAGCACTTCCTTGCGCAAAGGGGTGAGGCGCGCGCCTGAAGCCGAACACATGCTTTCAGCGTCTGCAAGCCGCTGCGCCACATTCGGGTGGTCGTGCACGCCATGCAATGCATTATGATGTTCGTGCGAACAAGAGCTCATGATTAACCTCAAGTGCGAAACTATAAAAGAAAAAGACTTTAAATCTTAGCATGAAGCGAGGCAAGTTTCGATCAGGCATAGGTATTTTTGAGAATTTGTTATATTATAACACTATTCAATTTTTTAGTGATTCTCCCTATGTCCCGTATCTTGGCATTCTGTGCTTTTGCATTTTTCAGCTCAGTGAGCTGGGCGCAAGGATTAGTGGTTTCAACGCACCCAATCTATTTAATTGCACAGGAAGTGACGAAGGGCGTAGAGCAGCCGACACTGCTGCTGCAGAATCAATCCGGGCACGATGTCAGCTTGACGCCCATGCACCGCAAAATTGTGCAGGATGCCAGCTTGGTGATCTGGCTGGGCAAGGCGCATGAGGCGCCTTTGGACAAGCTGCTGTCCGGCAATCGCAAAAGCGTTGCGCTTTTAAACGCCGGCATACTCTCCACACTGCCGCTGCGCAGTCCGCGCGGGAAGGCGCTGCCGAATACTGTAGATACGCATGTTTGGCTAGAGCCGAACAATGCTGTGCGTATCGGTTTTTTCATTGCGGCCTTGCGTTCACAGCAAATGCCTGCGCACCGCGAACAGTATTGGGCCAATGCCAGAAACTTCGCGCATCATATGCTGATGGCTTCTCACCAGCTGAGCAGCGGCAATAATCCACAGCCTTACTGGTCTTACCATGACGCATACCAGTACCTGGAGCGTTCATTGAATTTAAAGTTTGCGGGCGCCTTGACGGATGACCCGCATATTGCGCCAACCATCGCGCAGATTAAATACCTGCAGGACAGCCGTCCGCAAGCCAAAATGTGCCTGCTGGCGGAAGGGCAGGCCAGTAAAAACCAGTATCAAAAACTTAATCCCATCATTTTTCAGCATGTGGATGAAAGCATGAACGCAGAGACCAGTTTTATCCATGCCTGGAAAACTTTAGCGGAGCAAACCCGCAGCTGTGTGCTAAATGCGCGGAAATAATGCAAAAAACAAACAGCAGTTGTTTAATTTGACAGCAATCCAAACATGCAAAAAAACCAGACTTAGGTCGGGAAAAGATTGCATGTTCAGGGGTGTAACTCTATAATGCCTGCGATTAAAAATAATCATCAGCTAAACTTGTCAAGCATAATTGCTGTGAGTGTACAAAAATGAGCCGAACTAGTCGCTTGATTGATCGACGATTAGCGAAAGCTTTGATCATCTTGCAAGCATTAATGATTCCTGTTTCAGCCTTGATTGGATGGGTCTTAAAAGATTCAGCAGCAGCATTGAGTGCGGCCTTAGGTGCACTGGTATGCTGGCTGGCAAGCTGCTATTTTACATGGCAGTCGTTTCGGGCCGCTGGCGCCCGAGCCACCAAACAAGTGCTGTCCAACATGTATCGTGGCATGATGGGCAAGTTTGCAATTGTGATTGTTGGATTCATTTTAATTTTAAGCAATGTAAAGCCGCTGTCACCGGCTGCATTATTTTGCGGCTTTATCCTCGTTCAGGCCATGACGTGGGTCGCTCCATTTTGGGCGTCACGTCTGCAGAAGCGGGTTTAAGCGCAGCTGAAATTGAAAAGTTTTTTCAGGAGCTGGCGAGATATCAAGCAGCACGCGATATTCGTGAGTTCCATTTAGTTTTTTGACATTGACCAGGTGTGATTTATGGCTGCTGAAGAACATGCCCTTACTTCGACCGAGTATATCAAGCACCATTTGACCAATTTGACTTATGGCAAAATGCCAGACGGTTCATGGAAATTGGCTGAGACTGCTGATGAAGCTCAACAGATGGGGTTCACTGCTATTCACTTGGATTCAATGGGTTGGTCTATCACGCTAGGTGTGATTTTCTGTTTGCTGTTCTGGTGCGTAGCGAAAGCTGCAAACTCTGGTGTTCCAACCAAGTTCCAGTCTGCAATTGAAATGATCATCGAGTTTGTTGACTCAAGTGTCCGCGACACTTTTCATGGCAAATCACGTTTAATTGCGCCTTTAGCCCTCACAATTTTTGTGTGGATTTTCCTGATGAATGCGATGGATTTACTTCCTGTAGATTTCATTCCGCACCTTGCAGGAATTATTGGTTCTAATGTGTTTGGCATGGACCCGCATCACGTTTACTTCAAAATCGTTCCATCTACTGACCCTAACATTACCCTTGGTATGTCATTGTCTGTATTTGCGCTGATCTTGTTCTACAGCATTCGTGAAAAAGGCATCGGCGGTTTTGTCGGTGAGTTGGCGCTTAACCCATTTAACCCAAGTAACCCAGTTGCAAAAGCGTTATTGATTCCAGTGAACTTGATTCTTGAATTGGTAACTTTCCTTGCACGTCCAGTTTCATTGGCTCTGCGACTATTCGGTAACATGTATGCGGGTGAGTTAATCTTCATCTTAATCGCGTTATTGCCGTTCTGGATCCAGTGGGCGTTATCTGTGCCTTGGGCTATTTTCCATATTCTCGTTATTACGCTGCAGGCATTCATTTTTATGATGCTGACTATCGTATACTTGAGCATGGCAAGCGAAAAGCATTAATGGTATTGCCTAACTGTCGATGGACGGTTGGGCGCACAATTTTTTAATTTAATTTGGTATAAACCTAACCTCTGAGGAATTATCATGGAACTCACTTTAGGTCTAGTTGCAATTGCATCTGCTATCTTGATCGCTTTTGGTGCTTTAGGTACTGCGATTGGTTTTGGTCTTTTAGGCGGCCGTTTCCTTGAAGCTGTTGCTCGTCAACCAGAATTGGCTCCACAACTTCAAACTCGCATGTTCTTAATCGCGGGTCTTCTTGATGCTGTGCCTATGATCGGTGTTGGTATTGGCTTGTTCTTCATCTTCGCTAATCCATTTGTAGGTTAATCAGCTTAATTCCTAAATTAAACTATTGAGGAATAGCAATGAATATCAACCTCACATTGATAGGCCAAGCAATTGCATTTGCGATCTTTGTCGCATTCTGCATGAAGTTTGTATGGCCACCACTAATCAATGCGATTAGTGAGCGTCAGCGTAAAATCGCTGATGGCTTAAACGCTGCTGAAAAAGCAAAAGCTGACCTTGCGGATGCGCAAGCTCAAGTGAAAGCTGAATTAGACGCAGCGAAAGCGCAAGCGGCTCAATTGATCGAACAAGCGAACCGTCGCGGTGCGCAATTGGTAGAAGAAGCGCGCACTCAGGCATCTGCTGAAGGTGAGCGTATCCGTCAACAGGCTAAAGAAGCTGTTGATACCGAGATCAATACAGCTCGCGAAGAATTACGTCAACAAGTGGCTGCTCTTGCAGTGACTGGCGCTGAGAAAATTCTTAGCCAGCAAGTTGATGCAGAAGCTCACAATGCCATGCTGACTCAGCTGGCTGCTAAACTTTAAGAGAGGCGGATTATGGCTGAACTCTTGACGTTGGCACGCCCATACGCTAAAGCAGCATTTGCTTACGCTTCTGAGCAAAGTGCAACTGACTCATGGTCAAAAGTGCTTGAATTGCTCAGTGCTGCGGTGCAAGACGAAGCATTTTCAGCTTACTTAAATCGCCCTGAGCTTACTCCTGCAGAGCAGGTAAGTGTTTTTGCCAAAGTTTTAGGCGAAGATCAGACCTCAGCAGTGTCAAACTTTTTGACATTGCTGGCCGATAATGGCCGTCTGGCGCTTCTACCTGAGATTTCTGCAGAATATGAGCAGCTCAAATCACAGAATAATAACTCTGTGGATGTTGTGATTGAATCAGCATTCCCATTGACTTCTGTACAGGAACAGTTACTTACGCATGCATTAGAGAAGAAATTCGAAGCTGCGGTAAATGTTTCTGTAGAAGTGAAACCAGAATTAATTGCTGGTGTTGTTATTCGTGCAGGCGACCAAGTGATAGATGATTCTGCGCTTAATAAGCTTGAAAAAATGCGGACTCGTCTTCTTGCTTAATTGCATATAAGAAGACTGAACTTTAAAAAGATTGAGGTATAGCGCAATGCAACAACTGAATCCATCCGAGATCAGTGCGCTCATTAAACAGCGTATCGGCGATCTGGACACCAGCGCGACCGCTAAGAACGAAGGGACCATTGTTATGGTTTCCGACGGTATTGTGCGTATTCACGGCCTTGCTGATGCAATGTACGGTGAAATGATCGAATTCGACGGCGGCTTATACGGTATGGCACTGAACCTAGAACAGGATTCAGTGGGCGTCGTTGTTTTAGGTAACTACTTAAGCCTTCAAGAAGGTCAAAAAGCTCGCTGCACAGGCCGCGTATTGGAAGTTCCGGTTGGTCCAGAACTTTTAGGCCGTGTCGTAGATGCTTTGGGTAACCCAATTGATGCTAAAGGCCCAATTGATGCGAAATTAACTGATGCTGTTGAAAAAGTAGCACCAGGCGTAATTTGGCGTCAATCAGTGGATGAACCTGTACAAACTGGTTATAAATCAGTAGATACAATGATCCCTGTAGGCCGTGGTCAGCGAGAGCTGATCATTGGTGACCGTCAAACTGGTAAAACAGCAATGGCGATCGATGCGATCATCGCACAGAAAAACTCTGGCATTAAATGTGTATACGTAGCAATTGGTCAAAAACAATCGACTATCGCTAACGTTGTGCGCAAGCTGGAAGAAACTGGCGCTATGGCGTATACAACTGTTGTCGCAGCGGGTGCATCAGATCCAGCAGCAATGCTTTATCTTGCTCCGTACTCTGGCTGTACAATGGGCGAATACTTCCGTGACCGCGGTGAAGACGCGTTGATCATTTATGATGACTTGTCGAAGCAAGCAGTTGCTTACCGTCAAATTTCATTGCTTTTACGCCGTCCACCAGGCCGTGAAGCGTATCCAGGTGACGTGTTCTATCTACACTCGCGTCTACTTGAACGTGCTTCTCGTGTATCTGCTGACTACGTTGAGAAATTCACTAACGGTGAAGTTAAAGGCCAAACTGGTTCATTAACTGCATTGCCGATTATTGAAACTCAAGCGGGTGACGTATCTGCATTCGTACCAACGAACGTAATTTCGATTACTGACGGTCAGATCTTCCTAGAAACATCATTATTCAACGCAGGTATCCGTCCTGCTGTGAACGCGGGTATCTCTGTATCTCGTGTTGGTGGTTCAGCGCAGACTAAGATCATCAAAAAATTGTCTGGTGGTATCCGTACCGCTTTGGCGCAATACCGTGAATTGGCAGCGTTCGCTCAGTTTGCTTCTGACCTTGATGAAGCAACACGTAAGCAGTTAGAACACGGTCAACGCGTAACTGAATTAATGAAGCAAAAACAATATGCTCCATATTCAATCGCTGACCAAGCTGTTTCAATTTATGCATCTAACGAAGGTTATATGACTGACGTTGAAGTGAAGAAAATCGTAGACTTTGATGCTGCGCTTGTTTCTTACTTCCGTTCAGAACATGCTGCGTTAATGCAAAAAATTGACGAGTCTGGTGCTTGGGATAAAGAAATCGAAGCAGCATTCAAAGCAGGTATTGAAAGCTTTAAAGCGACTCAAACTTACTAAGTTTCAACTGGTTTGAAATTTAGTGTTGGTTTGGTTCACGGAATCAACCTTCGGAAGCTCGAAAGGGCTTTCGAATACTAGGTTAAGCGTATGGCAAATTTAAAAGAAATTCGCGCCAAAGTCGCTAGTATCAAAAGCACGCAGAAAATTACTCGCGCGATGCAGATGGTAGCAGCTTCTAAGATGCGTCGTGCGCAAGAGCGCATGGCTCAGGGCCGTCCGTATGCCGAAAATATGCACCGTGTAATTGCTCATTTGGTTCAAGCGAATCCTGAATACAAGCACCGTTATATGGTTGAACGCCCTGTAAAACGCGTTGGCTATATCATTGTGTCTTCAGATCGCGGCCTTGCTGGCGGTTTGAACATTAACTTGTTCAAAAAAGTGGTAAAACACGTACAGCAGCAACAAGAGCAGTCAATTGAAGTTCAATTTGCTTTGATTGGTCAAAAAGCGGTTTCGTTTTTTAAAAACTACGGCGGTAAAGTACTTGGCGCAACTACGCAAGTAGGTGATGCACCAGGTCTTGAACAGTTAACTGGTTCTGTACAGGTGATGTTGGACGCATTTGATAAAGGCGAGTTAGATCGTATTTATCTTGTGTCAAACGGCTTTGTCAATGCCATGACTCAAAACCAAAAGATCGAACAACTTGTTCCTTTGGTTGCGGCTGAAACGGAAGAAGGCCTAAACCGTCAATACGGTTGGGACTATCTCTATGAACCTGAAGCTGAAGAGCTTTTAAATGGTTTATTGGTCCGTTATATCGAGTCTATGGTGTATCAAGGTGTGATTGAAAATATCGCATGTGAGCAATCTGCACGTATGGTGGCAATGAAAGCTGCAACCGACAATGCAGGTGACATCATCAAGAGCTTGCAACTTATTTATAACAAGCTGCGTCAAGCCGCGATTACTCAGGAAATTTCTGAGATCGTTGGTGGTGCCGCTGCCGTTTAACATTATTTTGAATTGAGGAGACAGCAATGAGTAGCGGTCGTATCATTCAGATCATCGGCGCGGTTATCGACGTCGAGTTTGAACGCAACAGCGTTCCTAAGATCTATGACGCTCTCCATGTTGATGGCACTGAAACTACTTTAGAAGTTCAGCAACAACTTGGTGATGGCGTAGTTCGTACTATTGCAATGGGTTCTACTGAAGGCCTTAAGCGTGGTTTGAACGCAACGAATACTGGCGCTCCAATCTCTGTACCTGTAGGTACTGCATGTTTGGGCCGTATCATGGACGTTCTTGGTCGCCCGATCGACGAAGCTGGCCCTGTTGCGACTGAAGCGCGTTTGCCGATTCA
Source organism: Acinetobacter entericus (assembly GCF_026168575.1). NCBI lineage: Bacteria > Pseudomonadati > Pseudomonadota > Gammaproteobacteria > Moraxellales > Moraxellaceae > Acinetobacter > Acinetobacter entericus. Next base: position 144,756 of record NZ_JAPEQW010000008.1, read on the forward strand.
CCGTCAAGCACCTTCTTATGCTGAACAAGCTGCTTCTACTGACCTTCTAGAAACTGGTATTAAAGTCATTGACTTGCTTTGCCCGTTTGCGAAAGGCGGTAAAGTTGGCCTGTTCGGTGGTGCCGGTGTTGGTAAAACTGTAAACATGATGGAATTGATCAACAACATCGCGAAAGCTCACTCAGGTTTATCTGTGTTTGCTGGTGTTGGTGAGCGTACTCGTGAAGGTAATGACTTCTATCACGAAATGAAAGATTCTAACGTTCTAGACAAAGTAGCAATGGTCTACGGTCAGATGAATGAGCCACCGGGTAACCGTTTACGCGTAGCGTTGACTGGTTTGACCATGGCTGAATATTTCCGTGATGAGAAAGACGAAAACGGCAAAGGCCGTGATGTACTATTGTTCGTAGACAACATCTACCGTTATACACTTGCGGGTACTGAAGTATCAGCATTGTTAGGTCGTATGCCGTCTGCTGTAGGTTACCAGCCAACTCTTGCAGAAGAGATGGGTGTTCTACAAGAACGTATTACATCGACTAAGTCTGGTTCAATTACCTCTATCCAAGCGGTATATGTACCTGCCGATGACTTAACAGATCCATCGCCTGCAACAACATTTGCTCACTTGGACGCTACTGTTGTATTGAGCCGTGACATCGCATCTTCTGGTATTTACCCAGCGATCGATCCACTTGACTCTACTTCACGTCAGTTAGATCCGCTTGTAGTAGGTGCTGAGCATTACGAAATCGCTCGTTCAGTTCAAAACGTTTTACAGCGTTACAAAGAATTGAAAGACATTATCGCAATTCTTGGTATGGACGAGCTTGCTGAAGAAGATAAATTGGTTGTTTACCGTGCGCGTAAAATCCAACGTTTCTTCTCTCAGCCGTTCCACGTAGCTGAAGTGTTTACTGGCGCGCCTGGTAAACTTGTACCGCTTAAAGAAACAATTCGTGGCTTTAAAGGTCTTCTAGCTGGTGAATACGACCACATTCCAGAACAAGCGTTCTACATGGTTGGTGGTATTGACGAAGTAATTGCTAAAGCTGAGAAACTTTAATTAGTTACCTAATTTAGGAGATTCTCATGTCGACTATGCAATGTGATGTTGTAAGTGTGAAAGAGTCTTTGTACTCTGGCGCTGTAACGATGCTAATTGCGAAAGGTGCTGGCGGTGAGTTGGGTATTATGCCTGGCCATGCGCCGCTGGTAACTTTGCTCAAGCCGGGCGCGATCCGCGTTCTGCTTGAAAACGGTACAGAAGAGTTGATCTATGTATCTGGCGGTGTTTTAGAAGTTCAGCCGCATGTTGTTACGATTCTTGCAGATACTGCAGTTCGTGCAGAAAACTTAGATGAAGCGGCAATTATTGAAGCGCGTAAACACGCTGAACAATTGCTTGCGAATCAAAAGAGCGACTTGGACTCGGCTGCTGCTTTGGCTGCTCTTGCAGAAACTGCTGCTCAGTTGGAAACCATCCGCAAAATCAAAAACCGCGCTCAATAAGAGACGGTTTGAGATTGAGAAGACCACCCGCAAGGGTGGTTTTTTATGGCTGAAATTTAAAAATAAGAATTGCTGAAAGATGATTTAATTGCTATTTTTCATGTGCTTATAAAATTTATATCAATGGGCTTTTTAATGTCAAAAAAATTATATTCACATTATTGCTATCTTTAGGCTTTGTGGGGTGTGCATCAGTGCCAAAGGCGGATCAGCACGCTTCTGATACAGTGAAACAATTCACAGCTCCGAAAGACGGCAATGCAGGGATTTATGTATACCGTTCGGCTTCAGTCAAAGGCGCCGCATTAAAGAAAGATGTTTGGGTCGATGGCGAATGCTTAGGAGAAACATCACGCGGTGTGTTTTTTTATAAAGAAGTCTTAGGAAACCGTAACCATACTATTTCTACGGAATCTGAGTTTTCACCAAACCACCTTGAGATTCAGACTGAAGCCGGTAAGCAATATTTTGTTCAGCAATTTATTAAAATGGGTGCATTTACTGGCGGAGCAAATTTAAAACAGGTTGATGAGCAAACCGGAAAGCGGGCGGTTAGTGAATATGCATTTGCTAAAGGCGGAAATTGCAGCAAGGCAGCGCTTGCATTGAAATAATGGACAATCCTGAGATAAAAGATTAAAACCGCCTAAATTGGCGGTTTTAATCTTTTAGTGTCATAAAAACTTAGGCTGCGCTATCTAAAGTGGCATATATTTTATTCATCCCATGTATTAAGTTAAATTCATTACTTTCACAAATTTTATCTAATGAACCTTATTGCTTTTGAACCGCACTTTTGGGAACTTTACCAAGACTTTGATCACTATTATTTAAGCATTGCTGTCGATATGAGCTCAGTGGTGTCGTGCTGGGATGTTGAATTGACCCATGAAGAAGTACAGCAATATGAACACCGTGGACGAGTCAGTATTCAAGAGCTGGCAAAAACGATGGTAGCAGCCGCATATAAAGGCGATTTTTCAGCGATGGAAAGCCGATTAGTAAAATCGTATGAACGTCAAGCGATGCATGCCGCGTACAGAATATGGCGGCATAGCCTAAAGGCGGAATAAAATCTGAGGCCAGAATAGTTGAAAATTCACCATTGCTGCCATGCGGGTTCTAAAAGCTTTATTCAGGCCTTTATCTAAACTGGATGATTCTAGCTTTGCTGAATTGCACGTGCATTCCCTTTAGAAAGGCCACCTTCATTATTCGAAAGCGATTCTATACTCAATGTGCTGTTTAATCTGGATTTTTAATCATAATTAAGCACATCAAAACAATTCATTTGAATACGCTGCATATAATTGCACCTTGTTTGGGAGTTGGGCAAGGGCGATCAATGATGCTGCAGTTTCTAAAGCTGAACAGACTCTAAAAGTCCTAGTTTTAAATTGTGCTGCGGCGGAAATGAAGATTGCAAAGGAATTGCAAGAGCAGGCATCTAAAATCATCAAATCCGCTACAAATCCGCCACTTTTGATAATTTATATATTCTATATAGTTGAGTAATAGTTCTTAAAAAAGAACTTTCTTGATATTTGGAATATGGAGAACAGCATAATGGCGAATACGATGAAAGCAGCGGTAGTCACTGAATTTAATCAGCCGCTGCAAATACAAGAGGTCGAAATTCCTAAAATCAGTCCGGGAAAAGTACTGGTCAAGATGATTGCCACAGGGGTTTGCCATACCGATCTGCATGCGATGCATGGCGATTGGCCAGTGAAACCGACCTTGCCTTTTATTCCGGGACATGAAGGCGTGGGCGAAGTCATTGAGGTTGGTGACGGGATTGAACATTTAACAGCCGGTGATATTGTGGGGGTTCCATGGCTTTATTCAGCCTGCGGCCATTGCGATCATTGCTATGCAGGCTGGGAAACGTTATGTAAAAAACAACAAAATTCAGGTTATTCCGTCAACGGCAGTTTTGCCGAATATTGCCTGGCAGATGGTGATTATGTCGGGGTGATTCCTGAAGGTGTGGATCTGCTGGAAATAGCGCCGATTTTATGCGCCGGCGTGACGGTCTATAAAGGCTTAAAAATGACGGAGGCCAAAACAGGAGATTGGGTTGCCATTTCCGGAATTGGCGGTTTGGGCCATGTCGCTATTCAGTATGCCAAAACCATGGGCTTTAATGTGGTCGCCATTGATGTTGATGACAGTAAAATTGAGCTGGCCAAAAACTTGGGTGCCGATGTTGCCATTAATGCGCTGAAAGCGGATGTGAAAGAACAAGTGCTCAAAGCCACCGACGGTGAGGGTTGCCATGGCGTGCTGGTGACCGCGGTATCCCCAAAAGCATTTGAACAAGCCGTTGCAATTGTCCGCCGCGGCGGCACGATGGTCTTGAATGGTCTGCCGCCTGGCACATTCGACTTATCTATTTTTAATATGGTGCTTGAAGGCATTACGGTACGCGGCTCAATTGTCGGAACACGTTTGGACTTGAAAGAGGCACTGGATATTGCGGCGCGCGGTAAGGTGAAAGCGCATATTCATGTCGAAGCATTAGACAATATTAACGATATTTTCCACCGGATGGAGCAGGGCAAAATTGATGGCCGCATTGTCATTGATATGAGGCTTTAACTATAAATTTCACTCAGGCCAATTCGGTGTTCATGAATTGGCCTGAGTGGCTTGGAATACTAGCTTTCCTGAGCTTGCTGATCCTGTCCTTGTGAAATCAGCATGCCAGCCAATTTAACCATTTCGGATTGGATTGAAACCATTTGCTGCTCAATTTTTTTCAAATCTACTTTGCTTAAATCCACTTGACCGTTCAGGAAAGGTGAATTCAGCACGTCCTCATTGGCGGAAAGAATATTTTTGCGGATATCAGAGATTTCCTGCGTTTTTAAATGAACACTGCTTAAGGCCTGGTTGAATCCAGTGAGCTGTTTTTGCAGCTGGGCGGCGCTGTGCTGCAGTTTTTCATGATCCTTTAGATCGACAGCGCTTTGAAGCTCTGCTTGAATCTGCTGCAGCTGTTCCACATAGCCGCCGGCTTTCAGCTGCAGGTCTGCTACATCGCGGATAAGATAGAACATATTGCCGCTTTTCAGCTCAGTTTGCTGAGCAGGCGCATCGTTATCCGCAGCGGACTGAATGCCTTGGGATTGTTCAGTTTCAATTTGAGTCTGCTCAGCGCGGGTATTTTCAGGTGAGGCGGCTTGATCGCAGCCCAGCAATGCCATGCCGGCTGCAAAAATACTGAAAGGTAGGATGGCGCCTTGCAGGAATTTCTTCATTCGCTTTTAAACTCTGTATCAATTTATTGGGTCTTAGGCTGAATATAGGGATGAAATGTGGATTCAAAATAGATTGCTGCAAAGCGATAACAAAAAAGAGCGCCGAAGCGCTCTTGGGCAATCCCGTGACGGCGATTAACCGCCAATAATTTTGATGATTAAATGAGTCATAGCGTTGATTAAAATATAATCGCCATTTACTTTAATCCATTGCTGGTTTTTGCCCGGCTTGGCTAATTTTTTATACTTGCTGTGGTCAACTTTGTAACTATTGCCGCGGTACTGGCTTGGAACTTTTTGCCCTGCATGCCAGTCATGCAATGGGTTCACCGCTTTTTTATGCTGCTGCGCCTGCTGTTTTACAGGTGCTTCGTGATTGTGCGCTGCCTGAGGCTGATGGTTTTGGCTATTTTGCGGTGCAGCCATTGCAGGTGCAGCCACGAACGCTGTTGAAATCGACAGTACAATTGCTTTTATTAATGTATTCATAGGTTCACCTGTTTTTTACTGCGTCTGTTTCTCGATAGCTTCAGCATATAACTGATTTGCAGATAAAAATGGAATGAACTGTTGCTGCTTAATTAAAATAGTGAATAAAATGTGTATTTTATCTTATTATGATAATTAAAAATTATATTGAGGTTTATATCTTTGATACAGCCTTATTAAAGTCTTTAATTGATAACTTTAACAAGGTTGTATGCGTTTATTTATTTTGCCAATTCTGCATTGACGGCATCTACAATGCGGGCATCATCTGCTTTGATATCTGGCGCAAAGCGCGCAACAATCTCACCTTGCTTATTCACCAAGAATTTTTCAAAGTTCCACAGCACTTCTGGCGGCTCATTGGGCGTCAGGCCGTAATCAATCAAGTCTTTTTTCCACGGGCCTTCACCGGTGCGATCTGGAATGGCAGCCGTTAAGGTTTGATACAGCGGGTGCTTGTCTTCACCTGCGACTGAAATTTTTGAGAAAAGCGGAAAATCAACCTGATAATTCAAAGAACAGAATTGCTGAATTTCTTCATCTGACCCAGGCTCCTGCGCTAAAAAATTGTTTGCCGGAAAGCCTAAAATTTCCAAGCCTTCGGCTTTTTTGTCCTTATACAGCTGTTCCAAGCCTTCATATTGCGGGGTTAAGCCGCATTTAGACGCGACATTCACAATCAGCAGCACTTTGCCTTGATATTGATTGAGTGTGGTTTCTGCGCCGTCGATGGTTTTGACAGGGATGTTGTAAACTGAAGCGGCCATGCAATGATCCTGATTATTTGCGTTTTGATTGCAATGTTTTAACTGGAAAACTTGCAGGCGGCAAGTGCTGAAGCCTCAGGTTTTGATAATTTTTGTATGCGCAGTGCCGAACTTCCGTAAAATTCACAGAATCATGCAGTTAATATCGTGATGTATGATTCGAATCGTGCTTCAAGTGCGTCAATAATAAGAAGAAGATGCAACATAGCGGCATAATCTGTATATTTTATAGGGGCTTACAGTGTTCCTATGATGCCGGCGCTGATTTGGGTGCTGAATAGGGTGGCTACCCGATATGCAGCGGAGTGATGAATGGCCTATTATACCTGTGCCGCGCTTATGGCAATTTCTGGAGCGGCTTTGGCGCAGCGCAAGATTTTAACTGAGCCGGTGTCTGGCCTGTATAGCGTTTAAAGAATTCAATAAAATTGGAACTATGCTGATATCCCAGTTCAAAACTGAGGGCTTTAATGGATTTTCCCTGCCGCAGCTGCATGATGGCATACAGCAGTTTGGCGCGGTTGCGCCATTCCGATAAGCTGAGCTGCAGCTCGGCCTGGCTGATACGGTGAAGCTGCCTTTCGCTTATGGCAAAAGGCTCTAATACCTGCCGCAGGCTTTTCTGAAATAAAGCAGGAGCGGCTAAGTCCTCTAAGATGGGCTTGAGTGCCGGATGATGGGTTTGCGGCAGATAATGATGATGCTTTGGCGCACTGCTCAGCTGATCTAAAATAACCTGCAGCAGGTGGCGGAAATAATGCAAATGGCCCTGCTGCTGTACATGAAACGCTTCTAAAATCAATTGCCTGAAAAATACCGATACACTGAGCATTTCAGGCTTTACGGAAAAAATTTCACATAATTCAGGGTCTAAGCGGATTACGGCATAATGGGTGGTGTGCTGATCAACAGCAATGGAATGATGCGCTACGCGGGGCGGGATCCAAATGCCGTAACTGGGCGGAGACCATAATTTTCTGCCATTGACTTCATATTCCAAAATTCCATCGAGGCTCATATTAAAATCGCCCCATATGCAGCTATGAGGATGAACTTCTTCATCTTTTTCATAAAAAGACTGGCTGATCTCAATACGCTGTTCAATCTGCTCAATCATGTTCTAGAGTCCGGGCGCGGTGCGGAATAATGTCGCTTTAACAATATCATTGTCTGAATTTCAATATTTCATTTATATGCGACATTGCGCACAATAAAAAACAGAAATTGCTGAAAGAATGATTCTATGCAACACAATCCTAAAATGATGCGCTGGGCAGTCTTGCTGCCGCTGCTTTCCGTGTTTATTTGGTCGCTGAATATTGCGGTCACCCGTTATGTGACGGAGTATATTTCTCCAGTCAGCATCAGTTTTTACCGCTGGCTGGTGGCGTTTATTATGTTAACGCCTTTTATGCTGCCGCAGCTGTATAAAAACCGCGCTTTAATTCAGCAGCACTGGAAGCAGCTTGCGGTACTGGCCGCTTTTGGAATGGTGCTGTATCAGGGGCTCAGCTACAGCGCTGCGCATTATACCACTGCGACCAATATGGGCATTATCAATGCCTTTATTCCCGTCTTTACGATTTTAGTGTCCGTTTTTATTTTAAAAGAATGGCCGAACCGTTTTGCCTTGCTGGGCTGCCTGATTTCTTTTTCTGGCTTGCTTCTGGTTATTGCGAAAGGGCATTGGGCAAATCTGCTGTCTTTAGGCGGCCATGCGGGCGATGCGATTATGCTGGCTGCCGTTTTTTTCTATGCTTTTTATGGGGTGCTTCTAAAGAAATGGCAGCTTAAAATTCCTTTATTTATCAGTGTCTATGTTCAGATTTTTTTTGCCTTGCTGTACCATTTGCCGTTTGTGCTGTACTTGGGGCTGGATGCCATAAATGCGCAGAATGTCTGGAGCGTACTGTACGCGGGGATGTTCCCCTCGCTGGCAGCGCCATTGCTTTGGATGCTTTCGATTCAATATTTGGGGCCGAATCAAACCAGCGTCTTTATGAACCTGATGCCGATTGTAACGGCGGCGATTGCTTATTGCTGGCTGGCGGAGCAGTGGACGGTTTATCACAGTATAGGGACCGCTTTGGCTATTTTGGGCGTGCTGTTGGCGCAGAAAAAGTTGCCGGCAAGGGTTAAGTCGACTACTGAATAGAGGCAATCACAGAAAAAATGAAATATTTTTTGTAACTGTTCAGAAGAAGCAAGATATAAAATATAGCGCTACAAAGATTAAAATTGTCTTTGTTTTGCTAATAATGTGATCAAAAATAGGTATATATTTTGAATAAAATGCTGTTTTTTATCTTAAATTAATAACTTTAAGCTTTTTATTAATAGAAAAAATCTATTTGTTTGGCAGAAGGCTTTATCACATAATAATGGCACTGAAAACGGCATTTGGTGTTGACTGTTTTTTGCTAGATTTTCCAGACCCTCTGGATGTGATTTTTTGCACATCCTTTTTTATGCTCAGCCATTTCTATATGGCTGAGCTTTTTTTTGCCTGACAAGGCCTGCTGCCGTCATCGGCATTTATGCGCGGATAATTTCACCTGTTTCTGCATCAATAATTTTGCTGGGCTCTTGGCTTAAGCCTAAATCGCCGTTCAAATAATTCAGCTCATTGGCAAAATATTGGCTGGCTTCCTGCAAGGAGCGCGCTGGCTCAAGCCCTGCGGGATTGGCGCTGGTTGATACGATAAAGCCATTAAAGGCATGGCATAAGGCTGCGCAGAGCGAGTGGGTGGTGACGCGAACTGCGACTTTAGAATGACTGCCTTTAATCCAGCTGGGAATATGCCCGCCTGCCGGCAGCAGCCATGTGGTGGCGCGTTCAGCTGGCGAGCGGCGGCTCCACGATGCAATGACTTCTTCCTTTATTTCAGGGTTGAGTCCTGTCAATAAATGTTCAACTTGCGCAACATTGGCGGCCAGTAAAATCACGCCTTTTTCAATGGGGCGCTGTTTCAGCCTTAAAATTTCACGGAATGCCTTTTCGTTAAACGGGTCACAGCCTAAGCCCCAAACTGCCTCTGTAGGATATGCCAAGACCTGCCCTTTTTTTAGACAATCGGCTGCTTCGGCCACAGAGGTGGTAATCATGAGAATTTAACCTTAATGAAAATAATGAGGCTATTGTGAACCCTATTTTCCCGAACGGCAACGCAGATAGCAGCCAGCCTGCTGCATTGCGAGCCCCAATAATTCTAATTCCATGAGTTGGCTGGTCAGTGCAGCCGCATCCAGCTGAGTTAAAAGCGCGAGCTGATCCAAAGTTTGTCCAGCCCAATCCAGCTGCTGGTATAAGGCCTGCAGATGTTCAGGGATGCCAATCGGTTCCTGCATGTTTTCGGGTGCCGCAGGTTTTTTTGTGGCAGATTGCCATTGTGTCGGCAGGGCAAGGTCTTCAATGACCTGCAGAGGGTGGTCAATGAGAATTGCGCCTTCGCGGATCAGCTGATGGCAGCCTTGATGGAAGTCGCCGTAAATATGTCCTGGAATGGCAAAAACGGCTTTGCCTTGTTCGGCGGCTATTTTTGCTGTGATCAGTGAGCCGCTTTTCAAGGTGGCTTCAGCCACAATAACGCCTAGGCTGAGGCCGCTGACAATGCGGTTGCGCCGCGGGAAATGATGCTGCAAGGGAGGAGTATTCGGCAGGAATTCGGAAATTACGGCGCCGCCATTGCTCAGGATATCCTGTCTTAAGGCCTGATGCTGAGAAGGATAAGTTTGATCCAGCCCTGTTCCCATCACGGCAATGGTGCGCTGATGCTTTAAAGCGGCTTGGTGGGCTGCTTCATCGATGCCTTGCGCGAGTCCGCTGTTGATATAAAAGCCTTGTTCGCTTAAGTAAAAAGCAAAATCATAAGCCACTTGCCGGCCGTGCGGGCTGGGCTTGCGGCTGCCAACAATAGCCACTTGAGGCTGCAGCAGTGTATCAGGACTGCCTTGACCAAATAAAATAGGTGGACGGTCTGTATAAGGTAAGAGCTGAGGCGGGTAGGCCGCATCAATATCAATGAGGATGAAATCACTGCTTTGTTCAATCTGTTTCAGGCAGTGCTGAAATTTTCGCTGTTCGACTTCGGTGTTTGAATCTTGAACGCGCTGCAGATGATTTTTGTGTATACCTAAGCTTTGCCAAACAGGTAATTGATTCGGCTGGAGCGCTTCAGCAAGTGATGCATAGTGCGACTGAATTTTACGGAAACTGCTGAGAGAATGCTGAACTAAAAACCAGAGGCGAATGTAATCTAATTGCACGGAGCTGAATGAATTGAGCATAGCGAGACCTTTAAAACTGTCTTCTTTTTATTGTTTAAAAATAAAATGAGGCTGAATTTCAGCCCCATTTTTATACGCCTATAAAAGGATTATTCATCCAGCAGCGGCGGCTGAATGCTTGCGCCAACTTTAATTGGCAGCTCGCTGTCTAGAACAAAGGCATAACTTAAGTTATCAAATGTTTTGAACACCATGATATTGCCGATACGCTGCCCCGGAAGCTGAATACGCTCCTTGGTTTTTGGATCAGTCACAATCTCGCCTTTTTGGTTTACGCTGAACACATGGCCAGCTTCAACGCCTTGCAATGCGCCGCGGTCAATCGTCACGACGCTGTTGACTGCTGCAGTGCCGATTGAGCCCATAACACGGACAATGCTGCCGCCTGCTGTAATGTTTTCAGCATTGGTTGGATAGAACAAGGTTGGCAGCATTGGGTCATATTCAGGCAGAACGCGGTCACCGCGGCGGACTTCACCATTATAAGTATCTGTCAGTTCCAGTGTGATGATGTCATTTTCACCGCGTACAGCAATGCCTGAAGCCACTTGATTTAGCTCTAGGCCGGCATTGAACTTTTTGCCGTTTGCATCAGTCAGGGTATACGCTTCACCTTCACGGTAGACTGCATAGCGCTGGCCTACAGCCATGCCATTGCCGCGGGCATAAACAGTCTGGCCTTTGGCAGCCAGTACGCGCTGATCGGCAGTGCCTAAAATATAGGGCGTATTTTCCAGCGTTTCAGGTGCGACCACCATGCTGCGTTCCAGCCATTGCTTGATATATTCCAAAGGAATGACGGGAATCGCATTATTTAATGATTCGATGCGCACCTGCGGTTGAACTTTAATGCCGCCCGTATAGCGGCGGATGATGCCTTCACAGCCATCACCTTCATCTTTGCCGATGAGTGGCTTGCCATTATGGGTACACATCAATAAACGGTCACCAGGGAAAATCCAGTGCGGATTTTTGACGTGTTTATTGCTTGCCCAAATTTCAGGCCAGCGGACTGGATTTTTCAAGAATTTTTTGGAAATATCCCACAGCGTATCGCCTTTTTTCACCACATACACTTGCGGCGCGCCTGCTTTTAATGCAGGCGGATTGACATTGCGGGCAGGCGCTGCTTCAGCAACGCTGGCGATGCCAGCCCCAATGCTTAGGCAGACGGCAAGCGCTAATAATTGTTTTTTAAACCCCAAGGCACTAAAAGTTGGCATGCCCTTCAAAACCTTTTTCATTATCATAATTCCTAAAATTATGTATGCAGTTGCGTTATAATAACGATATTACACACAATTTTTTGATGAAGCATTCCTTCATTTTGTTTTTTGATCAATGGCATAAGTGAGGACGTCGTATGGCCTTATTACCTATTTTAAGTTTCCCTGATCCCCGTCTTCGTACCATTGCAAAACCAGTCGAAGAAGTTACTGATGAAATTCGTCAGTTGGCAGCAGACATGTTTGAAACCATGTATGAAGCGCCAGGCATTGGCTTGGCGGCAACTCAAGTGGATCAGCACATTCAGCTGATTGTCATGGATTTATCTGAAAATAAAGATGAACCCATGGTGTTTATTAACCCCAAAATTACGCCATTGACGCAAGAGACGCAGCCGTATGAAGAGGGCTGCCTGTCAGTGCCTCAAATATACGATAAAGTTTCGCGTCCGTCACGTGTAAAAATAGATGCAGTAGATTTGAATGGCGAGTCTTTTGAGCTGGAAGCTGACGGACTTCTCGCAGTTTGCATTCAGCATGAAATGGATCACTTAAACGGCAAACTGTTTGTGGATTATCTGTCTCCGCTTAAACGCCAGCGCGCCCGTGAAAAAGTGGAAAAAACGGTTCGCCAGCGCCAAAAAGATCAAGTTGCTGTAAAACGCTAAACTTTGCATTCGATTTTTCTTTAAAAAAAGACAGTATAAAGCCCAATTTTAATTGGGCTTTGCTATAATTATCGCCGACAAATTTTAGGATTTGCCTTTGTTTCTGCGTAGCGGCCTGCTGCTGTCATTTGCAGCGGTATTTTTACAGATTGCTGTTTTTCTACAGCCTTTGCTTCCGACGCAATATCAAATTGCGCCGGTCTGTGAAACCATCACGCGTGCACTTTTATTAGATTCCCCGCATCACCACTCTTCGCAGAATTCATCGGCGCATCATGCTGCCCATCACATGGCTATACAGGCAGACCATGCCGAGGCTTCTCAATCTGCTGGCCATGATCATGACGCGGGCCATCAATGCCAGTACTGTACGGTATACGGCAATCTGGTTTTACCGCCTGAACTGGATATCAAAGAAGTCTTAGACCGCATTCAAATCCGCTTAGCGGCTTTCCAGCAGGCATTTGCGCATGTCTGGTTTGCGCTGCAGCGGCTGTTTTTGCTGCCTCAAGGCAGGGCGCCGCCGCTTTTTGCATAAATCAACGTTTTAAAAATTTAAGGGTCTTGGTTGGCTCCAGCCCAGTTGTATTTATGTTTTAAGTGAGATTTAAAAATGGCTCAGCCACAATTTTTTTTACAGCCTTTGGCGGCTGCAATTGCTGTCGCGTGTACTTCTGCTGCATGGGCAAATTCATCTGACAATAAAATGGAAGCACAAGCCGTGCAAACGCTGGCACCAATCGTGGTGACATCACAGCAGGGCAGTGATGCCAATGGATTGATTGTGATTGCCGATCCCAAGCAGCCGATTCAGCCTGTGCCAGCGACTGACGGGGCAGATTATCTGCAAAGCATTATGGGGTTCAGCGCTATTAAAAATGGCGGCACCAATAGTGATGTGACCTTCCGCGGCATGTTCGGTTCGCGCATTAAAGTATTGGCGGATGGCTCTGAGAATTTAGGCGCTTGTCCAAACCGCATGGATGCGCCAACGTCTTATATTTCCCCTGAAAGCTATGACCGTATTTCGGTGATTAAAGGCCCGCAAACAGTGCAATATGCCAATACGGGGTCTGCGGCGACAGTTATTTTTGAACGGCAAAAACCGGAGCTGAGCGCTGCAAAGCCTTATCAAGGTCAAGCCAGCGTGCTGATAGGCTCTTTTGGGCGCCTGGATCATAATGTGGAAACAACGCTTGGGGATGAAAAGAAATATATCCGTTTAAATGCCAATCGTTCTGAATCGAATAGTTATCAAGATGGCGATGGCAATACAGTGCCTTCCGCTTGGGAGCGCTGGAATGCAGATGTCGCACTGGGCTGGACCCCCGATGAAAATACGTGGCTGGAGCTGACGGGTGGAAAGTCGGATGGTGAGGCTTTATATGCAGGCCGTGATATGGATGGCTCACAATTTGCCCGTGAAAGCTTGGGACTGCGTTTTGAAAAGAAAAACCTGACGGACGTCATTCAGAAAGTTGAAGGTCAGGTGAACTACAGTTATAACGACCATATCATGGATAATTTTAGATTAAGAACGCCACCAATGACACATGACATGATGACGCATCAAATGGTAGCGAATCCATCAGAAATGCAAGTCACCCGCCGTACTTTGAATGCCCGTTTCGCCATGACCAGTGAGTGGGATAAGCTGAATCTAATTACAGGAATCGACTCTCAGCAGAATCATCACGCAGGAGGCATGAAATCCTTGATGATGGATATGCCATTGGCCACCAATATGAAATTCCAGTCCTATGGAGCATTTGGTGAACTCGGCTATCAATGGAGTGAAAATTCAAAACTGGTGACAGGTGCTAGACTTGACCAAGTCAAAATCGAGGCGCTGAAGCTCAATGATGACCGTTCAGAAACTTTGCCGAGCGGCTTTATTCGCCTGGAAAATCAGCATCCTGAACATGATGCCAAAAGCTATATTGGTTTAGGTTATGTTGAACGCGTCCCTGATTATTGGGAGCTGTTCAGTACTGCGCATGGTAATTCAGGCATGTCAAAGCCTACTTTTAATGATTTGGATACGGAAAAAACCTTGCAGCTGGATATGGGTTATCAGCATCAGCATGGCGCATTCAATTCATGGGTTTCAGCGTATGCAGGTTTGATTAATGACTATATTTTAATGAGCTATCATGATCATCCAACCACAGGCGGGCATGCTCATGGCTCAAGCTTCAGTGCAGGGGCGAAAAATATCGATGCCACCATTGCAGGAGCGGAAGCCGGATTAGGCTATCAATTTAGCGATGCCATTCAGGCGGATGTCAGTGCCATGTATGCATGGGGCGAAAACACCACAGATAACAAAGCATTGCCGCAAATCGCGCCTTTAGAAGGACGCTTTAATCTGCGCTATGTTCAAGATAAATATACCTTGGGCATGCTGTGGCGTGTGGTGGCGAAACAAGACCGTATTAGCTTGAACCAAGGCAATATTGTGGGCTATGACATGAATGAGAGTAAAGCATTTAGCACACTGGCGTTGAATGCTTCTTACAATTTAATGCAAGATGTTGATGTCGCTGTTGGCGTGGATAACGTGTTAGATAAAACCTACACCGAACATTTAAATAAAGCCGGAAGTTCAGGTTTTGGTTTTGCCAGCAATGAACAATTCAATAATATCGGGCGCAATTATTGGGCGCGGATTTCGATGAAATTCTAAGTTCATTATTTTGAAAAATTAAAAAAAGCAGGGCATCCGCCCTGCTTTTTTGATCACGCTGCGCGCTATTGATGCATGCTGGCCAGCTGTTTGGCTTTGCTTTGATATAAGGCCAAGCCCTGCTTTTGTATTTCGCGGCCTTTCTGGATCAATTTTTGATGCAGAGCAGGCAATCGTTTTGCGCCGCTGTACAGCATCAAATTCCGTGCAATCAAATAGTAAGCAAACCAAGAAGCCGTTTGCGGTTTCAAGCCTAAACATTGCATGCGTTTTTTGCCAATGAAAAACTGAGTCAATTCTAAATGTTGCCGATAGGCAAGCTTTTGTTGCAAAGGGCGCAAATAACGGTACTGCCGTTCAAAAGGCTCTTTAGACAGGCTGGTGCCCAGCGCACAGCTGCTGTCATCCGATTTCGGGTGGGCAAACTGCATCCAGTACAGCAAACGCCAGCCCTCACTTTCTTTGGCAATCAGCCATTGTTCATCCACCCCCATCAGCCAGCCGATATAGCGCCAAAAATGTAAAAAGTTTTCAGTATCTTGCTGTGATGGGAAAATTCCAAGCGCCCGAATGCCAATCAAAACCACACTGCTGAATGCTAAATTGGTCATGGCAAGGTCAAATTGATTGATCGGCAGCCCCCAAGTGTCAGCATCCCATTTTGGATTTTTTTTCAGATGAACCCGCACCAGCGCATGGATGAAGCGGACATAAATCGTCGATGTGAATCCCGCGCCATATCGCTTCAAGCCGTCAGGTTCGGTAATATCAATCCACCATTTTGTGGTTTCGGCTAAGCGCGTGCCCGCCTGTTTATTTAAAGCGCCCGTCATCATCAACGGTTGATTGAACCCAGGAAATAAATAGCCAGTCATCAGGGATAAATCCCTCAGTACAAAGCCATTGTTGATTCCCAGCTGATGGGTGAATTGAAGGGCGCGATCAATTTTTTCTTCATCCAGCCAATCGGGCTTGTGCGCTATATGCTGGAAGAAATCGGTCAGTTCGGGAATGGACTCTGGAAGCTGCGCAAGGCCTTGAAACAAAGCGGTCTCAAACAATGGCCGGTTGTGTTTCGGATTTTGCATTACCCAGTGCACAACAGCATCCATAGCGGCATCGCCGGAATTGAGGGCTTTATTCAGGCGCAGATATTCTGCATAAGAGGGGGCTAAAGGCTTTGCCGTAAAATGGTTCAGCAGCTGAGTCAGCGCATCACTCCTTTGCATTTGCTGAAATGTAGCCAAGCGCTTAGGTATTTGAAGGGTCATTGCAGGTAGCCTTATTGCTGTTGTTTAATCCAACAGTAATATGAATATTTATTCGCATTCAATTCGCATTCCATTTCAGGCGGCGCAGGTCATAATGATGAGAAAAAAACCGCAGCAGCAAAGAGCTAAAATAATTGTGGAGCATGTCTTGCAGGCAGCGCAGCAGTGCATTGCGCAAGAGGGGCTGATTTATCTGACAACACCCAAAATTGCAGAGCGCTCTGGGGTGAGTGTGGGATCGATCTATCAATATTTTGAAAATAAAGAGCAGATTGTTGAGGAGCTGCTGCTACGCAAATCAGAACAGCTGGGCATAGCGCTGAAGCAGGCGGTGGTTGAACAGGGTGATCAGGAAATTCATGACATCATTCCACTGACCATTCAATTCGGTTTTGACATGCTCAAAGCAGATCAGGGCTTTTTAATTGAAATATTGAAACATTGGCATGTGTATAGTCATTCAGATGCATCTCAGGTTTTAGAAAAGCACTTTTTTGAAGTTGGCATGTACTTATTTAACCGCTATTACCGGCATTGGGACTTTGAAACTTTGAAAAACCGCTCTTTTGTGATTATCAATAGTACCCTGTTTACCATGATGCGCTATGTTAGTAATAATAACTTTCTTATTACAGAACAGCAGCTTAAGTTGGAGTTGTCGATGATGATCTTGGCTTATTTAGATGCAAAAGCGATTGGTGAAAACTAATTTTAATTAATTTATACATAATTATCAGTAGTTTATTGTTTTTATGGTTTGAAATTTAAGCACTCAATCAAGCAAATTAAAAAATAGGGTTGCGTGTGGTAGGAAATACTGTAGAATG
>NZ_JAPEQW010000080.1:0-2598 GCF_026168575.1 Acinetobacter entericus
AAGATCACCAACCGCAACAAGCAGGTCATTTTCAAAATCAAAACCGATTTCATTCAAGCGATTCATAAGCAAGTTGTAGCAACCATGAATATCACCAACCGCATATAGCTTGCCTGTAATTTCTTTATACCAAACTTCTACTAATGCCATACCCTGCCCTCAAACTTCTTTAATATCGATGTCGTGTACTGTTTTCATTAAGTGTTTCTTATTGCGATAACTCGCCAACTTCCGCGTTATCGCCGACTTCACATCCTCAACCACAAAGGCCCCATTTTCGATGTATGTGAAATCTGCGAAATACCTCAATTCAGGTTTTGCCCTTTTCTCTCCCTCCAGTTTCACTTTGGGTGCCAAGACAAATTTGAACTGACACTTAAGCTCTGAAATTTCTCCCCGCTGCATTAACGCTGTAAGCTCGATATAGCGCTTGTATTCTTTGACGCTATCAAACTTCATTCCGTCCTTTTCAATACGCTGTGCGTTGTATTTGCTGCGCCCTGATTTAGCTTTAGCCTTGGGCGCATATTGAGCGTGATATTCAGCGAGTGGGATGCTGGTCATTCAAGCAATCCATTTAGTGCATCATCAAAATGATCCGCCAGCTCATTCGCCTCTGACCTTGTTTTAACTTGCTCCAGTAAGTGCCAGAAACCACCACAGTCATAACCAACACACCAAACTCGATTAATTCGACGAACTTTATGAATAATTAAGTATTTGCGTTTACTCATGCTCACCTCGCAGGATTTTTTCTTTATCAGCCAAACAGGAAATTGCTTTTCGAACCTTGATGCTAATTTCTTCACGTTTCCAAGAGCCAATAACAGCAGCTCTCATTCGACTTAGTGCATCGACTGCCTCTAATCGCCCCTGCAACTCATCCCGCTCTTTTTTCATTTGGATGTAACACTGCTCCATGCTGTTTAGCTGGATTTTAAGTGCATCAATTTTGGCTTGCTGAAAATCCCATGCCATTTCGGAAACCTTGTGTTCATTACCAAGGAAATAAAGAGTTTCCCCATTTGCATTTAGGCTTTTAAACCATTGCTCGTGTTCACTCATGCTCACCTCGTTCCAAATCTACTAAGCCAAACTTGAATTGCTCTGCCAACTCAGTGCATATAGCCAAAGCAATACTTAATTCAATTTTGATTTCCAGCTCATCAATTTTTACTAAGAGAAAATCCTCATTCTTCACATCTTGAACAGAAACGCTGCTATGCCCATATCCTGTGTCTTCAATAGTCAAATGTGTGATTTCGGTTGTGATATTAGCCACGCTCAACCACCCACAACCAATTTGAAAATTAAAATGACAAGGATTAGCGAAGCAAAAAAACCTAGTCCAAAACTAAAACCTCGGTTCATCCATTCCCAAACAGCACCATTGTTAAATCCACCGCTTGCCCATTTCCAGAAAAACTTGATTGCAAAAAATACGAAAACGCTTAGTAATAGGCAGATTAAAAAGTCTTTGTTATTCATCCTTCAATCACCCTCGTAGTCGGCGCAATATGATTCCGAATGTCTGATACAAAGTCAGTGCGGTCATGGTCTGCGATGGTGGCGCGGAGGTCAGAGATTAAAACTGGATGAAAACCTTTAGTTCTAAAATACAAGCCATCATTGTCAGTAATATTCCACTGCTCATGAATTCCGTTGTGAAACATAAATTCAGGTGTTTCACGGAAGTAGTATCCATTCTCATAACTCTCCGCATTTGATGGCGCCCCATCCACAATTTCCCGCATTTGTTCGATTGTTAGGTTCATTGGCTCACCCCAAATAACTGTTTTGCTTTTCCGCTCAAGTAATACCGATATTCACGATCCCCGCTGCCGACGATGTAAATCAGCCCAATATCAGCAAGCGTTTTCAGATACCGCTGCACCGCGCGGCGGGATAAGTCCGGCATGACTTGCTGCTGGATCTCGGTCGTAGTAGCCACTGGCATATGCTTGATTGCCAGCAGTGTGTCTATGCCACGGTTTAGTACTGCAGCTTTGGCGTAATTGGCTTGGCGCTCGTTCATGCGGCACCACCGAATAAATCAGGTTGAGCCGCTGCAGGATTCATCCATAAGCATTCAATTCTTGTATCTGTGCCACGGCCAGATGAAATACGCGCTTTAGTTTCAATACGCTTCCAACCAGCCAGCATGTCGTCATACATTTCATTCGGATAACCCGAAAGCATGACCATGCCTTCCAGCTCGAGTAATGTTCTTAGTAAATCTTGATGATCTTTATCACTCATTTCATGTCTGTAAATTCGGCCCGTCTTGGCACCGTCGTAACGTGTGTCCATCACATATGGCGGATCTACATAGTGCAAAGTCGATTCAGCATCATGATCTTTTAAAACTTGAATGGCTGGACGATTCTCAATAAGCACGCGACTCAAGCGCTGGCCAATAAGCTGCAAATGTTCAGGATAGGTAGCCCATAGCGCTTGTGCTGTTCCATATTGGCGCTTTGTATCGATTCGAAACCCTGTGATGCCCTTTGTGGCTCCAGCAGATCCAAAGCCCATCTGTGCTCGTACACATATGCGGCGCGCCCGTTCAATTTTGTTTTCTGCCGGTTCCCATGCTTT
>NZ_JAPEQW010000081.1:0-2505 GCF_026168575.1 Acinetobacter entericus
TGCTTTAATGCCTCGGCCCTTGCCGTGCTTTGCGCTATTTGAATGAGCTGCCTGTGAATCTGGATTACCGCAACGAACACACGGCAACTTTCTGATATCAGCTAATCGCTTTGGGTTACGCATACAAAGCTTCACGCAAATTCTTAATTCGCTCTTTCAACTTAATCATGATGCCATCAATCGCCAGCATCTCACCCCGAGTCAACCCAGCCCGACTAAGATTCTGATACTTAGACAGCTCAGTACTGCAAAACTCTAAGTCCTTTTTAGCTTGTACTTTGTCTGCCATAAATCCCAACCCTCCGGTATTTCCGGATAGTTCAANAGCCCGACTAAGATTCTGATACTTAGACAGCTCAGTACTGCAAAACTCTAAGTCCTTTTTAGCTTGTACTTTGTCTGCCATAAATCCCAACCCTCCGGTATTTCCGGATAGTTCAAATAAGAAAAAAAACCCCGCCAAGTTTGTTATCTCAGCGGGGTCTTATGTGCCGTAATACGTTCGGCTAAGTGGAAAAGATTAATTAGAAGATGGTCGCTTGCCTGCTTCCAAGACAGGAATATTGGCTTCAGTTGGCACATATACAATTTGACTAATATTGCCCTCGCGTAAAGCTTCACCAAATGCACCAATAAACTCTTGCTGCCTGTACTCAGGGAACTCCTGTGCTGCTTTACCCATTACCTTGATTGCTTCTGCACGCAATTTCGCACTCTCAAGCTCAGCCTTGGCTGTCTCAATTGCAATTTGTTTGGATTGCTGTGCTTTTGATAATTGAGCCTGTCCTGCCATACCTTGCTGCCAAACTTTGTATTGTGGCCACGCAAATAAGAAGATCAGTATGATTGCTATAACGAAGACTGCAATCAATCCAATCAAGATATTGTCTGCACTACCTTTCTGAAACTTATTCATTTTCCACACCTGCTTTATTTTGGTAATAAAAAAGCCCGATCAAATTAATGATCAGGCTTATGTTTTTGAATCTAATTTACTTAACTTCTTTCATACAATCCCGATACACCTTGATTTCTTCATCATCAATCGTGTAATCGATTTCTATTGCGCCATGAAGTCCAAATAAGCATTTTAAGAATTGGAGCATTTGATTCTCCTTTGATTTTAAAGATGGGGTGAATACGGCAGGAGTTGAACCCGCGCGAAGAGTGTCTTAACCGTGATCTCATACATACGACTGCTATCTCGTATTAGAAAGCCGCTCTAACCAACTGAGCTACGCTACTCACCCCTCTTTAGAATCTAGGTGGCGGCATTAAAATTTAAACCACTACGATTAAAGTTAAGCCGCCATAAAAAAAGCCCTACATCACTGTAAGGCTTTTCCCCTTGGTCATGTGCGCTGATTCAAGGAGTCGTTGTTTTTATTCACAACAAAATAATTAAATCATTAATCTCACAAAAAATGAAGCAAAAAAACCTGCAACTTGGGGAAGGTGCAGGTATAAACTGATATTAACTATCATGGAGAACTTAATACCAACTAATATACTTTGTTTATATTGAGATCTCATTCACATTTTATTCCAAATTATTTAGGAATAAAAAAAGCCCACCTTTAGATGAGCTTACATTCAATCTTTTCTAAAAACTTACTTGGAGGATTTAACCTCATCAGATAGTTTTTCTAAACCTTCCAACCTGTCTTTTTCAGAAAGGTTATGCACGTGAAAACATAAAAAGAATATAAGTGCTAATAACACTCCACCTAAAATCACAACCCTTTTCATTCTCACGAGAATTCATCTTGATTTAAACATAGGCTTAGTATGTCACCCATTTGCTCAATAAGCCACTAATAATAAAGCCCACCGTTTGGCGAGCTTTTTAAGTCTTGGTCTCGGATAAACCGTAATACGACCAGTATAGTGAAACTATATCTTAGTTATCAGAATAATGATAGCCCCTAAGCCATTAATTCCTTGAAAGTATTTTTCCGATATTTTTCAATAGCCTCTGATGCCTCTTTAATTGCCATCTCCAAAGCAATCACCATTAGGTTTTCATAAGGCTTCCATGTAAAACGGTACGCATTCAATGTCATTTGGTGCGATTTAATTCCCGCATAATGCAGCCGGCCCGCTGCAGTATAGAAGCCTTCAAGCTCAGGATTTACCGCAAAATCCATAACCATGCGTGCCACCAGCCATGACAAGTGGTAAATCGCAATTTGCTCAGGTTCGCGCTTCTTGTCTTGATGTGCTGAATTCATCATGATTTTAGCTAAATGATTGCGCACAAATTCATAATCCCCTTTTGACGACTCACCGTAAATGATCACAGATGTAATTGACTTCGCCAGCTGGCTATTCATGGCAGCAATCGCCCCCAGCCGATCTTGATAATCAATCGGCTTTTCCCCAGTGCTATGGCCCTCATCACCGAATTGCGGCGACTTGGCAGTAATCCCCTTAGTCAACCATTCAAAGTGTTCAAATTTCTCTGCCGCTGCATTCATACCCAGTCCCTCAAATCTTACTCAAGTC
>NZ_JAPEQW010000082.1:0-2388 GCF_026168575.1 Acinetobacter entericus
TTGTTCGAAATCTTCCTCAGCCTCTAGATATTTTTCTTTTGCCTTTGGTAGAGGTTTAGAACGTGGTTTCGTTTTAGGTGGACGTTTCTTGGTTTTCCAGAAATAGCTGTCAGCATCCATAACACACCTAAATATTAGATTCCCAAGCAAACATCAAATCATCAGGCGTCACCAACCAACAACCCTGCTTATTACAAAACGCATGAATGTCATTCAAATATTCAGTAAACTGCTCAACCGTTGCATCCGTTGTGCTGATCAACACATTCAGCCCATCCGCCACTTGCTGATACATCGGATGCTTTTGATCCTTCAACACTTTTACTGCAGCAAATGTATTACGGTACTGTCCAACATCATCTCGGTCATAAATCCGCGCTAAAAACTGCTTTTTGAAAAATAGATGCTCTGAGTCTTTATCGGTTCCCNTACTGCAGCAAATGTATTACGGTACTGTCCAACATCATCTCGGTCATAAATCCGCGCTAAAAACTGCTTTTTGAAAAATAGATGCTCTGAGTCTTTATCGGTTCCCTGCCGCTTGGCCCACTGTGTTAACCATTTCCAATACAAACGGTTTTGCGCCTTGCTACGGTCTTCCAACTTCTGATCAATATGAACGACCAGCGGCCGACCCTCATCAATGGCCTTTTGGTGCCATGTGTTTAGAAAGCCCAGTGTCTTGGTGATATTGAGATGTGAATCAATGGTGAATGCAGCAGGTTCGATTTTAGAAACACTCTTCATCACTTTTACTCAACATCAACTCAGTCTTAACCAACCAGCTTTCAAACAGCTTTTCACTTTCTGCCCGGCTACCCAATTTGTACTGATCAAACTGACTGTGACAGGAATGGCATAATGGAACCGTATAAGCGTCATCAGCTTTAATGCCTCGGCCTTTACCATGCTTCGCGCTATTTGAATGAGCTGCCTGTGAATCTGGATTGCCGCATCGAATACATGGTAATAATCGAACCGCAGCTAACCGCTTCGGGCTACGCATACAAAGCTTCACGCAAATTCTTAATGCGCTCTTTCAACTTAATCATGATGCCGTCAATCGCCAGCATCTCATTTCGAGTCAACCCGGCCCGACTTAAATTCTGATACTTTGACAGCTCAGCACTGCAAAATTCTAAGTCCTGTTTCGCTTGCACTTTGTCTGTCATATGTTCACCAAATAAGAAAAGAAAAACCCCGCCAATATCTAGAATTGAGCGGGGTTTTATATGCCGTAATACGTTCGGCAAACTATTTAACTTCTTTCAAACAATCCCGGCACACCTTGATTTCTTCACCATCAATCGTGTAATCGATTTCTATAGCACCATGAAAGCCGAAAAGACATTTTATAAATTGGAGCATGTGAATCTCCTGAATTTTTTGGGTGCCGGCTGGATTCATTTTTAAACCAATTAGGATTAAACAGTCGGCATTAAAAAAAGCCCACCATTTGGCGAGCTCCTTATCTCAAATTAAATCAAAGATGTTGAATTTCAGTTTTTAAAAACCTATATCCCTTTTCTACAAAAATATTAGCTATTTCAGAGCCTATATTTTTCTCTTGATTTAATTCGGTTTGGATAGCCTCATAAACACTATCAACCCCGAGGTTGAGACTGTATTTGAGGATACTTTCAATAAAACGTTCCATCAAAATTCCTTTTTAAATGGTATTTAAGATTAATGCACATCCTGTGCAATTTTACACTTGGTCTCGGATAAACCGTAATACGACCAGTATAGTAAAACTATACCTTAGTCAGTAAAATTTTCCTAGCATTAATTTTTCGACTCTTTGTAAGTTTTTTTACGATATGCTTCGATTGCTTTTGCGGCACTATCAATAGCTGACTCAAGCGCTATTACCATCAAGTTTTCGTATTGCTTCCAAGTGCAATCATACGCTTTCAATGTCATCTGCCATGAGCGTATACCCGCATAATACAATCGACCTTGCTTTGTGAAATTCGCTTCCAATTCTGGGTTTAATGAAAAATCAATTACCATACGCGCCATCAAATCCGCCAATTCGGAAATTTTGATTTTCTCTGGTTCTCTACGCCCATCAGTAAGCGCATTGCTTTGCATAATTGCAGCAAGATGAGATTGAACACACCGATAATCAATTTCTGACTTTAGCCCAAAAATAATTACTGACGTTACAGATTTTTCTAATTGCGTCTCCATACTCGCAATCGCACCCAAACGATCTTCATAATTCAAAGGCTTTTCCCCAGTGCCATGCGCTTGTGGTTCAAAGTTTGGTGACTTAGCTGTAATACCTTTGGTCAACCACTCAAACGGTTCAAATTTTTCTGCCGCTGCATTCATACCCTGCCCTCAAATCTTACTCAAGTCTAAAATTGTCATCGTGCCCCAATG
>NZ_JAPEQW010000083.1:0-2306 GCF_026168575.1 Acinetobacter entericus
AAATGGTTTATCGCATAGACATTTTAATTGGTGAATAACATAAAAAAAAAAATGGGAGCCTTTAGCTCCCATTTTTACTATATTTTTAAAGTTTTAAGCGTGTTGTACTGTGAGTTTTAAGCCTAAAGCATTTACTACACGATTAATCGTATCAAAACGTGGTGCTGAATCCTGACGTAGGGCTTTGTAGAGTGCTTCACGCCCAATCCCTGCTTCTTTAGCGATTTGAGTCATGCCACGAGCTTTAGCAATAACACCAAGTGCATGGGCTAATTCAGCTGGATCATTTTCTTCAAGAACCATATTGAGATACATCACAATGTCTTCTTCAGTTTTGAGCGACTCAGCCATATCAAAACTTGGTAAATCAGCGACTTTAACCATTTTAATCCTCCAATGTTTTCGATAGTTTGACTGCCCGATCGATGTCTTGTTGTTGAGTTGATTTATCTCCACCACCAAGCATTACAATCACAACGTCACCATGTTGGATGTAATACATCCTCCATCCAGAACCGAAGAATTCTCTCATTTCCCAAACGCCATCTTGGAGAGGTTTAATGTCTCCCCAGTTTCCACGTTGAACCTTATCTAATCGACGATTCAGGCGGATACGGGTCATATTGTCTTTAATGCCATCCAACCATTCATCAAATTCTGGAAGACGTTTAATTTCAATCATGAGGATTCCTTATCTTCTCACTATATTGTATTCGATCGAATACAATATGCAAGTAATTTATACGAACATCCATTAATTTCGTATAACACCATTATGTTAAATACATAATTTTTTTGGTTAAAATTTAAACTTTTTTACTGTTTTTCAGGCAAGATGCATATTTTTTTGAAGCCATACTTTCCTTGTCAGATGTTCAAACATTTTAAGGAGAAAGCAATGACACAAACAGCGAATGATCAACGTGCTACAGTAAAAAATCCTAATAATATTCAACATGCGCAGAATCAGGACAACCGTAGCCGACAATTGAATCCTAATCATAAACCTACGAAATCTAAATAAGGATGAAAACTATGAGCACAGCAGGTTGGCCTAGTACTACTGGAAATCCATCAGGTGGTGGCCGAGACAATAATCCACCTCGTAAATAAAAATTTATTTATCTTGTAATATCAATTCAGAAGGCCAAAGATATTGGCCTTCTGAAGGATATTTCTTCAGGAAGGCTTCCCATATCACGATAAAATCTTCTGATGTAGCTAACGTAGAAACGCTGGCTGTTTTTTGAAAATGTTTATAATAAAAGTCTTGCCAAAAATATATTAACCATAGGCCAGCTATGGCATTAATACTTTCAAACCACTTATCTTCTGGAAGTTCATTTTTCAGGAATAAATAATTCTCTTCTGAGACTTGTTCATAAATTTCATCATTTTTAAACTCACCATAAGGCAGACCTAGGAACTCATAGACTTCATTCAAGTAGCATAGTCTTCTGTTTTCTCTAACTTTTTTAATTAGTTGTATAAATTCTTTAATTTGTTCATCTTCGAGAGAAGGATCTAACCATTGCTCAAAACCATTAGTTGGAGGAATAGTCTTCAGAATCTCGACTTTATGTCCTTTTGTTGCTTCAAACTTTGCATTTATCTTTAAGATAAATAAAAGAAAATCTGTAAAAGTTTTTGATGGGAAGTATGGTCGTTTATTTTTAAACTTAAACTTTAATGCTTGGTTTAGTGAGATTGATTGGAATCCCCACTTCTTAGAAATTAAATGATCTAAGTGAATTAAAATTAGCAGTATATTGACGCCAGAATTTCTAAGCATCTCATGACTAATAATATTCTTTAAATCACCGTTAAAGCTAAAGTTATTTACCAGAAAATCATGTAGTTTGCAGACATCTTCATATAAAAAATTATTTTTTTCTAATTCTGAAAATAGCTTTATATGCTCATTCCAATAAAAAAAATCGTTATTCTTAATTGGATATAGTTCTAAGATTTTTAAGCAGTATGCAAAATTATAGTTTTCTTCATCTACAGCTAAAGAAGTTGCTGAATTAAGTACGAAAAACCCCATTTCTGAAGCAAATTCGGATTTAATTTTAACTTTAGCTATTTCATCATTTTTAAATGGAACATTAGTATATTTTTTCTCAATTTTACCTAGTTTCTTAGCCAGGTTTTTATCCATATTTTTCAATATTAAACAGTAGAATTCTAAAGGATTCATGGATGCCCTAATTTTTTAAAAAATCTAAAATTAACATAATACACCTTATACGAAATGCGTTTGTAAGCCCAAAGTAGAAATGTCCGGTTTCTCCAAAGTAAAAATG
>NZ_JAPEQW010000084.1:0-2271 GCF_026168575.1 Acinetobacter entericus
GTTACCTACTGCATTTGGCGATTTTGAAATTATAGCATTTCAAGACCAAAGTACTGGTGAAGAACATATTGCTCTTGCCAAAGGCATGGGTACTATTTCTAATCAACCTGTACTCGTTAGAATTCATTCAGAGTGCTTAACAGGTGACGCTTTTGGATCACTCAAATGTGATTGTGGCCCCCAATTACATTCAACCATGAAAATGATTCATGATGCAGGTCAAGGTGTGATCTTATACTTGCGCCAAGAAGGTCGCGGCATAGGACTAACCAATAAAATTCGAGCTTACGCCCTTCAAGACCAAGGACATGATACTCTTGACGCCAATTTATTATTAAATTTACCAGCAGATGCTCGTAAATATGATATGTGTACCATTATGTTAGATTATTTAAAAATAAAGAATGTAAAACTCATTACAAATAATCCCCTTAAAATTAAATCTTTAACTGATTTAGGAATTAATGTTGTTGAACGTATTCCTTTAAAAGTTGGTTTAAATATCTTTAACAAAGCTTATCTTGAAACAAAGCAAAAACGCATGTCACATATATATGATAATAGTGATTTTTAAAAAGCGATCACTTTTAGAAAAATATCCACGTATAAAGTTCCATCTCCCTTTCGGGAGAAGGACAAGATAAAATATTGTTTTATATTCAATTATGGTTTTAAAGAAGATTTATGAAAGCTGCCTGACTATTCTTTATTTTGTCTCAGTATCTGTGCAAAAACCGTCACTTTTTCTAAAGTAGCATTCATTCCCTTATTAAAAAAAGTATCGACAAGCGCTGAGCCAATGATAATAAGATCTACTTTATTGGCTAGTGCTTTAACATGGCTTTCATTTTTGATCCCAAAGCCAATTGCAACTGGAATATTAAAAATTGGCTTAATTTCAGTTATCTTTTTCTCAAGATTAGATATATTGAAGTCTCCTCCTGTTAAGCCATTTTCTGCAACATGATATAAAAAACCTGTCGCGCGCGCTGAAATTTGCTCTAACCTTTCAACTGGGGTCGTCGGCGCGGTCATTGCAATTAAATGCATATTTTTTTCATTTAATTGCACCTCAAATTTTTCTCGATATCCATATGGAGCATCTAAAATCAATATTCCATCTATAAGATTTTCTGTTTCAGCGATAAGTGTCTCAAAACCATATTGCATAATCGGATTTAAATAAGTCATGAAAATTATTGGTGTCTGGTCATCATGCAGCCTGATTACTTTTACCAACTCAATGGTCTGTTTTACCGTTTGACCTGCATCTAAAGCCCGAAGATGCGCTGCCTGAATGATCTCTCCATCTGCCACTGGATCAGAAAATGGAATACCCACTTCAATAATGTCAGCCCCTGCTTGACCCAATTGGCTTAACAGACGACAACTTTCTGTAAAATTAGGATCTCCAGCAGTAAAATAACAGACCAGACCGCTTCGATATTCCAGTTTCAATTGCTCTAATTTTTGATCTAGACGGTTCATGCTGTAGCTCCTGCAAGATATTTTTTGACCGTGTTTTAGTCTTTGTCTCCTCTACCAATTAAATTGACAATATTGATCTGTTCTGGCTGCATTTCTTGAGCAAGTTGAATCGCATATGCAATCGCATGAGAACTCTCAAGCGCAGGAATAATGCCCTCCTGTTGGCTTAAAAGCTGAAATGCATTTACCGCTTCTTGATCGGTGATCGCCGTATATATCACACGTCCTGTTTCAAACAGAAGACCATGCTCAGGACCAACACCAGGATAATCTAAGCCAGCTGATATAGAGTGCCCCTCTAAAATCTGCCCATCTGAATCTTGTAATAAATAAGTTAAATTGCCATGCAGCACACCGACTTGACCCTTGCAAATAGAGGCGGCATGTTCATCGCTATTTATTCCTTTTCCACCTGCCTCAACGCCAAACATTTTGACATTCAGGTCTTCTAGAAAAGGATGCATCAACCCTAGTGCATTTGATCCCCCACCCACGCAAGCAACTAGAGCATCAGGCAGCCTATTTTCTTTCAGGAGTATTTGGTTTCTGGCTTCTAGACCAATAATTTTCTGAAATTNAGGATGCATCAACCCTAGTGCATTTGATCCCCCACCCACGCAAGCAACTAGAGCATCAGGCAGCCTATTTTCTTTCAGGAGTATTTGGTTTCTGGCTTCTAGACCAATAATTTTCTGAAATTCTCTGACCATCGTCGGATATGGGTGAGGGCCTGCGCCAGTACCCAACAGGTAATAGGTTGTATCCACATGACGAATCCAGTCA
>NZ_JAPEQW010000085.1:0-2186 GCF_026168575.1 Acinetobacter entericus
AATAAGATATTTAGCTTATCATGTCAGCCTATTTGCAACAGTGCCAGCCTAAGCATTATTTTGGTTCTGCTTGCTGCGCTAATCTATGCAGAAGTCTATCAATTTCCATTGTTGGCTTAAGTAAAATCAACTTTTAAGATCTTTTAGTGGACAAGTAAAATAATTGACCAAATAATAAAAATAATGAGAAGTGCTGAAAATTGTGCCGCACTTCTCATATCTTTTGCCTTTTTGGAATGCATGTTTTTCAAGCGAAATACGATCTAAAACAGCTTCAATCGCAGAATTGAATAATTCCACAATTACAGCCAGTAAACAGACAGCCACCATCAGTGCCCGTTCTATAGAAGAAACAGCAATAAAAAAGCTCATAGGAATTAGAATAAGATCAATTAATACGATTTGACGAAAAGCTGCCTATTTTTAGACGCTGTTTTAGATCCTAAAAATGAATAGCCAGTGGCTACTAGAATCCGTTTTAAAATTTTTTTGCCTTTTAATCACGGTTTTTGAAATTAGCCAATAATAATCTCTACAGATGAAATAAATTTATTATAATCATCCTGATAACAAAAAGGATATACCTTGTGCGCCATTCTTATCATATTGAAAAACATTACATCGAACGTGCGGGATGGTTGCGTGCAGCTGTGCTGGGGGCAAATGACGGGATTATTTCAGTCACAAGTCTCGTGGTGGGAATCGCAGCCAGTGGAGCATCTACCCATACTGTACTGGTGACCTGTATCGCCGGATTAATATCTGGAGCTGCATCGATGGCTGCAGGTGAATACATCTCCGTTAAATCGCAACAAGACATTGAAAAGAATGATCTGCAGATGGAAGAACGTGAACTGCAACGCCATCCTGAACATGAATTAAATGAGCTAAAAAATATTTACATACAGCGTGGATTACAACCCGCTTTAGCGCAAGAAGTCGCGCAACAACTGACTGCACACAATGCTTTAGATGCACATGCGCGTGATGAAATTGGTATTTCAGATCATACTTCTGCCCAGCCGTTTCGTGCTGCCTTCTCTTCAGCCATTGCATTTACTGTAGGCTCATTATTTCCTTTAATTTCAATTATGCTTCTGCCTGAGCGATACTTAGAGAAAGGCGTCATGCTGATTGGGGTATTAAGTCTCGGAATTATGGGTGCCTTGGCCAGTTATGCGGGCGGCGCCAGTATTTGGAGAGGTTCGATTCGGGTAATGATTTGGGGTATTATTGCCATGTTATTCAGTGCTTGGATTGGATCATTATTTAATGTTGCGGTGGCATAAGATCCTTTTTTGTATAATCCAAATATTCCCACTCCATGAGGAGTATAGATAATAAGTCTATAGAAATACCTGACCTATCTGACATGCTTTATATCAATAAAGCATGTTGTTCTAGGTGAACAATATGCCTATTTTCTATAGTTATAGATCTAAATCATTTCATTTTTTTAAAAAGCATACTTTTTAATACATTATCTTTGAAAATAAAATGGTGGATTAATGCAGCACAAGCATGTAAACCTACGACTGTAATAAAGAAGTTACCTAAAAATTGATGCATCTGACCAATATATTTAACCTCTCTAACACTGCTCAAAAGTGGCAAATTTAAAGAGAATACTTGGAAGTTATCAGTGAAACTCGATAATGCAAGCCAGCCCGCTATTGGAACGACACATAAACTTACGTAAAGCGTAAATCTGACAATTTTAAATAATTTTATTTGATACGGATTAATGATCTCATTTTGAGGAATACTTCTTTTATAGAGAAAAACAACACTCAACCGCACGAAAAATAGAATAAATATTGAAATTCCACCTATAACATGAATCTGGCCCTGCAAACCTGTTCTTGTTGGATCTCCACTCGTCAAATATACAATTACAACTAAAACAAAGGTAATCCAGTGCATTATTATCATAGGTTTAGGATAATTATTGTTCATATTTTTTTCCTGAATTTTAAATATTTATATAAAACTGAACCGATGAAAAAAGAATAGATAAAATTTATCTAGTAAAGTAGTCGTAGCCCAAGTTGGCTGCAGATCATCTCCCAACTTGAAGATCTTTTGTAATTTCAACATACCTCATTTCTAGCCTATACATGGTACTACTATAATCTTAAAAAGGCACTGTTGCAAATAGAGATTTGAGTCGATGATGTTCCCTTTAA
>NZ_JAPEQW010000086.1:0-2094 GCF_026168575.1 Acinetobacter entericus
AATTCATTGATCGCATCCAAGCAAGATTTTTCAGTTATTGCCCACGAAATACCCAAGCACTCGTCATAAATTCGATCTGCAGCTTTCATGAAATTTAGGTCATTTACATCAGATTCTGGCTTGTTCATCGCTGTATCATCAGTGAGAATTTCACGGATTTTATGAACTGGGTTTATATCTAATGAACTGATTGAAGAAATGAGCATGCCACCAACTGGCAGTTGCGGTTGATTGATTTCAACATATGCTTCAGACAGCTTCATCGGATCAGTATAATTACCTGAAAAACTAACACTGAATAAAGCACTGCGCATACCAGGCGCACCCTTTGGAATTCTAAAATGATAAATTTTTCTACTTGACCAGTAATCATCATCGCTCAAAATTTCAGTTCTAATGAGCTTGAAACCATCAGATTCAAGATACGTTCCTGGGCCAGATGTGCTTTGAATTAAAACTGAAAATACTTGATCTTCAATTGAATCATAAATAAAACCAATACCTAGCTTGATTGATCCGCTATTTCGATCAAAACTAAAACGCCGAACTGCATATCTATCAATTTCCTGAAGCTCAGTACCATTAATTTCAGTAGAAAAATTATATAGATCAGAATATCTCGCTTCTATTTGCTCTATCTCTTCGCCATTTTGGTCAGGGATTTCAGCTCTATCGTCATACCACTGTTCACGGTCATCATTACGCACATGAATACGCTGCGGCCAGAGCAGCATTTCTTTCATGTAGCCTGAGTTGCCCAGATAAAAATCTTCAAATGCCAAATAAGACTGAAATGGATATGCCAGCGGCGGCAGATCATTTACAGCCAAGTAGTCAGAATAAAATTGTAGTGCAGTAGGATTTGCGGCCCCGTATTTCGCATGTACTTTGCCCACAACACCACCTTCATTTTCTCCATACAAATTAGGTGAATTAACGATGCCTTCAGACAATGCATTTCCATTTTCATCAACAAATGGATGAAGCCAGCCGCGCTTATCGAAGTTGATGCCAAGAAGTTTTTCGATTGGGTTGCCGATGAATAAAAGAAAATTTGAAAAATACTTGTAGCCCGTTGTTTGCTTACTGCTGCTGCCCATTTTTTACATACTCCACAACCTGCTGCGCCATTGCATCATTCATTTTTTCTACAGTTTCCAGCTCAATGCCGTTTTTAATAAAGTCTTGCCAATCCAAACCTTGAGACAAAAAAAATGCCCGCGATCCGCGAGCACACATGCCAGTTTTTCTTAAGTCTGAAATATAAATTCTCATTTGCCGCCTTTACTTTTGATTGCTTCAGTACGCTGGCCCCACATATGCGTGATATTTCCATACATGTGGGGACTGCCTGCAATGTCTGAGAATGAAGTACCCTCATCTGCTATCGTTCCATCAAGCTGATTTGCAGAGGCACTATTCTTTTTTTGAGATTTGCGAATGCTGTAATAACTGTATGCTACGGTAGCCACCATCAGCGCCAGCATTGCGTATATCACCCATGGTGCAATAACCACGACGCTCTCCTTATTTGATCAGCTGTGTGTAAATTGGATTGCTGCTCGGAATGAACGGGTGTCCTGCAAAACGCAGATTGTTTTCAAATTTAGCCGCACAGGTTTTCAATGATTGATCACAGCCAGGTGCCACACGCACAATATCACCCACTTTTAGGCCGACATGCTGGCGGTAGAGACTTAAACTGTTTGCTGAACTGGATGTGACCAGCGTGTTCACCCCGTCTTTTAAAAGCAGGCCTAAACTTAACCCACCGTCTGGATATGTTTTTGATTCCATAATGGGATCGCCATCTTCAAAAGTCGGATTACCCTGCCCATCTAAAACCGGATTCCCTTCTTCATCCAGAACTGGAATTTGCTCGAATACTGGATTGCCGGCTGCATCTTTGACTTGTGTTGGCACCACATCAAATGAGATTTTCAGGCCATCAATCGCAGTCACTTTGATTTCAAACGCCCAGTCTTCAAATTTAAGCCCGCACCAACGGTCATAAATTGAGTTCGGGCATGACGACTGAAATTTTCGAGTCAGAATATTGCGGTTTAAATATGATTCACCTGTTTCACACACCAG
>NZ_JAPEQW010000087.1:0-2080 GCF_026168575.1 Acinetobacter entericus
ATTTCGTATAATGTAGCCGTGATTATGTTACTTGCATTAACGCTCCAGTGAAGAAAACAAAAAGCTATGTTATACGCAACATAGCTTTTTTTTGCTTTGTAGAATGCATTTAACATCAATCTGCATTATACGAAATTTGTCGGGCAGGGAAGTACGACGTTTCTAATGTCGTACTTAACTCCGATATTTCGGACTTTTCACTTTAAAATAATACTTCCACTTTCTGAAACTTCCAATTTTTCAATACTTAATTCGATTATTTTATGTACTAATTGACTTTCTTTAGATATGCCTCGCATGCCTTTATCAGCTAGCTTGTTGTTTAATTCAATCATTTTTTTATAGAGCTTTTTTTGCTCCCATTCATTCAAATATACGCTTTGAGCCATTTTGATTGCCCTTAAATAAATTTCTATAGAATTCTATAGAAATCTATTGATTCTTAGTTTGCTATATATCTATAATCCCATAGAAATCTATAGAAATTACATTTCAATGATCGATTTTGCAGAAATACGCTTATTCGTAAAAGACGAATTTGTCATTTCAGATAGAAGTGGCGAGCAATTTCTTTTGTCTTTAAATTTGTTGGAACTTGGCGTTACTGTTGGTTCCCGTGATGTTTATCTTGATGAACATGGCAAGATGCAAGTAGGGGCCTTATATCATCCTTATGATGATCTTCCGACTTCATTTACAAATGTTGCTTTTAAGCTTGTACACGAAGGCAAAATTAAACCGCATGTCATGATTAAGTGCTCACCAGCAAAGATCATGCAAGGTCATAATATTTTCGGTTCAGATAATTTAGAGCTTGGTATTTTTGAAATGCTTGGCTATTTGGCTGAATCAAATCCTAAGCTGTATGAAATTCTTGACGTACAGAATGCACAAATTGTAAATCTTGACGTGACTTATTCAGCTCGTCTAAAAAATGATGACCAAGTTCTAAGTGTTCTTGATTTTCTGCGCAAGGTCTCCAGTGGTTCACTTCGTAAATCTAAATTAGTTTACGGCTCCACAGTCTACTGGGGATCACCTAATTCTAAGCGTTTGGCTCGTAAAGCTTATTGCAAGTCTATTGAATTTCAGCTTCAGCTAAAAAAATTAAAACGTCTTGCTGCTAAAGGTGAGGTTTTTGCAATTCGTGTGATTAAAGCAATGGAAGATCCGCGCGTTATTGCATTTATGCAGGGCTTACTTCGTTTAGAAACTCGCTTTAAACCTTTGTGGCTTACTGAACATGGCATTCCTTTGAATGTCTTTGAATTGATTAAACATCAACATGCAAATCCGAATTTTTTAACTGAACTCTGGCAATTGGCCAATAAACCTTTATTTGAAGCATTGGAGGGTCACACGATGAAAGCCCTTGATCATGACACTGTTTTTACAAAGATCTGTACCGTATTTGATACCTATACAAAGTCGGGACGTTTATCACAAACCAAGTCCCGCAACATTTTTAATTTTTTCTGTGCGCTTGAGTTGCACGGTGCTGAAACACTTAAAAAGAAATATGGCAAGTCACAATATTACAACTATATGTCTCAATTGACTGATTGTGGCTTTTCAAAAGCATATCTTCAAAACCTTGATTCTGAATCAAAAAATAACGTCATTCCGTTTGTTCAACTTGTAAAAATCGACTTCCAAAATCAGGTACCAGACTGGTATCAGGAACCACAATCACGCTTTGCTAAGGTAGGTTAATCATGCAACTTTCAATCACTGGAAAATTAGAAAACGTATCTGTTTATGAAGATAAAGAGAAAAACGTTAATTATCACAGTCTTGTTTTTACAAAAAACATTTGGTCAAACAAATTGAACCGCGACATAGAAGAAGTCGTTTCTGTATCAATTCCTCAAAAGCTGATTTGGACAGTTCCAGAGTTTAAAAAAGTCGTTGGTAAAACCATTTCATTCAATGTGAATGAACGTACTTTTAATAAAAAAATTGGTGGTGAGACAGTTCAGACGTTTGCAGGTTTTGCGCTTGCAGAAGATGGAGAGTTTGTTATTCAGAATTAAACATATATAAATTAAAGGCTTAATTATACCATTTCGTATAATGTATA
>NZ_JAPEQW010000088.1:0-1847 GCF_026168575.1 Acinetobacter entericus
TCTGCATTGCAGAATAATTTCTTCTCGCGCCACATCACTTCTTCACAGCGCACAGATACTGGATACAGTACCGTATCGCCGACATCTTTGGCTAAGCGCTCTGACCAGATTTTGATGATGCCGTTGCGCGGATCATTGTCTTTGTAGATCGCATGGCCAAAGCCCATGATCTTTTCTTTACGTTCCAGCTTGCCCAGCATTTCACGTTCTGCTTCTTCTGGAGACGTCCAGTTTTCGATCATTTCCATCGCCGCTTCATTCGCGCCGCCATGCAATGGGCCGCGCAGTGAACCAATTGCGCCAGTGATGCATGAATGCATATCGGACAAGGTTGATGCGCAGACGCGTGCTGTGAAGGTCGATGCGTTGAACTCATGCTCTGCATACAGAATCAGTGACACATTCATCACCTGCTCATGCAGTTCATTCGGTTTTTCACCGCGCAGCAAATGCAGGAATTGCGCGCCGATAGAGTCATCATCGGTGTTTTCTTCAATGCGCACGCCGTCATGGCTGAAACGGTACCAGTAGCAAATAATTGCAGGCAGTGTTGCCAAAATGCGGTCTGCTGCATCCTGCTGTTCGGCAAAGGATTGTTCCGTTTCTAGGTTGCCAAGCATGGATACGCCTGTGCGCATCACATCCATTGGATGCGAGTCCGCAGGAATGCGCTCTAAAACTTCTTTGAGTGCCTGCGGCAGCTGGCGCAGTGATTTGAGTTTTGCTTTGTATGCGGCCAGCTGTTCTGCGGTTGGCAATTCACCAAAGAAGATCAGGTAGGCCACTTCTTCAAACTGGCAGTTTTCCGCCAAATCCTGCACGTCGTAGCCGCGGTAAGTGAGGCCTGCACCGCTTTTGCCTACAGTTGAAAGTGCAGTTTTTCCTGCCACTTGTCCGCGCAGGCCAGCGCCTGTGAGTACTTTTCCTTCAGCCATTTTTCAATTTTCCTTTTTGAATGATTTATTTAAACAGTTTATCCAGCGTATTTTCAAAGGTGTGGTAATCGAGGAATTCATACAGTTCTTTGCGCGGCTGCATTTTGTCCAGCACATTCACTTGCGTGCCGTCTTTGCGGATCGACTGCATCACTTCCAGCGCAGCTTTCTGCATGGCGCGTGTCGCAGAGAGCGGATACAGCACCATTGAAATACCCTGCTCGCCCAGTTCATCCACTGTATAATAAGGCGTGTCGCCAAACTCTGTGATGTTGGCTAATACAGGCACGCCTACCGCATCGCAGACGGTTTTGTACATAGTGATATCGGTCATGGCTTCAGCAAAAATGGCATCGGCGCCGGCTTCTACGCAGGCGCAGGCGCGGTCAATCACCGCCTGCAAGCCTTCTTTTTGCAGCGCATCGGTACGCGCCATCACCACAAAGTTTGAATCAGTTTTCGCATCTACCGCGGCTTTAATGCGGTCGACCATTTCCTGCTGCGTGACGATTTCTTTGTTGGGGCGGTGGCCGCAGCGTTTCTGCGCCACTTGATCTTCGATGTGCACTGCCGCTGCGCCTGCAGCAATCATTTGCTTGACGCTGCGCGCGATATTGAATGCGCCGCCCCAGCCTGTATCAATGTCAACTAAAAGCGGCGTGTCTACGCGTTCGGTAATGCGGCGGACATCTTCAAGAACATTGTCCAAACTGGTCATGCCAAGGTCAGGCAAGCCATAAGAATAGTTCGCGACACCGGCGCCCGAAACATAAATCGCCTTGTAGCCGACCTGTTTGGCCATCATGGCTGCATAAGCGTTGACTGTGCCGATAATTTGTAATGGTTTTTCCACTTCCAGTGCTTGTCTAAATCTTAAGCCTGCAGACGTTTGTTGTGTCATATTCCTTTCCA
>NZ_JAPEQW010000089.1:0-1793 GCF_026168575.1 Acinetobacter entericus
AATAAGATATTTAGCTTATCATGTCAGCCTATTTGCAACAGTGCCTCATGACTACTATGTCTGTGAAACAACAACAGATAAGCAAGCGCATAATTGGGTCTATGACATCGAGTCTAATTAATCAAATATATTTTTATTCAGTGAGTAAAATTATAACGAAGTTTCTGTAATGGACAGATATTAAAAAGCCCCCTTATTCAGGGGGCAGGTTGTATAGATATAACTATACTTATAAAATTTTAATTTTGTTATAGATATTAAATTACCAATAGCCCAGCATCTTCCACCAAAGTCCGCCCAATACAATAAAAATAGCTATATTGATAATGCTCATAGCAAAACCAGCTTTCCACCATTCACCAAGCGTTGTATAACCTGAACCATAAATAATAGGGGATGTACCTGTCGCATAATGAGTCAGCGTCATCATAATGCTTGATGCTGCTGCCATAATCAGTGCAAAGAACATTGGAGGAGCACCTAGTGCGATACCTGCAATGTAGAATGCTGAAAACATAGCGGTAATATGTGCAGTAGTACTGGCAAAAATATAGTGAGCGTACATATAAGCAAATAGTAAAAGCATGGAAGCAGGAACCCACGTTAAGCCAAGCTGTCCAATGCTAGTTTGTAAAACACCAGAAAACCAAGCGATTAAGCCGAGCTTATTTAAAAAGGTCGCCATCATGACCAATGCAGCAAACCAAGTTACTGTATCCCATGCACTCTTTTGAGTTAAGACATCATCCCAAGTTAAAACTCCTGTAAGCAGAAGGAGTGATAAACCAATAAACGCGGTTGTAGTTGGGTCTAAAGTCCACATATCACCCAACAACATGGCAGGAATACCTGCCCAGAGTAATAATAAAATTCCAAATACAGCCAACATAATCATTTCATGTAAGGTAATGGGACCCATTTCTTGTAAACGGTCTTTGGCAAATTGTGCAGCATTTGGTGTTTTTTTAATTTCAGGTGGGTACATAAAGTAAAGCGCAATCGGCATAAATGCTAATGCAACAACACCTGGTAAAACCATTGCTAATGCCCATGTGGTCCAACTCAAATGGATTTGACTATTGGTCGCTTTCGCAATGAGTTCAACGACTAAAGGGTTGGGTGCAGTAGCCGTAATAAACATGGCAGAAGTAATAGGATTTGAATGGTAATTGACCAAAGCAAGATATTTACCAATTTTACCTTCAGTGCCTTTTTCTGGATCTGAGTCAAAACTCGTTGCAATCGAGCGCACGATAGGGTGAATAATTCCGCCTCCACGTGCTGTATTACTTGGGGTAACAGGTGCAAGAATGAGTTCAGATAATGCAAGGCTATAGCCAATACCAATGGTTCTTTTACCCCAAACTGCAATAAAGTAATAACCTAGTCGTGCACCTAGCCCTGTTTTTTGTAACCCTTTTGAAATCATGATGGATATACCAATCAACCAAATAAGAGGGTTAGCAAAGCCACTTAAAGCATCTTTGATGGCATCGCTAGGGTTATCTGCTGTTACTCGGGTAATCGCGACCAGTGCTATCGCGATAATCGAAATTGCACCAATAGGCATTGCTTTACCAATAATGGCTGAAATAACACCAATAAACATCGCAAATAGAAGCCAAGCATTTGCAGAAACATCTTGCGGAATTGGAATGAGAAACCAAATAATAAGGGTAAGTGATACTGAAATTATGGTTGGTATGAGTTTGAATCCCATTGAATCGTACTCCAAAAATATAGTTATTATGGGCTTTGTTGCATAAACATTCAAAAGCTGAGTTCTCCCCAAT
>NZ_JAPEQW010000009.1:0-153016 GCF_026168575.1 Acinetobacter entericus
TGGATTGGGGAGAACTCAGCTTTTGAATGTTTATGCAACAAAGCCTCTCTAGATTCAACCGTTCTAATATTTAATGTAATACTTGGATAAAGTTTTTTTAGTTTTACCTCTACATGTTTTAGAAGCTTTTCAGCTAAAGCCTTATTTTGAATAAAGTCGCATTTTGTCTTTTTCAGCCTACCGTTTAGGCTGATATAGGCATGAGTTTTATCGTCATCTTTAATACCATATTTGCCTTGTTCAATCCCAAAACTAGGTGTCCAATCATCACGCATAGTTTTGGGTAGATCACCATGTTTTAAAAATGCTTCAATTGTATAAAGTTTTCTTAATTCTTCGTCTTTCATCACTACTCCACGATCATTAGACTGATTCAATGATGTAATCTACACCTAGTACCATTTGTCCAGACCAGTATTCTGCTGTTTCTTTTGCTTCTTCATAGTGTGTAAATTGCCCATTAGCTACAGCTTCTTCTCTAGAAGGAGTAGTATCCATGTCATCTTCACCTGCGGTAAAGTAATTTCCTGAATCAAGTAGTTTTACGATGAATCCCATCAGACGCCTTATATAATTTAGGATTAGTATCTTTAAGTTACAGTATTTTATGAAATTGCACTATTCTTATTTGACTAAAATTTTTACTAAAAATTATGTTTACCTGTGTAAGTACTCTTTGTAATATTAATAGTCAAATGTATTTAAAAGTATATAAGTTATATATTATACTTGATTAGGGTTCTAATAATTGAATTGTTTATAGCATGTGGTTTTTTGTATCACAGCGTGTATCATATTGATTTAAATGTTTTAAATATATTAAAAAACAGTGTGTTATGAATTTGTTTGGTATCGGATATACCTACCAAGATTCGTTGATATTTCAACACATTAAAACCCACTTAAAAAGTGGGTTTTTTGTTTTTTTGGAATTAATTGTTGTAAGTTTTTCGGCTTATTTTGCACTAAATATTTTGCAGTTATTCTACTAAAGCCTTTACTAGGAATTCTAAAGCGATACATTGCAAAAATGTATGCGTCATAAATTGACGTGATACTGTTTTAGTGGAATTGCATAAGTCGTTGAATTTCTTATAATGAAAAAAACAACTTCCGAATATAAATAAAAATGGAACAACTGAATCCGTCTGACTTAAAAGCCATTCTTTATTCTAAAAGAGCCAATCTTTATTATCTTGAGCATTGCCGTGTCATGCAAAAAGATGGGCGGGTCTTATATTTCACCGAAGCAAAAAATGAAAATCAATACTGGAATATTCCGATAGCCAATACTACTGTAATCATGCTTGGAACAGGTACATCCATTACTCAAGCTGCAATGCGGATGCTTGCAAGTGCTGGGGTTTTGGTGGGCTTTACAGGTGGTGGTGGAACGCCCTTATTTATGGG
The DNA here is from genome assembly GCF_026168575.1 of Acinetobacter entericus. Taxonomy (NCBI): domain Bacteria; kingdom Pseudomonadati; phylum Pseudomonadota; class Gammaproteobacteria; order Moraxellales; family Moraxellaceae; genus Acinetobacter; species Acinetobacter entericus. Next base: position 1,411 of record NZ_JAPEQW010000009.1, read on the forward strand.
AAGTGAAATTGAATGGTTGACACCGCAAAGTGAGTACCGACCTACTGAATATATGCAGGGGTGGATGCAATTTTGGTTTGATGATGCCAAACGGTTGGAGGTCGCAAAGCAATTTCAGTTGGCTCGAATCGAATTTATCCGCAAAATTTGGGCGAAGGATCGTGATTTAAAAGAATATGGTTTTCATAGCGATGATTTGGATATTCAAAATGCTTTAGAAGGTTTTGAAAATAAAATTCCGCATTTAAAACAAGTCGGTGATCTACTGCTTGCCGAAGCTGCTACGACCAAACAACTCTATAGAATTGCATTCACGCGAACAGGTTTGAAGGATTTCAGCCGTAACCCTGAACAAGGCGATTTAGCCAATGATTTTCTCAATCATGGTAACTATTTGGCTTATGGGCTTGGTGCAACAACCCTTTGGGTTTTAGGGATTCCGCATGGTTTTGCTGTGATGCATGGTAAAACCCGTCGTGGGGCTTTAGTTTTTGATATTGCTGATTTAATTAAGGATGCTGTGGTTCTGCCTTATGCTTTTATTTGCGCAAAGGAAAAGATGTCTGAGCAAGAGTTTCGTCAGCAGATTTTGCAGAAATTTACCGAGCATAAATGTCTCGATGAGATGTTTGATAATGTCAAATTGCAAGCTTGCAAAAATCATGATGTAGATGGAGAAGCATTATGATTGTGACCTTCGTGAGCCAATGTGAAAAGAAAGCCATTCCTCGTACACGCCGTGTTTTAGATGCATTTGCTGATCGTATTGGGGATAACACTTGGCAGACTGTGATCACGGAAGATGGTTTGATTGCGGTGAAAAAGCTACTACGTAAAACCGTGACTAAGAGTACGGCAGTGAGTTGTCATTGGATACGAGGACGACGTAGAAGTGAGTTGTTGTGGGTGGTTGGGAATAGGAATAAGTTTAATAGTGTGGGTGTTGTTCCTGTAAACAGTACAAAGAAAAAATTAGATCAGAATAAGTGGGAAAATGATTGGCACTATTTACCTTTGATTAAAGCATTGGTTGCCGTGTCTGCTTTATTGCATGATTGGGGCAAAGCAACTGTTTTATTTCAGCAAAAGTTATTAGATAAAAATAATCAATTCAAAGGTGACCCAATTCGACATGAGTGGATTTCCTGTTTATTGCTCAATGCCCTAGTACAATCATCAGGCAATATTGAGTCTGATGATGCATGGTTAAACCTGTTGAATCAACAAAAGTGGGATGAAAATACCTTAAAGCAAACCGTTAACCAAAATCTTGATCAATCCAAAGCTTTAGATCAACTTCCACCTTTAGCACAATTGGTGGCTTGGCTAATCGTTTCACATCATCGACTGCCTGATTTACGAGAAGAACCCCGCCGTAAAGAATATGCGAGTATCAATAAAGATACGCTGTCGAGTTTATTAAAAAGTATAAAAATCGATTGGGGCTATCAAAATAAGTTCGATGAAAAAGAATATCAGCAACGCTTAAAACTGTGTTTTCAGTTTGAACAAGGCTTATTGACCAAGTCCTTAAAATGGACAAAGGAAATCAAGAAATGGGCGACACGCTTACAGCAACAATCTGAACATGTTCCACAAATTATTGCGGACGGCAGTTGGCGAGTCATTTTACATCATGCTCGCCTATGTTTAATGCTGGGTGATCATTATTATTCATCATGTAATGCTGATAAAGATTGGAAAACTGATTTAACGCTGATTGCAAATACCGATCCCAAAACCAAGCTAGCTAAGCAATATTTGGATGAACATTTGGTGCATGTGAGTGATACAGCATTGCGTGTAGCGCAATCATTAAGCCGATTGGCTGATGAGATGGAGCCTGCTTATGATATCCAGAAACTGAAAAAGAAAAGTTCTGATGGATTTGAATGGCAAGATCAAGCCGTTAAAGGTATTCAAAATTTTATTCAAAAGCATGATGGTGCATCTGAACAAGGTTGGTTTATTGTCAATATGGCAAGTACAGGCAAGGGAAAAACCATTGCCAATGCCAAAATTATGCAAGCCTTGTCTAAAGATCAGTCCTTACGTTATGTGTTAGCTTTGGGTTTACGCACGCTCACGCTTCAAACAGGTGATTCATATCGCAATGATACAGGTTTGGGCAATGATGAACTTACGGTATTGATCGGTTCGAAAGCCGTACAAGAGTTGCACCATAAAAATAATATGAAACAGCAAGAAGACGAAATAAATATTGAAGAGATCGGTTCAGAATCTTTAGAGGAACTTTTGGGAAATGAATTGGATTATGAGTCCATGCCTCAAGCAGATTTTATGAATGTCCTGTTTCCTGAAAATCAGGCAGAGCGCAACAAAGCATTTTTATATAAGCCTGTTTTAGCTTGTACGATAGACCATATCATTTCTGCAACTGAAACTAAGCGTGGTGGAAAATATATTTTACCTAGCTTGAGATTGTCATCTTCAGATTTGGTCATTGATGAAGTAGATGATTTTGGGGGGCAGGATTTAATTGCAATCGCTCGTTTAGTGCATTTAGCAGGGATGTTGGGTCGCAAAGTGATGATTTCTTCTGCCACCATTCCACCTGCATTGGCTGAAGGTTTTTTTAATGCATATCAACATGGTTGGGCGCTGTATAGTGCTTTTAAAAAATTAAAACACGCTGATGTCGTTTCAATGTGGGTGGATGAGTTCAAAACGCAAATTCAGATGATTGAAGTGAATGATAAAACACAAATTATTCCGAGTTATCATTATGCACATGATAAATTTGTGAAAACCCGTGCTTATGCTTTGGCACAACAAGTCATTAAACATAAGACCTATATTATTGAATGTGAAGATTTAGTTTCCTCCAAGCCTGTAGATCGTTTAGATGAAAGTTTGCAAAATCAATATTTTGAAAGAATTAAGCAACATATTGAACAGTTACACTTAGATCACCACACAGTGGATGCTAAAACAGGTAAGAAAGTTTCTTTTGGCGTGATTCGAGTAGCCAATATTCCGCCATGTGTCGGTTTAACTCGTTATTTGCTCAACGCTGAATGGTCTGAAAATATTTCACCACGAGTGATGGCATATCATAGCCGTCAGGTATTGTTATTACGAAGTGAACAAGAGCGACATTTAGATGAAGTGTTAAAACGTAAAGAAAAACAAGGTGAACAGCCCAAGTCATTTTTAGATAAAGACAATCATGGCATTATTCGTCAGCATTTAGATTCAACCGATGATGAACATGTCATCTTTATTTTAGTTGCGACACCTGTAGAAGAAGTTGGGCGAGATCACGATTTTGATTGGGCGATTGTCGAGCCATCATCTTATCGCTCTATTATTCAGTTAGCAGGTCGTGTGTTACGTCATCGAAAATTGACACAAGATATTGAAAAACCCAATATTGCTTTGATGCAATATAATTTAAGGGGTTTAAAAAATGCCAAAGTGGCTTTTGAAAAACCCGGTTTTGAAGTGAATTCTGATAAAGGTAATTTTAGGTTAGAAAGCAAAGATTTAAAGCAATTATTAGATCAAAATATTTTAGATGTTGGAATTAATGCAATTCCACGTATTCAAGCTAATCAACCTTTGCAAGCAACTAAGAAACTTGCAGATTTAGAACATGCTGTCATGGCAGATGCATTGACTGCATATTCGAATAAAGGCGCAAAACCGTTAAATGCTTGGTTGACACAATATTGGTTTTTAACGGCTTTGCCACAACGCTTTAACCCGTTCAGGCAAAGTTCCCCAAATATTCAACTCTTTGCAACTTGGCGAAATGACAAGCTTACATTTTGTGAAAAAAATAATTTGGGCGATTATATCGACCGTAGTGGTTTTTATCAGATCACACCTGTGGAATTAAATGAACTTGAAACGCAAAGATTGTGGTTAGATCGGAATTATTACGACATTCTGCGTCGTATGGCAGTTGAAAAACTTGCTGAAAATGAAGATATTGAAGCAAAGATAGAAAAACTTTCAAAGCGTTATGGGGAAATAATGTTGCCTGAATATGATGAGAATAAACATTTGATATATTCAGAACAATTTGGCTTAGTGGTTTTAAATAAAGGCTAAGAGGGATAAATGAGAGATTTTATTGTTAATTTCTTAGAAGCAAAAAAAGAAGATTTTTTGCAAGCTAAAATCAACTCAAAATTAAGTAAAAAGAAGGAAGTTACAGACGAGGATCGTTTAAAAGTAAGAGCAGAAAATCAATTTGAAGCGGATGAAAAGTATAATTTAGACACTTGGCTTGAAAATATTATTCGCAAAATAAAACCGAATGTTACGACTCATCCTGCAAAATTTACCAATGCAAAAATTGATACAGATACAGCTCAAATATTTTTGGGTCATTTTAGAAATGATGGATATTTGCGAACGGGGAATGTGCATTTAAAAAATAAAGTAGATGTATCTGGTAATTCTGCGACCAATACCATCGTTTTCGAATTGTATGAGTTATTAGATAGTGTTGTGGAAGCTGATCAAAAACTTATCCATAAATTTGAAAGCAATGATGAATCTTTGAAAAAACTTATACATCAATTGAATGGTGACTTTGATTATGTCCAAGAAAAATGCTTAAAAGTTTATTATGGTGAGAAATCTGTAAATCAAACACATGGTTCTATTCGACAAGTTTATTTTCCAATTCAGCAAGATCAATACCATTTATTGTCTGTAAAAACAGCATCAATGCTGATGTATGAATTAAAGAATCGTATTGATGATATGGATATATGGATAGATAAACAACATGCAAGAACATTTAAAAAAGATAATAAATTTTTAGAAGGTGGTTTTAGTGAGATTTTTGGAATCACTGAAATAGGGTTTAGTCATGGCGACTTCCTAAAAATGGGAAATTATAGTTACTTAAATGTAAGAAATAAGGGGATTTCTTATTTGTTACCAAGTTATCCACCCATTTTGGAGAAGCGTTCAATTCGACTACCGAAAACTGATTATTTCACACAAAGTTTATACCGAAAGAATTTTCAGGAAAGTTTTGTTCAATTGCACAAGTTTATGCAGTTGGATTTGAATAATATTGATATTCGAAATGCAATTCAAAATATTATCAAATATGTTATTGATCAAGTGCTATTAAAAGCTTTAACAATCCGCGAATATTACGAAGATGGTTGGTCAAATCAGGATTACTACATCGGGTTACCCAAATTACAACGTATTTGGTTAGATCAAATTTATATGAAACAACGTGAAGATGATGAATGGCGCAACGATGTGAGTCGAGAGATCGCACGATGGATTCTATTGAGTTATGAAAAAGTCATTGCCGATGCTTTTAAACTTGGAACAGATGAATTGATTGATGTTAAACAGCATGTAGAAAAATCATTACAACAAGCGAAGGAGTTTTTTTAATGCGATTTTTTTTATTGATTCCGCATCTTAAAATTCACAATGCAAATGCAATGAGTAGTCCTTATACCATTGGATTTCCTGCAATGACCGCTTGGTTGGGTGCTATCCATGCTATTCAACGTAAATTAAATGCGAAAAATTATGATATTGAGCTAACTAAAGTTGCGATTAGTTGCCATGAGTTTGATTTACAAACTTATAAAGGGCAAGGAGATTTTGTACATTCGATTGTTGGCACAGCCAATCCTTTAGATAAAGATGGCAATCGTCCCGCATTTATTGAAGAAGCGCGTTGTCATTTGGAAGTTTCTCTTTTAATTGAAATTGAAAATACAGACCCTGATGAAAAAGAAGCCTTTTTAAATTTGGTGAATCAATGTGTAAACAGTATGAAGTTTGCAAGCGGAGATGTACTGTCAGTCAAAAAATGTGAAATTTTGGTTTTTGATGAAGATGGAAATGTAGATAAGGAACTACGTCCAATTCTCAATAAACTGATGCTTGGGCATGTCCTAATTGAACGTCGTGATCTCGTCATTGAAAGTATGAATGAAGGCAAAGATGCCTTAGACGCGGTATTGGATTATTTAAAAGTGACGCATCGTTCAGTGGTCGATAATGATGACAAGGTTACATGGACTTCTCAACGAAAAATTCAAGGTTGGCTAGTTCCAATTGCAGTGGGATTTCAAGGCATTTCAGAGTTGGCACAAGCAAAAAATCAGCGTGACTCAGTTACACCACATCGCTTTGCTGAAAGTGTGTTGACGTTGGGCGAATTTAAAATGCCATACCGTATAGAAAGTATTGATCAACTTTTATGGCAATATCATGTTGATCTTGAAAATAATTTGTATCTTTGCCAAAACTTTAAAACAAACTAACTTGATATTGAAAAGGGAATAAAACTCATGGCTAAAAATGAAAAAGCAGTTGCAAGTGTACTTGCATTTGAAAAGAAACTCGTTCCATCTGATGGATATTTTTATGGGACAAGCTGGGAAAACCGCGCTGAAAAGGCTGCTTTAAAACTGATTGCAAAATCTGTTCGCGGTACGATTTCAAACCGTCTAAAACCAGCAGTCGCAGGTGATCCACTTAAATTAAATGCTGAAGTTGAAAAAGCAAATTTACAAACGGTAGATGCATGTGCTTTAGCTAAAAATCAGGATACTTTAAAAGTAGCATTCACGTTGAAAGTCTTAGGCGGAATAGAGAATCTATCTGCTTGTAATAATGAAACCTTTTTAGATTCTTATCAAACTACTGCTAAAAACTACATTGAAAAATATGGTTTTACAGAACTCGCAAAACGCTATGCATTCAATATTGCCAATGCACGTTTTTTATGGCGCAACCGTGTAGGTGCTGAAAAAATTGAAGTTGTGGTGCAAGTGAATGGTCAAGAAACGATAACTTTTAATGCCTTAGATTACCCATTACACCAATTTGAAAATGCAGATGAAAAAGTACAAGGTTTAGCTGATCAAATCGCACAAGCACTTAGAGGCGAAATGCCTTATCTTTTGATCAAGATAGAAGCTTATGCCTTGGTCGGTAAAGCTCAAGAAGTTTATCCAAGTGAAGAATTGGTACTAGATAAAGGTAAGGGTGCAAAGAGTAAAATTCTTTATCAGGTTAATGAAGTCGCCGCAATGCACTCGCAAAAAATAGGTAATGCTTTGCGTACAATTGATACTTGGTATCCTGAATTTGATAATAAAAATACTGCAATCGCCATAGAACCTTATGGTGCTGTAACGAATTTAGGGAAAGCTTATCGCACACCTAAAGATAAAAAGGATTTTTTCACTTTATTTGATAAATACGCTCTAGGTGAAACTTTAGAAAATGCTGAACAGGAACATTATGTCATGGCTGTTTTAGTACGGGGTGGCGTCTTTGGGCAAAGTGGAAAGGATGCTTAAGTATGAAATTTTATCAGGAAATTACGCTGATTGATCAAGCTGAAATTTCCCCGTATTTCATTTGGACAAAGCTTTATACACAGTTGCATATTGCTTTAGCTGAACTTAAAGATGCCAATAATAAGGTCAATATTGGTGTTGCTTTTCCTCAGTATATTTTTGAAGAAAAAGTAGGAAACCAAAAAGCAAACATTAATTTAGGGAAGAAATTACGCTTATTTGCATCGTCTGAATCTGATTTGAAAAAATTAGATATACGAAAATGGCTAGAACGTTTAGAAGATTATGTACATATTACTTCTTCTATTCGAGAAGTACCTAAAGAGATTAAAGGCTATGCAATCTATAAACGTAAACAAGTGAAAACCAATGCTCAACGTTTAGCGCGCCATCGTGTAAAACGTGGTGATATTGGTTTTGATGAAGCATTGGCTCGTTATAGCAATGTAGTGACTACAACGGCACTACCTTATATAGAGCTGAAAAGTTTAAGCAATTCGACAGCTGAGGATGAAAAGCGTTTTAAATTGTTTATTGAAAAGCAATCTGCGACAAAATCTGAATCTCAGGTTTTTAGCACTTATGGTTTAAGTTTGACCTCATCTGTACCCGAATTTTAACCCAATATTTTTCTACTCTTTAACAGTATAATAAAATCAATAGGTTATGATGGTGGTTTGAAACTTGGGTCTTTTATAGATTTTAAGGGTTAAGCCACTGTTATAGCTTTATTTTTTTGCTATGAACTAACGTTCACTGCCATGTAGGCAGCTTAGAAATGCTGGATTGATGACGGTTTGCTTTCCCCACCGTTCACTGCCATGTAGGCAGCTTAGAAAACTGCTGAGTCATACGGTGTAAATCAGGTGGTGTTCACTGCCATGTAGGCAGCTTAGAAAGATCCAAATTTTAATAATGACACTGTAAATACGTTCACTGCCATGTAGGCAGCTTAGAAAACAAATGCTTTACATGCAGAAGATGCCGAAGGGTTCACTGCCATGTAGGCAGCTTAGAAAAGTTAAACGTTTCACTGCCATGTAGGCAGCTTAGAAAAATAACAAAGGTTCTGTTTCAGATTCAGGTGTGTTCACTGCCATGTAGGCAGCTTAGAAATTTTGAGGCGAAATTCATTTTTTAAACTTTCAGTTCACTGCCATGTAGGCAGCTTAGAAAATCACCCGAAGACTGGCGCAAAGCACCGCTTGGTTCACTGCCATGTAGGCAGCTTAGAAAGATGATCCTGGTCAGGGTGAAGAAAATGATATGTTCACTGCCATGTAGGCAGCTTAGAAAACTGGAGATAACAATGAAATATTTTCTTGCTTGTTCACTGCCATGTAGGCAGCTTAGAAAGAAATATAGTGTATTTTTAAATGTCGCGTCTTGTTCACTGCCATGTAGGCAGCTTAGAAAAACAACTGAAGAATCTACAGGGACTGGTGAAAGTTCACTGCCATGTAGGCAGCTTAGAAATTTTTAGCTAGGATCCTCAACGGTTTAGTTAGGATGGGCGTCTATCAGTAAATGTTAGCCTTAGATCTCTCATGTTTTCACCATTTAGGTAGAATGAATAAGGATGAATATCTTGAGATTTTCTAAGTTTAAAATGAGTTTCATTCATTTTGAGCACTTCACAGGTTTTATAAAATAACTGATGTTCTTGCCCCAATAGCAAAATAAAATGCCTTAGTGATGAATTTTTAAGCCAAATATAGAATTTGATTGAGGCGCTTAACTGTCAAATTTCTACAGGAATTATTTAATTATTACTCAGTTTTATTTTTTATAAATTGTTGTATTTTATGTATATAAAAAGAAATTAGAAAAGTATTCTCAATAATTTTATTTAGGGTTATTAGAATTAATGTATCAAAGATCTGCTAGCCAGCTTTCCTAATGAATATCCAGCGTTGATGCGATGAAATTCAATTAGTGAATTTTATTCATCTTAACTTTAGATTAAATCATTTTTATTCATCTAGTTGTTCGGCTATAAATATATGCATTCAGAAATTTTAACTTCTCTCAAAAAATTTAGGGTGCATCACAATGAGTCAGGAATTTACTTGTTCGATTAAAAGCGTGCGTTTCGATGAAAACTATCAACCTGCTGACAACACACGCCTTACAACAAACTTTGCCAATTTGGCACGTGGTGAACATCGCCAAGAAAACTTACGCAGAACTTTGGCGATGATTAACAACCGCTTTAACACTTTGGCGAGTTGTGACAATCCAAATGCTGACCGCTATTCACTTGAAATTGACATCATTTCAGCAGAGCTTGATGTCGAAGGAAATGGCAAGACCTTTCCTTTTATTGAAACCTTGAAAAGTACCATTATTGATCATAAAACCAATGAACGCATAGAAGGCATGATCGGCAACAGCTTTTCTTCTTATGTACGTGATTATGATTTCAGCGTGGTATTGCCAGAGCTTGGTTTTAAAACCAATGAAAAGCCTGAAAACTTTGGTGATTTACATGGCAAGCTCTATCAGCATTTAGTCAATTCAGAAGTTTTTAAAGCGGAATTTAAAAAACAACCTGTGATTTGCCTGAGCGTTTCGACTTCAAAAACCTATTACCGTACAGCAAATGTTCACCCAGTGCTTGGTGTGGAATATAAAAATGATGAATATTCACGTACCGATGACTATTTCAAAAAAATGGGTCTAAGCGTCCGCTATTTCAAACCTGAAAATGCAACTGCGCCATTGGCATTCTATTCAGCAAACAACTTACTGACTGACTATACCGATTTTGAATTGATCAGTGCGATCAGCACCATGGAAAGCTTCCAAAAAATTTACCGTCCTGAAATTTACAATACCAATTCAGTTGCAGGTTTGGTTTACCAGCCAAGCTTGAATTTTCAGGATTTTTCATTGACCCGTATTGTTTACGACCGTGTAGAACGCAGTCAATTGGCGGTAAAACAAGGCAAATGGACGGAAGAAAACTTTATCAAGCCGTACAAAGACATCCTTGAACAATGGGCCGCAAATTTTGCTGCTGAAAATACAAAGCAAGAACACGCTGCTTGATTCACCGAATAGATTAAAGAACACCGTTTTAAAGCATATCGTTTTACAAAAGATTGAGATAGAAGATTAGACATGGCCATTTTACTCCCAACATCAACAGCAGGCAGCTTACCGAAACCATCTTGGCTGGCAGAACCGGAAAAACTTTGGTCACCTTGGAAACTGGAAGGTGAGCAACTGCTTGAAGCGAAGCAAGATGCTTTGCGTTTATCTTTGCAAGAACAGCAGCACGCCGGCATTGATATTGTCAGCGATGGTGAGCAAACCCGCCAGCATTTCGTAACAACATTCATTGAGCATTTGGATGGTGTTGATTTTGAAAAGCGTGAAACGGTGCGTATCCGTAACCGTTATGATGCGAGTGTGCCGAGTGTGGTGGGGGCAGTCAGCCGTCAAAAGCCTGTCTTTGTTGAAGATGCGGAGTTTTTACGCAGCCAGACTACACAGCCGATCAAATGGGCGTTGCCTGGCCCAATGACTATGATTGACACTTTATATGACGGTCATTACAAAAGCCGTGAAAAATTGGCCTGGGAATTTGCCAAAATTCTTAATCAGGAAGCCTTGGAATTAGAAGCCGCTGGTGTAGACATTATCCAGTTTGATGAGCCTGCCTTTAATGTGTTTTTTGATGAAGTGAATGACTGGGGCGTTGCAACTTTGGAGCGGGCGCTTGAAGGTCTGAAATGTGAAACTGCGGTGCATATCTGCTATGGCTACGGTATCAAAGCCAATACAGACTGGAAAAAGACCTTAGGTTCAGAATGGCGCCAATACGAAGAAGCTTTCCCTAAACTGCAGCAATCCAAGATTGATATCATTTCACTTGAATGTCAAAATTCACGTGTGCCTATGGATTTGATTGAACTGATTCGCGGTAAAAAAGTTATGGTCGGTGCAATTGACGTTGCAACTAATCAGATTGAAACCGCTGAAGAGGTGGCCAATACTTTGCGCAAAGCGCTTCAGTTTGTCGATGCCGATAAGCTTTATCCTTCGACCAACTGCGGTATGGCGCCCTTGTCACGCGAAGTGGCAAGAGGCAAACTGAATGCCTTGAGTGCGGGCGCAAAAATTATTCGTCAAGAACTAACCGCCTAACTTTAGGATTAGTACGCACCACTCTTAAAATGTGCAGGGTTGCATTGGATTTAATTGAATTGATTAAATTTACAGTAACCCTGACTTCAAATCTGAAGTTGCCTCATTTTCTACTCGGAACACATTCAGGTGATATGCCTGTGTGATGAACTTGCATAATCAGGTGATATCACAAAAAACGACGCTTTAATTTTGGAACAGCATCATGATTCAATCAACAGACTTTAAAAACGCAATGTCTTTGCTCACCAGCGCAGTCAATGTTGTGACGACAGCAGGAAAGTCTGGCCGTTATGGATTCACTGCCTCTGCTGTGTGCAGTGTTACCGATACGCCGCCGACCTTGCTGGTCTGTATGAATCAAGCATCGAGTTCCCATGCGCATTTTGTTGAAAATAAGATTCTCACCGTGAATGTTTTGGGCGCACAGCATGAAGACCTGTCCAAAGCATTTTCATCGAAAATGACGGCTGAAGAGCGCTTTAACCATGCCGCTTGGACTGAATTAGAAACGGGAGCGCCTATTTTAAAGGATGCTTTGGTGAGTTTTGATTGTCAGATTGAGCAAATTCAAGCAGTCGGCACACATAGTGTTTTTATGTGCCGTGTGGTCGCAATTCAGCAAAGTCAACAGGATGAAAGTTTGGTGTATTTCAATCGCGCTTACCATTCGGTAGGTCAAGTGGAAATCGCTTAACCGTATTTTGTTCAATATCAAATTCTTTAATAAGTAAGTATGCCGTGGAATTAATTATTTTTTTAGCAATAGGGGCATTGGCGGGATTTGCTGCCGGGCTCTTTGGTGTGGGCGGCGGGCTGATCATCGTGCCGCTCTTGTATGTGGTGTTTACACAGATGGGCTATGGTCCTGAAATTGTAATGCATTTAGCTTTAGGCACTTCGCTCGCAACGATTATCGTGACCTCGATCAGTTCATTGATGGCACATAATAAAAACGGCGCCGTACTTTGGCCAGTATTCAAAAATTTAACGCCGGGTTTGGCGGTGGGTTCATTTTTAGGAGCGGGTATTGCCGGATTGCTGTCGAGTGCAAAGCTGCAGTTAATTATTGGCATATTCGCCCTTTGGGTGGCATATGGCATGTTCATGGGGGCCAAAAAAATGGTCGAGCAGATTCGAGTCCTGCCCTCAGCAGCTAAGCAAGTCTGTGCCGGTACAGGAATTGGCATTGCATCTGCAATTTTTGGCATCGGCGGCGGCAGTTTAACAGTCCCTTATCTCAATCATTATGGCGTGCTCATGCAAAAAGCTGTTGGCACATCAGCCGCATGCGGTTTATCCATAGCAATTGCCGGAGCAGCGGGCTTTATGTTTTTTGGCGCGCAAGAGAAAGTTGAGATCGCAAACAGTATTGGCTATGTTCATATTTATGCGTTCTTAGGGATTAGCAGCATGAGTTTCTTTACGGCAAAGTTAGGCGCTAAAGCGGCACATGCGCTATCACCGCAAATGCTGAAAAAATGTTTTGCGGGCTTATTAACTGCAGTCGGCTGCTACTTTATCTTTCAAGGCGTGCTGACGGTGAGCGTATAGAAGCAGTAGCTCTAAGGGACAGTCTTAGCGCCAAGTTCAGCTGCCTGTAAAAGCAGATTGGCGCTTTGCGCACACTAAAACTGTGTTCATTCATCATCACTATAAGCTTGAGGCGTTTGTACAGGCATCATTGCTAGAAATCCTGCTTCTGCATACAGCGTGCGAAAAAATATTCGAATACAGCACGCTGTATTTCTAATGCTTCGATAGCTGGCTTTGGCAATGCCGTTCAGCCGTTCTCAGCCACTATTATGGCCAATTCAATTTTTAGGCGCTGCTTATTTTATGGCCGAAAAATAAGTTGTGAATAGTGTGCTTTACGGCTTTATTATTGCCCTGAACCAATCAGTAGGGATAATATTCCGGCAGCAATCAAAGGGCCAACAGGTACGCCGCGCAATACGGCTACGCCAGCCACAGTGCCAATCAGCAAGCCCGCTACAATATCGGGCTGATTCGACATCAGCTTCACGCCGCGTCCGCCCAGCCAAGCCACCAATAAGCCAATAGCAATGGCCAGCAGCGACTTCCAGCTGAGAAAGGATTTCAATATGGCGTCACCTGGGATTTTGCCGCTGGCAATGGGGGTGAGCACGCCAATGGTTAAAATAATGATGCCAATATTTAAGCCATGCTGCTGCAGATAAGGGAAAAATTCATTTAAAGGGGTGATGCGGAACACGATCAGCACCCCCGCGGCAATGGATACGGCAGAATTATGGCTGAATATCCCGCAGGCCAATAAAATCAATAGAACAATCAGGTTTAAATCCAGGCTGGACAGGTTCATCACGCGTACTAAATTTTGCATTATTGATGGGATTATAGCGGATTTCACCGCTTTAAGCTGATGCATTGGTGAGCCGGGCCAGAAGTTCAGGTATACAGTGATCAGGCCATGCATTCATCCAGATTGCGCTTTATATATTTTTTATTGCACAAATTAAGGGTTCGCCAGCCATTTCCAAGCTTATTCACAGCATAGATAAATATGGCCCAAGATTGGGTTTCTGATCACGATACATTAGAATGAGCTGTGATTTTTTGAGATGTGCTTTTATGTTGTTGGAAAAAATGCTGCAATCGCAAGGTTTTGGTTCACGGAAATATTGCCAGCAGCTGATTAAAAGCGGCGCAGTTCAAATCCATGGCGAGGTGGTCGATAATCTGAAATATAAAGCTGATCTGAAGCAGCTGGAATTTTCGGTATATGGCGAAAGCTTTGAATACCGTGAAAAAGTTTATATCGCCTTAAATAAACCGCAAGGCTATGAATGCTCACATCAGGCCACACACCATTTCAGCGTATTTGAATTGTTTGATGATGTGCTGATGAACCGCGGCTTGCAGTGTGTAGGCCGTTTAGATCAAGATACAACGGGCCTGCTGTTGCTGACGGATGACGGGCAGTTTTTGCAGGCGCTGACGCATCCCAAAAAGCATGTGGCAAAGGTTTATCAGATGCATACTGCAGATCCAGTCACCGCAGCGCAAATCGAGCAGCTGGAACAGGGCGTAGAACTGCGTAATGAAGCGGGTGTATTTGCTGCGACAGATGTGCAGAGTCTGGCTGAACGGCAGCTGCAAATGACCGTTCATCAAGGTGTTTATCACCAAGTTAAGCGCATGCTGGCAGCGGTAGGCAATAAAGTTGAACAGCTGCGCCGTGTGCAAGTTGGCCAGCTGAATTTAAGTCATTTGGATAATTTGCCGCAAGGCGAATGGATGTATCTGTCATCAGAACAAATTGAGTTGGCCAAAATCCGAGAGAATTGATTCAAATATGAACAGTGCGGCTGCATTTTCAGCTGAGCTTTTCATAGCGGGCGGAAGGGGCCGGTTTACTTTAAAAAGCAGTGGTAAGTTTGAAATTCATCATCTTTCACAAAGCCCATGGCTTCATACAACTGATGGGATTGATAATTGCTTTTTTGGGTTTCTAAGGTAATGCGCAGCGCATTTTCATGGCGCGCAAATAAAATCGCGGTATCAATCAGCTGTTTGGCGGAGCCTTGGCGGCGGTAAACCGGCCGCACATAAACATCATCTAAAATATAGTAAGTTGAACAGGCGACAGAAGAAAAGCCAAGGTAAAGAAGGATAAAGCCGGTAAATACATCATCTTTGATATGGATGAAAAACACACTTTGCTGATTGTCGAAGCGCTGTTTTAAAAATTTATAGGATAAATCCAGATTGGAAGATGCGCCGTAAAATTGGCGGTATTCATCAAATAATACGGCCAGCTGGGTCAAATCCTGTTCTGATGCGCGTCTTACAATCATTGTTGTCTCCATGCATTTTATTATCTCTTTGCATGAAGCATAACCAAAATTCAGAAGTTGATGATTTTTAAATTGTTTGTAAATGCGACAGTGTTAACTTTTGTCACTTTCACCTAAAATGGCATTCAGCTCTTCAAACAAATCGATATGTTCATCATCTAGCAGCAGGTCAGTTTCTGATGCATCTGCCTGTTCAGTATCAATCAGATCGGGCTGTACAGATTTGGCATCCTGCTGCTTAAGTTTTCGTAGCCGAATCAGCTGTTCTAAATTAATGTTCTGATTTTCAATCGAGAAGGGGATAGACTTTGTCAGTACAACTTGTTTAAAAAAAAGGCGAACTGCTTGGGCAGGCGTAATCCCTAATTGCTTAAATACAGCAAAAGCTTGTTTTTTCTCTTGGGAGTCCAGACGGATTTGATAAACTTCGGTTTTTCTCATAATTTTAGAAAGCTTTAAATTACTTAACTTTTCGCATTTATTCTAATCAAAACTCATCGAATTTCAATAGCTAAACGCAGAAAATCTAAAAAAATGTAATGACATCCATATTACAGTGTAATTTAGAGGGTCAATTCCATTTTTGAGCTGAATTGCAGTGCTTTCAAAGTGATAGGATCTTTAAATTCAAGATGTTTTGCCAATAACTGCAATGGTGACGTGAAATCATCATCCACTTTATGTGCAATTTTTGGATAGAATGGATCATTTTTGATTGGTAAGCCCAAATGGCTGAGATGGACTCTCAGCTGATGCTGCTTGCCTGTATGCGGCTTTAGCAGGTATTTGGCCCACAGCTGATTGTGCTCCAGCAGCTGTATTTCTGTTTCACTGTTGGGGGTGCCTTCACATACCTGCATGGTGTAAAATGGCTGCCCCTTGTCCATATTCAGGCGAACCGTCTGCGGAAATTGAAGGCCCGAATCGTAGGTTGCAACCGCATGATAGGTTTTTTGCACTTGCCGGTCTGCGAACATTTGCTGGTAAATGCCGCGTGTTTCAGGCCGTTTGGAAAATAAGACCACTCCAGCAGTTTCACGGTCTAAACGGTGAATTGGGCTCAGCTGTTCATTGCCCATTTGGTTCTTCAGCCTGACCAGAAGAGTTTCTTGCACATATTGCCCAGTCGGACTGATGGTCAGAAAATGCGGTTTATCAATCACCAGCAAATCATCATTTTCAAATAAAATGGCATGTTCGAAGGGCACATGAATTTCGCGCTTCAGAAAACGGTAATAAAATACGTGGCTGCCAGCCTGAAATGTGCTGTCTATCCGCAGCTGTTGCCCTTTGGCATCATAGATCAAACCATCCATAAAACGCTGCTGCCATTCGGCTGTTTCAATATGCGGGAACTGCAGGCACATGTAAGCGAAAACCGTCTGAATGGAAGACGGCGAAGGCTTTAGGAAAACTTTACTGGCGCTGACGCCATGCAGCATGGGTGGTGTAAAGTCGGCAGGGTGCATAGCAGGCATTGGATCACTTTGACTGGATGG
This sequence comes from Acinetobacter entericus, assembly GCF_026168575.1. Classification (NCBI taxonomy): domain Bacteria; kingdom Pseudomonadati; phylum Pseudomonadota; class Gammaproteobacteria; order Moraxellales; family Moraxellaceae; genus Acinetobacter; species Acinetobacter entericus. The sequence goes on from NZ_JAPEQW010000009.1 coordinate 18,223, forward strand.
ATTGAAGCCGCCAGATTGTAAAAAATACACAATCTAACGCCAAGAAATAGGCTTTTCAAGCTGTGCGATGCTATCATATTTGCTCTTTAAGTACATGTCGTGAGCAGTATGCAGCACTCATTTAATCTGACTTTAAATAATGAAGAAGATACCAAAAACCTGGCTGAAATTTTGTCAAAGAATTTCACAGCGGGTGTCATTTATTTAATTGGCGATTTAGGTGCAGGAAAAACCACGCTCACGCGTTATTGGCTGCAGGCTATGGGCCACAAGGGCGCGGTAAAAAGCCCAACCTATACCTTGGTAGAGCCGTATAATATTCAAGGCAAAGATATTTTTCATTTCGATTTATACCGACTCAATGATCCTTATGAGTTGGAATTGATGGGCATCCGTGATTATTTGGAAACTGCCGATGCGCTGTTTTTGTTTGAGTGGCCATCCAAAGGCGGTGAAGAAATACCGGAAGCGGATTTAATTATCAATATTGAAAAATCAGACGATAATTTAGTCCGCCATGCCACATTAACGTGGTCTTCAACAAATTTACAGCAGGCTTTAGAGAAGCATTTTGTATGATGAATGATGTCAGCGCTCGCCGCATCCGGACGCTCGATCCTGCCTTAGCCAATCAGATTGCTGCCGGTGAAGTGATTGAGCGCCCAGCTTCTGTGGTAAAAGAGCTGCTGGAAAATGCCATTGATGCAGGTGCAACCGAACTGATTATTCGGGTTGAGCAAGGCGGCAGCACGCTGATTGAAATCATTGATAATGGCCGGGGGATACATGCAGAAGATTTGCCCTTGGCAGTGATGCGCCATGCCACCAGCAAAATACAAACAGCTGATGATCTGCAGGCCATTGTCAGCTTAGGTTTCCGCGGTGAAGCTTTGGCATCCATCGCTGCTGTATCGCGCTTAACCTTAATCAGCAGTCAGGATGAAGACGGCGTGGGTTATCAGGTCGAAGTTAACGGTACTGCATTTGATCATCAGGAAATTCAAGCCGTTGCTTCTGCCAAAGGCACGCAGATTCGAGTTCAGGATTTATTTTTTAATGTCCCGGCGCGCCGTAAATTTTTAAAGAAGCCGGGTACAGAATTTGGCCATATTGAAGAAATCGTCCGCCGTCTGGCGCTGACGCATTTTGATATCCGCTTTGTTTTAGAGCATAACAGCAGCATTAAGCTGAATTTACCTGTTGCTGACAGCGGCGAGCTGCGGTTCCAGCGTGTTCAGCAGATGCTGGGCCGTCAATTCACTCAAAATGCCTATTGGATCGATGCAGACAGCATCAATATGCGTTTAAACGGCTGGCTGGGACATCCTTCAGATGCGCGTGCACAGGCCGATTTGCAGTATGTTTATGTGAATGGCCGGATTGTTAAAGATAAAACGATTTCGCATGCGCTGCGGATGGCTTATGAGGGAATTTTGCACGGCCATCAGCATGCAGGCTATTTACTGTTTTTGGAAGTCGATCCAGAAAATATTGATGTCAATGTGCATCCGACCAAACATGAAATCCGCTTTTTGAATCAGCGCGAAGTACATGAATTTGTACGCCACTATGCAAAAGCGACTTTATCACAGTTCCAGACCGCCTCGGCTGAATTGGCATCTGCAATGAAGCAGGATGATCAAGCGCCTGTACAAGACGCATTTCAGCCGCAGCCGCGCTATCAGGAGCAGTTCCTGCTGCATAAGGCTGCGGAATCTGCCGCAGCGCCAGCTCAAGAAGCAGCTCTACCGGACGGCTTAAGTGATTTTAATTCGGTGCAGCCGCAATCTGTGTCTTATCTGCAGCCTTCCGCTTCAAATCATGCGGCTGGCTATGCATCCGGCTATTCTTCACAGTATGCCGGTTCGCAAAAACTGAATAATGCGCTGCAAAGCTACTTGGCGCCGCTGCGGGATGCCTCGGCAGATAGCCTTCAAACCGAGTCATTAGAAAATCACATCGCAGCGAAAGTGGATGAGCATCCTTTAGGCATCGCGATCGCTCAGCTGCATGGCATTTATATATTGGCGCAAAACACCGAAGGCCTGATTATTGTTGATATGCATGCGGCGCATGAGCGGATTGTTCTGCAGCAGATGAAAGCGGCATGGGATAAGCCGGAATTTTGGACTTCACAGCAGCTGCTGATTCCGAAAGTGGTGCCGATCAGCCGCATGCGGGCTGCGCGCATTGACGATTTAAAAGAGCAGCTGGCGCGCTTAGGGCTGGACATAGATCAGTATGGCGATGAGCAGGTGATCGTGCGAGGAGTGCCCGCTATTCTGCATAAGGCGGATTTTGATGCCTTGATTCCTGAATTGCTGCATGATTTAGATCCGAATGATCAGGCGCAGGGCTTGCTGCAAAAACGCGACCAGATTTTGGCAGGCATGGCCTGCCATGGCGCTGTGCGCGCGCACCGCATTTTAAGCCTTTCAGAAATGAATGCTTTGCTCCGGCAAATGGAGCAAACCGAATTTGCCAGCCAATGCAATCATGGGCGCCCAACATGGCGCGCCTTTCCATTGGCACAGCTTGATAAATTATTTGCTCGGGGAGAGTAGCGTTACATGTCAAATCAACTGCCGGTCATCAATTTAATGGGGCCTACTGCGAGCGGGAAAACCGCTTTGGCATGTCAACTTTATGAACAGGGCAATTTTGAACTGATTTCCGTCGATTCTGCACTGGTATTCAAAGATATGGATATTGGCACAGCAAAGCCCACGCAAGAGGAACAGGCGCGTTACCCGCATCATCTGATTGACCTTATCAGTCCATTGGAGGTGTATTCGGCTTCACAATTTGTCGATGATGCCAGTGCGCTGATTGAGGATATGCATTCGCGCGGTAAAACCCCTATTTTAGTCGGCGGAACAATGCTGTATTTCAAAGCATTGCTGGAAGGATTGTCTTCCAATCTGCCTGGCACAGATTACGCGGTACGGGCCGAGATTGAGGAAAAAGCGGCGCGGGAAGGCTGGGAGGCTGTGTATGCTGAACTTTGTCAAGTCGATCCTTTGGCGGGCCAAAGGTTTAAGATGAGTGATAAACAGCGGATCACCCGAGCTTTGGAGGTCTTTAAGCTCACAGGCGAACCAATTACAAAACTGCAGGCAGAGCAGCCTAAAAATTTACCATATAAGTACAATTTTCATAATTATGCTTTGATGCCTGATCGATTAGAATTGCATAAGCGCATAGAAAAACGATTAGAAATTATGTGGGAAATCGGATTTTTAAATGAAGTGAAAGGCTTGATGAAAAAATACGATTTAGATGAGAATCTTCCTTCCATGCGCTCCGTTGGCTATCGGCAAGCACTCGATTTTTTGAAAAAAAGTGATCAAACTGGTGAAAAACAGCGGGAAATGGAGGATAGAGCGCTCTTTGCAACACGACAACTTGCTAAACGTCAATATACTTGGTTAAGATCTTTGCAAGAAAAGCATAAATTTACTACATATTTTACTATCGAGCAGGCTCAAGAAGACTTGCGAAACTGCCACGGATAAAGCAAAATTTAGCTACTGCCTTTTTTATAATTTTTAATTGAAAAATAAAGGTAGTTTTGCGCTGATTTTTTAATTTTTTTTTTGGAGTTATAACATGTCTAAAGGTCAAACTTTACAAGATCCGTTCTTAAATTCTCTCCGTAAAGAACGTATTCCAGTTTCTATTTTCCTTGTGAACGGTATTAAATTACAAGGTCACATTGAATCTTTTGACCAATATGTGGTTTTACTGAAAAACACTGTAAGTCAAATGGTTTATAAACACGCCATTTCTACTGTTGTTCCAGCGCGTAATCCGCGTCCTGCCGGCGCTCCTGCTGGTGCTCAAGGTGCAGGCGGCTTCGGCGGTGCTCAAGGTCAAGGCGGCGGCTTCGGCGGCGGTCAAGGCGGCGGCTTCGGCGGTCAAGGCGGCTTCGGCGGTCAAGGCGGCTTTGGCGGTCAAGGCGGCGGCTTCGGCGGTCAAGGCGGCGGCTTCGGCGGTCAAGGCGGCTTCGGCGGTCAAGGCGGCGGCTTCGGCGGTCAAGGCGGCTTCGGCGGTCAAGCTTCTGGTTTTGACGGCGAAACTAAATTTGAAGATTCTCAAGATGACGAAAATAATCGTTAATTAAGAATTTTTTAAAAAGCCTCTTTTTATAAAGAGGCTTTTTTGCTTTTGAGAAGATGATAAAAAACCAGCTGATCAGCTGGTTTTTTATCAATCACCTTAAGGCTTATTCTTTTTGCGGTCTAGGCTGGCATCTTTAATGTCTACAAATGCATTGTTGCGGATTTCCCGCAGCCAGCTGTCCAATTCCGCATCAAATTGACGTTCACCCAGCAGCTGCCGCGCCATGCGCTCTTGATATTCTTTGGTCATATCCTGCTGGCGGGTATCGGTCACTTGAAGAATGTGCCAGCCAAACTGTGATTGGAATGGTTCGCTGATTTGACCTTTCGGTGTATTTTTCATTTTATCATCAAACTCTGGAACCATCATGCCCGGTGTAACCCAGCCCAAGCTGCCGCCATCACGGGCAGAGCCGGGATCATTTGAATATGTCGATGCCAATACAGCAAAATCTTCACCTTTTTGCAGGCGGCTGTACAGGCTGTCAATCATTTGCTTCGCATTTTCAGGGCTAACAACTTCAGAGGGCTGAATCAGGATATGGCGCGTTTGATATTGCGGAACGATGGCTTTCTGGTCACCGCCTTTACGCTCTACCAGTTTTAAGATATGAATGCCGTCACGCACAGGAATCAGCTCAGTCGTTTGACCATCCTGCAGCGGGCTTACACGGGCAGCCAGCTCGGCAGGAATGTCAGATAAGCTGCGGAATCCCATGTCTGCACCTTCAACTTTGATAGTGCCGGTAGAGAATTTTTTGCCGATTGCCGCGACATCATTGCTGTTCGCAAGCTCAGCTTTTACCTCTTTTGCCACTTTCTGAGCGGCGGCTTCATTACCTGAAATGCGGATGTGCAGAACATGCGCTTGATTGCCAATCGCTGCTTGGCCTTGCGGTGAATTTAAGAAGTTTTTGACATCTGCATCACTGATTTGAATGCGTGATGTTACGATTTGCTGGCGCAGGCGTTTTATGGCTAAATCTTCGGCAATCTGGCTGCGTAATGATGCATAAGTATTGGGCGCAATTTTATCCAGTTTTTGCTGGAAAGCTTCCAGGCTTGGTGAGCCCGAGTCTTTTGCAACTTTTAATACCGCCTCATTTAAGCTTTTTTCATCGGGCTTAATGTTGTAGCGCTTGACTTGTTCGAGCTGCGCCTGGCGGATAATGAGCTGTTCTAGCGCTTGCTGCTGCAAATACTGTTCTGGCGGTACTGTTTTCTTTTGCACTTCAAGCTGGTGTTTGAGTTCGGCAATGCTCTGTTCTAAATCACTGCGCAGAATTACGCTATTGTCCACAACAGCAATAACTTCATCTTTAGGTTGAGCAGCAAAGGCTGGTAATGATGCAGATAGGCAAAGAGCAAGTGCTGTCGCTTTAAAAACGCGTTTTAACTGTAGTGTGTTCATTAACGTTCTGTCCAATTTTGATTGATATTATTAAAGCCTAATACTCGGGTTTCCAATAAAGATGCAAGTTTATTGTTGAAACCGCCTAAGCCCTTCAGAGTAAATTCTGCCATGATCGCGCGTTTTGGCTTTACGCTGTCATCGTTGACATTGTCCAAATCATTATAATAAGAGCGGCCATAGACTGATACGCCCCAGCAGCACGATTCATAGTTGACGCCAAGCAGGTATTCACGGGCGACATTGTTGTCCAGGTCGTACTGTGCATGACCCACCAGCCGCCAATTGTTGTGTACGGGCTGAATGAAGGATGCAACCGCTTGATCGTAGCTGTCTTGACGGTTTGGCAAGTACCGGCGGTTAAAATAACCGATATTGTAGAGGTTGCCCTTATCGCCTGTGTAGTACAGCTGTACATCACGCTGCGCATTATCGCCGTTGGACATCCATGCGCCATTTGCACTGACTCTGAAACGTTCAGACAGCTGGCTGGATACGTTAACCACAGGGCCTGTGCGGCGCTCGCGGTCAAATTCATCGGACGTATTATTGAGTGTTACGCGGCGGTCTTCAAAGTAGAAGCTTTGCCCCACGCTGGCTTTCAGGCGTTCCAGTCCAATGCTGTCAAATAGGCTGTAGCTGAGGCCTAGAGATGCAAAGTTGTTGTCTTCTAAGCGGTCATGGCCGTAGAAACGGTTCGGGCTGAACAGCTGGTCATAGTTGATGGACGCTGTGGTTGTATCAAAGTTTGGGCTGCTGTCCTGATTTTTATAAGGCGCATAGGCGTAGAACAGCCGAGGGGTTAAGGTCTGCAGGAATTTTCCATCTTTTTCAAATGTCAGGCCGGTATCCAACGTGAACTGCGGCACAATCGTGGATTTGCGCTCATTTGAAGAGTTGATGTTCTGCGCATTAATGGTGTCCTGATCATAGAAGGTGTTGATGCTGCGGACAGAGACTTCAGGAATGACAAAAGACCACGGCGTCAGGTAATTGTAGCGCACTGCGAAATCATTGTAGATGCGCGTGCCGCTAGGTTCAGCGCTTGTGCTGTTGAAGTCGGAAATGTCTTTCTTAAAATAGGCGGTATCGTGATTAAACTCGTACTGCAGGCCTAAGGGGCTGCCATGCTTATAGTTCAGCAGGAATTGCGGCAAACGGGCATAAGGGCGGTCTTCGTCTTTGACCGTATTATCCAGCGTTTGAAAATTTTCAACTTTCAGCTGCGCTTTAAGGCCGGGGATGCCGTTTTTATAATTGAGTTCCCACGCGCGGCGCAGGTTCAAGTCGGTTTTTGAGTTCGGGTTATTGTTTAAGTCGGTAAAATAATCTTTATCCGATGCGTAGTTGAAATCTACATTGGTGCTGAACTGCTGGTTAAGATCCCATTTATGCAAAATGTGCAAATCTTTACGGTCTTGGTCGTCATATTTTTTATCTGAAGGCAGGTAGCCGCCCCAGATCATGCCTTCACCGTAGTTTTCCGTTAAGTAGCGGAATTCGCCTTCCAGCATTGGGCCGCGGGCACTGATATAGCGCGGTGTAAGGGTGGCATCATAATTCGGCGCAAGATTCAGATACACCGGTACGCCAAGTTCGATACCGCCGTCATTGGTGAAGCCGAAGCTTGGCGTTAAAATGCCTGTAGTCCGGCGGTCATCAATAGGGAAGTTGAAATACGGCACAGCCATCACAGGAACATCTTTTACATACAGTTTTGTTCCTGTAGTCTCACCGCGGCCGGTTTCCTGATTAAGCTTAATGGTGTTGGCTTGAATTTTCCAAGTCGGCTTTTCATCCGGAGGGCAGGTGCTGTAAGTGGCATTTTTTAGCTCGACCGTCTGTGCTGACGTGCGTGAAATTTTTTCTGCGCTGCCATGCGCATGGGTTTGTTCAGCAATGTATAAGCTGTTGCTTAAATCGCCTTGCTGTGTTTTTAGATTGTAATTAATCGAGTCGCTTTGCGAGAGCAGGCCAGCTTGCGCCATTTGAACGTGGCCTGATGCATTGGCGTAAGTTTGGGTCTTATCAATTTTAATTTGGTCAGCGCGGATTTGACGGCCTTCTTGATCAATGATGACATTGCCTTCAAGAATAGAGTCGCCGTTGGGGTCAAAGTGGCCATAATCTGCAGTGATGGTGGACGTCGCCTGATCTGAAGGCACGGCTTTAATATCCGATGCGATGGGAGTGACCCATGCGCCTTGGCAATACGCTGAACTGAGCTGATGTCCTGCACGCTGCTGCGCTTCGGGTGCGGATTTGTCTACATAATATTGTTCAAAAAAGCTTTGACCTGGATAAGCTTCCGAAATCGTTTGTTTTAATTGCTCTGCGTCATTTTCCGCAGAAGCTGGCGATGCCGCATAGCTTGATACTGAGCTGCCGCAAAGAAGGGTTAAGATCGCAGTCGCTAAAGGATTAAATTTAAACTGATGCTTCATTTGTCTCATTAACCAAGAATGCTTTATCGCAATTAATTATTGTCGCATCATAGAGAAAAAGTTGATAAGTAGCTACACTTAGCACTTTAAAAACTCAGCCTGTATTAGAATTTATTGCAAATGAATACACAACGTGAACAATCGATACAATCATGGATTGCGTCTGTACTTGGTTCAGATCAATTTGAAACTCATTTTTTAGCAGGCGATGCAAGCTTCCGTCGTTATGCACGAATCAAATTGAATAATAAAACATTTATGCTCATGGATGCACCACCAGAAAAAGAAGATTGTGTGCCTTTTGTGACGATTGACGAATTTTTTGATGCCCATGGCATGCGCGTGCCGCATATCGTGGCCAAAGATTTAGAGCAAGGCTTTCTTTTGCTGGAAGATTTTGGCGATGTTTTGCTCTCTGTGCTGTTAACTGATGAAACTGTAGACGGCTACTATGCGCAAAGTTTTGCGCAGTTGATTCAATTGCAGTCAATTGATGGGCTAAAGCATTTTCCTGAATATTCCTATGAAAAGCTGATGTCTGAAATGGCGCTGCTGACCGACTGGATGCTGCCATCATTGCAGATCAAGCCATCGGATGAGGAAAACGCTTTAATTAAGCGTACTTTTGCCATCCTTGCGAATGCGGCATTGGCGCAGCCGCAGGTGATAGTGCACCGTGACTTCCACAGCCGCAATTTAATGGTGCTGGCAGATGAAAAAGAGCAGGGTGTCATCGATTTTCAGGATGCTGTGATTGGCGCAGATACTTATGACCTGATTTCCATTACCCGTGACGCCTATGTGCAATGGAATCCTGAACGTGTCTACAGCTGGTTCCAGACGTTCTATAATTTGATGCCTGCATCTGCCAAAGAAGGCCGTGATTTTGAGCAGTTCAAAAAAGATGCAGACTTTATGGCGATTCAGCGCCATATTAAAATTTTAGGCATTTTTGTTCGTCTGTTTGAGCGTGACGGCAAGTCGGGCTATTTGAAAGATTTGCCGCGCGTGATGTGGTATCTGCTGGAAGAAAGCAAGCCGTATGCAGAATTACAACCGTTTATGCAGTTTATCCAAGCTAAAGTATTGCCAAAATTTGAAGCCAAATATGGCGCTTACGAGGTTGCAGTATAATGAAAGCGATGATTTTAGCGGCGGGGCTGGGCAATCGCATGCGTCCGCTAACATTGTATAAACCGAAGCCTTTATTGGAAGTGGGCGGCAAGCCGCTGATTATCTGGCATATCGAAAAGCTGAAAGACATTGGCGTGACTGAAATTGTGATTAATTCGGCTTGGCTGGCGGATGTGCTGATTGGCGCATTAGGCGATGGCTCTCAGTTTGGCGTGAATATCCGCTGGACGCGTGAAGCGGAAGGCTTGGAAACGGCTGGCGGCATTATTAATGCATTGCCGCTGCTGGGAACTGAGCCTTTTATTTTGGTCAATGGCGATGTATGGACAACGTTTGATTTCGCCTCGCTGCTGGATGTGCGGCTGGAGCAGGATCTAGCGCACTTGGTTTTTGTTAAGAATCCGCCGCAGCATGAAAAAGGCGATTTCATCTTATCTGCGGGGCGCGCTTATACCTTCGATCAAGAGCACGCGGGCGAGCCTTTAACTTATAGCGGCGTCGCCGTGATTCATCCAAAAATGTTTGACGGGCTGGAACAGGGCAAGCGTCCATTGGCGCCGCTTTTAAAGCAAGGCATGCTGGATGGGAAAATTTCAGCGGAAAAAATGCAGGCTGCCTGGGTGGATGTTGGCACTCCTGAGCGATTAAGTGCGCTGGATCTCCAGATTCGTGAAGGGATGTATGCTTAAGTGCATATTCGCTAAACACATCCTGCTGTGACAGGCAGGATAAATCGGTATACTTCCATCTAAATTTTTCGAGACGTTATTGTATGCACACGTTTTTTAAAGAACTTAAGCAAGGCAGTCAAGCGTTAGGTTTAGAACTCAGTGATGAGGTTTTAAATTTATTGCTCAAGTATCAAGATGCTTTGGTGCTGTGGAATAAAGCCTATAATTTGACAGCCATTCGTGATCCGAAAGAAATGCTGGTAAAGCACCTTTTGGACAGCTTGAGTATTTTAAAAGACTTGCCGCCAGGCCGTCTTTTAGATATTGGCACAGGCGGCGGCATGCCAGGCATGATCATTGCGCTATGCCAGCCGGAACGCCAATGTGTTTTGCTGGATTCGAACGGCAAAAAGATCCGGTTTTTGAAGCAGTTTATTGCTGACTTAAAATTAGAAAATGTTGTTGCTGTGCAAACGCGTGTCGAAAATGAAGACAGCATTAATGAGCTGGGCAAGTTTGATGTAATTACCAGCCGCGCTTTCGCCTCTTTGACGGACTTTATCAACGCATCCATTCCATTTATGCATGATCAGAGCATTATTGCATCAATGAAAGGGCTGATTCCAAGTGAAGAAGTTGATGCATTTAAAGATCAATTCAGCTGCGATATTATCGAGCTGAGCGTTCCGCGCTTAGATGAACAGCGTCATTTGCTTTTGTTGAAACGTATTTAATTATTTCTAAGGATTGGGGTTTACCATGGCACAAATTATTGCGATTGCGAACCAGAAAGGTGGTGTCGGTAAAACTACAACCGCAGTAAATTTGGCTGCATCTTTAGCAGTGCTGAAAAAACGCGTGTTGCTTGTGGATATGGATTCACAAGGCAATGCCACGATGGGTTCAGGCATTCAGAAGAATGAGCTGCTGTACTCCGTCACAGATGTACTATTGGGCGAGATGCCGATTGAAACAGCCATTACCCGTGCGGAAGTTGGCTATAAAGTTTTAGGCGCCAACCGCGAATTGGCGGGCGTTGAATTGGCGATTGCAGAGCAGGAAGGCCGCGAGTTCATTATGCGTGAAGCGCTGCAGCAGATTGAAGATAAGTTTGACTATATTATTGTGGACTGCGCGCCGAGCTTAAGCTTGATTACAGTCAATGCCTTGGCTGCTGTAGACAGTGTGCTGATTCCAATGCAATGCGAGTATTATGCGCTGGAAGGCTTGGCGGATTTAACCCAAACCATTGACCGCATTCAGCAAGCACTGAATCCTGATTTGCAGATTATGGGCGTGCTGAGGACGATGTTTGATGCGCGCAATGCGTTAACGCGCGATGTGTCTTCAGAGCTTGAACAATACTTTGGCAAAAAATTGTACGACACCGTCATTCCGCGCAATGTGCGGCTGGCGGAAGCGCCTGCGCATGGCTTGCCGGTGATTTATTTTGAAAAAAGTTCAAAGGGTGCAGTTGCCTATCTAAATTTAGCGGCTGAGATGTTAAAAAAAAGCAAGGGAAAGAAAGGAAGTAACGCATGACCACAAAAAAACGCGGATTAGCAAAAGGCCGTGGTTTGGATGCCTTACTTGGTTCCATCCAAAAAGAAAAATTACAATTGGAAGCGCAAGCCTTAGATCATGGTCAGCTGAAGCAAATTGATGTGCATTTACTGCAACGCGGTGAATATCAGCCGCGCCGCTTTATTCATGAGCAAGATTTACAGGAATTGGCGGCATCGATTGAAAAGCATGGCGTGATGCAGCCCATTGTCATCCGCCCAATCGATGATGAAAAGCATCCCTATGAAATCATTGCCGGTGAACGCCGCTGGCGCGCTGCGCAATTGGCGGGCTTAACCGAAGTTCCAGCCATAGTCCGCGATTTGAGCGATCAGGTCGCCATTGCATTGGCGTTGATTGAAAATATTCAGCGTCAAGATCTGAATCCAATAGATCAGGCGATGGCGCTGCAACGCTTTCATGAAGAGTTTGGCTTAAGCCATCAGGAAATTGCCGATACCGTTGGAAAAGCGCGCACCACCATCAGCAACTTATTGCGCTTATTATCCCTGGCTGAGCCAGTTAAAGATTTTATGCAGCAAAGTTTGCTGGATATGGGGCATGCCCGGGCAATTTTGACGCTCAAAGCAAAAGATCAGCTGAAAGTTGCTGAGCATGTCATCGAAAAAAGCCTGTCAGTGCGTCAAACAGAACAGCTGGTGCGTGATTTGAATGCGCCCAAGCAAACTAAAGAAAAACAAGCAGTATCTGCAGATATTCAGCAATTGTCACAGCGCCTGTCTGACCGTTTCGGTGCAGATGTCAAAATAGACCATAATAAGCAAGGCAAAGGTAAATTGGTGATTAATTACCATTCTTTGGAAGAGCTGGATGGTATTTTAAATATTTGCTTAGCTGATTAATTTTAAATTTCGATTTATTGGGGAAAATCAAATGTGGGAATTAGTCAAAGCTGGCGGGTGGCTTATGCTGCCGCTGGTTTTATGTTCAATCTTTACCATCGCGATTTCAATTGAGCGCTTTATCCGCTTGAAAAAAGCGATGGTGCTGCCAGCCGCTTTGCTGATGAATCAAAATCAAACAGCAGAGCAGGTTGTAGAAAAGCTGAAGCAAGATCAAAACTTGCAGCGCAGTACTTTGGGGCGTGTTTTCGCCGCAGGTTACCGCAGTAAAAATCAGCCTGGGCAGTTTGCCCGTGCGCAAATGGAAGTCACAGCATCGCAAGAGATTGGCTATTTGGAAAAGAATATCAATTTCTTAGGTACGCTCAGTGCAGCCGCGCCGCTGCTGGGTCTGCTGGGTACGGTTATGGGCATTATCGAATCATTTCTAATGATTGATGTCGGGACGAACAGCGATCCGGTATTGATGATGCCGGGTATTTCTAAAGCGCTGATTACAACAGCTGCAGGGATGTTTATTGCGATTCCAGCCCTGTTTGCTCACCGCTATTTTCAGCGTTTGGTGCAAGAGTATGTTGCAGAATTGGAACAGCAGGCGACACTGTTTCATGCTGCGCTGTATTACCAAAACAAGACTGATGAAGCATTACAAGATTTGCAAAAAGCAAGCTGAGGCGGTCGAATGAAATTTAAGCGCAGGCAGGTTGAAGATATACATATTAACTTAACGCCAATGATCGACTGCTTATTGTTTATCTTGGTGTTTTTGCTTCTTTCGACCACTTTTAGCCAAATGAGCCGAATGAACCTGACACTGCCGGATGCACAAGGTGTGCCGCCAAAGCAGTTTGATCAGAAAATAGAGGTTGTTGTCGATTCTTCTGGGCATTATTCTGTAAATGGCCAGTCGCTTTCCAGTAAAGAGGCATCCGATTTAAATACGGCAATTAAACAGATTTCCAATGATCGCCGTGATTTAATGTTTATTATTGCCGCTGATGCGAAAGCAACCCATCAGGATGTGATCCGTGTTATGGATGTAGCAGGCCAGCTGGGCTTTGTGAATGTAAATATCAGTACGAAAGTACCGACTCGAGGTTATTAGTGAAGCACGATGTAAAAGTTTATCTGCGCCTGCTGGGTTATTTAAAACCTTTTTGGGGCTTGGCGATATTTGTTGTAATTGGTTTTGCAATCAATGCGGCAACAGAAGTATCCGTCGCTAAGCTGCTTGAAAAGATTATTAATGCGATTCAGCACCGTGATCAGGGTTTTACATCGTTATTTCCTATATTGGTTATCCTCTTAATGTTCTTCCGCGGGCTGGGAACATTTATTGGCGGTTACTATACAGCGGTGATTTCACGGAATTTAATTTTTAATATCCGTCAAGAAGTCTTTGCAAAGCTGATGCGCCTGCCTTCTCAATATTATCTGGATAATTCCAGCGGCCATATCACCGCGAAGATTATGTACAACGTTGAGCAGCTGACAGCGGCCTCGACCGAATCACTGCGGACCATTGTTCAGCAGGGTTTAATTACCTGTGGTTTGGTGGGTTATCTGATTTACAGCAATTGGCGCTTAACTTTAATTATTCTGATTTTTGCGCCTTTGATTGGTTTGCTGATTCGCAAAGCGTCTAAGCGCATGCGCAAGCTGTCGAGCCAAGTACAGGACACCATGGGGGATGTCAACCATGTGGTGCAGGAAACTGTCAATGGCAATGTCGTCGTTAAGGGTTTTTCGGGACAGGATTATGAGCAAAAGCGCTTCTATGACAGTTCAATGGAAAATTTGCGCCGCGGCATGAAAATGGTGGTGGTGCAGCAGCTGAATAGCCCGATCGTGCAGCTGATTATGTCGATCCCTTTGGCAATTGTCATGTACATCGCGCTGCGTCCTGAAATTATGCAGGATACTTCAGCAGGGCAGTTTGTCGCATATATTACGGCTGCAGGCATGCTGAGCAAGCCGATTAAAGCCTTGACCGATGTGAATGAAAAGATTCAGCGCGGCATGGCAGCAGCGCATTCCGTGTTTGAGCTGCTGGATATGCCTGAAGAGCGAAATTCAGGGGCATTGACGCCTGTGCTGAAAGGCAATATTGAATTTAAGGCTGTCAATCTGGTTTATGCGGATGGCTATCACGCATTGCATGATTTTAATTTGATTGTGAATGCGGGCGAAACCGTGGCATTGGTTGGACGTTCCGGCGCAGGCAAAACTTCTTTGGTGAATTTGCTGCTGCGCTATCAGGACATCAGCAGCGGCCAGCTGACACTGGATAATATCGATATTTATGATATTGAAATCAATAATCTGCGTCAGCAAATTTCTATGGTGAACCAGCAGGTTGTGCTGTTTAACCGAACGGTCCGCGAAAATATTGCTTACGGTCAGCTGGAAAATGCCACTGATGAACAGATTATAGCGGCGGCTAAATCTGCTTATGCGCATGAATTTATTATGAATCTTCCTCTGGGTTATGATACGCCGCTGGGTGCGCAAGGGCTGAATTTGTCGGGCGGCCAGCGCCAGCGCATCGCTATTGCGCGGGCAATTTTAAAAGATGCGCCAATTTTAATTTTGGATGAAGCCACCAGTGCGCTGGATAATGAATCTGAATACTATATTCAGCAGGCTTTTGATGCGGCAATGCGAAATCGCACTACGGTTGTAATTGCGCACCGTTTGTCAACAATTGAAAATGCAGACCGCATTGTGGTGATGGATAAAGGCAGAATCGTGGAGCAGGGCTCGCATGCGGAGCTGATGGAAAATCGCGGCGCCTATTATCAGCTGCATCAGCGCAATTTTGAGGAACAGTAAATGTCTGCGGCGCAATTAATTCAAAATGCTTGGAATAATCAGGCTAAGTGGTTAATTGTGCTTCGTCCATTATCATGGCTGTACCGCGTCGGGTTTATCTTGAATAAAAGCCTTTATAAGGCTGGTTTAAAGCAAAGCTATACCGCCCCTGTGCCGGTCATGGTAATAGGCAATATCACCGTGGGCGGCAGCGGTAAAACGCCGCTGCTGATTCATCTGGTCAGATATCTGCAGAACCGCAATGTGCGTGTGGGAGTGATCAGCCGGGGCTACGGCGGCAAAGGCCCATTTCCAGCTTACGTTGGCTTGGATTCGGATGCAGACACTGCAGGCGATGAGCCTGTGCTGATTGTTCAATCCACAGGCGTGCCTATGGCCGTTGGGCCAAATCGGCAAAAAAGTATAGAGCTGCTGCTGTCTAAGCATGCTTTGGATTTAATCATCTGCGATGACGGCTTGCAGCATTGGGCGCTTGAGCGTCAGCTGGAATGGATCGTGCTGGACAATAACCGGGGCTTAGGCAATGAAAAAATACTGCCTGAAGGGTATTTGCGTGAACCGAAAACCCGCCTGCAAGGCAGTACGGTGATTGAGCATGCCGCGCAGCCGAAGATGCCATTAAATATGCATCTGACTGCGTCGGCGCCGTATTTGCTGAATGAAGGCATAATCAAAAACTTTGATGCAAACTCGGATTTTTATGCCGTTGCGGGCATCGGCTTTCCACAGCGGTTTTACAATACATTAGAAAAAATGGGGATTCAGCATTTTCAATGTCATGAATTTCCAGATCATTTTGAATACGAAATTGAAGATTTGCAGTTTGAAGACAGCAATCCGATTATTACCACAGAAAAAGATGCGGTAAAAATTTTACCGCTGCTCAAGAAGAATCCAGACTTTCAGCGTGAAATTTGGGTTGTACCTGTCGATGCAGTGCTGTCATCAGCATGTTATGAAACATTGCATCAGCAGCTGAAACAGTTGGGCATCCAATTTGATGAAGGCTTAAATTGATGAAACATATTGTTATTCCAGCACGTTTTTCCAGTTCCCGTTTGCCAGGTAAGCCTTTGCTGGCAATTCATGGACGCCCGATGATTTTGCGTGTCGTCGATCAGGCGAAGAAAGTGCAGGGTTTTGATGATCTTTGTGTCGCAACGGATGATGAGCGTATTGCTGAGGTTTGCCGTGCAGAAGGCGTTGATGTTGTTTTGACATCGTCTGACCATCCATCAGGCACAGACCGCTTAAGCGAAGTTGCCCGGATTAAAGGCTGGGATGCTGACGACATTATTGTCAATGTACAGGGTGATGAACCTTTACTGCCTTCATTATTGGTGAAACAGGTCGCCCAATTGCTTGAGGATCAGCCAGCTTCATCGATGTCGACTTTATGTGAGCCAATACATAGCTTAGATGAGTTTTTGCGTGACAGCATTGTCAAAGTGGTGATGTCTAAGCACAATCAAGCGTTGTATTTTAGCCGCGCAACCATTCCTTATGACCGCGATGGCGTCAAGTTAACGGAGCGTAAGCTGCATGATCAGGCGTACCGTCATCTCGGCTTATATGCCTACCGCGTGAAGCTTCTGCAGGAATATGTCACCTGGGATATGGGGCTGTTGGAAAAGCTGGAAAGTTTGGAACAGTTGCGTGTTTTAGAAAATGGCCATCAAATTGCCATTGCGGTGGCGGAAGCGAATTTGCCGCCGGGCGTAGATACGCAGGCTGATTTAGACCGGTTGAATCAAATGGATGTTTCTAACTTCGAATAAAAGGGCGGCTTCCATCCATGGCAAATGAAATTAAAGCGCAAGTTTACCCTTGGCAGCAAACGGTCTGGGATACACTGACCGGCCGTTTCCCTAAATTGGGCCATGGCTTGCTGTTTTATGGCAAAAAAGGCTGCGGCAAGCATGCATTTGCGCACTACTTTTTGGCCTGGGTGCTGTGTTTAAACCGTCATGAAAAAAATCAGCCTTGCGGCGTCTGCGGCAGCTGTCTGTGGCTGAAGTCAGATACGCATCCGAATTATGTGCATATCACGACAGATGAAGACAATAAAAAGCAGAATGCTAAAATAAAAATTGAGAAAATCCGCGATTTGCTGCCTTTTGTACAGCAAACGGTTGATGGCTGGCGTGTGGTGGTGATTGAGCCTGCAGAAGCATTAAATACCGCTTCTGCCAATGCGCTGCTGAAGACGCTGGAAGAACCGGGTGACCGCACTGTCATTATTCTGTTGGCGGATCATTATTTGAAATTGCCTGCAACCATCCGCAGCCGCCTGCAGCACTTTGCTTTAGACCGGATCAGCGCTGAGCAAGCAGAAGCCTATTTGCATCACAATTTGCCGGATAATAATTTGCAAATGCATCAGCTGCTGATGAACCTGTCGAATCAAATGCCGCTTCAGGCGGTAGAATTGGCGCAAAGTGAATGGCTTAATTTGCGGCAGGATTTTGTGAATGACTGGCTTAAACTGGCGCGGCAGAAAAATATGCCGGTGGCGATTGCGACCAAGTGGAATAAAGCGCTGAATTTTAGTGATTTCAGTCAAATGTTTGAATACTTGTTGTCTGATTTGATTTGTGTCAAGCTAAATCAGGCAATAAAAAATATTGATTTGAATTTTAATGATCTGCCGGATCAGTATGATTTAGAATCATTATTTGGCATTTATGCCGAGCTGCAGCAGTCCAAAAAGTTTATCGAACAAAACGTACAAACTAACTTAGTTCTGGATCAGCTGTGCATTAAATTGATGAATCTTTAAAAATAAGGGGAACGACAATGCAGCCACGTATGGGCGGAATTATTCAAGCGAACATTCCAGATGTGGAAACATTATTTGCCAGCTATATGCCCTATGTGGTCGGCGGCGGCCTTTTCATTCCTTCTAAGCAGGCGGTAAAAATGGGGGATGAAGTCTTTGTGCTGACGACTCTGCCTGAACAATCTCAAAAAGTTCCTTTGACAGGTAAAGTCATTTGGATTTCTCAAAAGCAAAATGGCATTAAACCTCAAGGCTTTGGCATTCAGCTTGCCGGCGAAAAAGGCATTTATTTCAAATCTGAAGCAGAACGCATACTGACAGGGCTTAAAACTGAAAGCCGCAGAAGTTACACTATGTAGAGTTACACCTTACTCAGCATAGGTACTTATTGTGTTTACAGATACTCATTGTCATTTAACATTGCTTGATCTAGCGCCTTATGGCGGCGATTTGGATCTAGCGCTGGAACAGGCTCGCAAAGCGGGTGTCTCTCGGTTTATGAGTATCTCAGTGGATTTGGATGATCATATCCAGCTGGCGACGATCGCTGCCCGCCATGCAGATGTGGGATATTCTGTTGGAGTGCACCCTTGTGAAGATCCTGCCACTATGGCGCGGGCAACGACTGATTATTTGGTGGAGCTGGCGCAGCCTGAAAAAGTTTGGGCTTTAGGTGAAACGGGGCTGGACTATTTTCACAGCACGGATTTTATTCAAGAGCAGAAAGAATGTTTTGCCCGCCATATTCATGCTTCGCAGACTGTCAAAAAGCCTGTCGTTGTGCATACCCGCGCAGCAAAGCAGGATACGGTAGATATTATCCGCGCGGAAAAATCGACCCACGGCATTTTGCACTGCTTTACGGAAGATTGGGAAACTGCAAAAGCCGTGCTGGATTGCGGCTATTACATTTCTTTTTCAGGCATTGTGTCCTTTAAAAATGCGCAAGACTTGCGTGATGTTGCCAAGCAGGTGCCGCTGGACCGTGTGTTGATTGAAACGGACAGCCCTTATTTGGCGCCCATGCCTTATAGAGGAAAGTCTAATGAACCAAAATATGTTCCCTATGTAGCCAAAGCCTTAAGTGATGTATATGATAAGTCACTAGAAGAGATGGCTTTAATCACAAAGCAAAACTTTGAAAACCTTCTCAATTTAAAGTGAATCATTTGAATTGATATAAGCGCAGAAGAGAGTATAGGGTGAAGATGGATCGTCAGGCTCAGTTTCGAGCACGAGAAGCGTTAATTTTTCAAGTTGCAGAGCAGCTTCTTTTGGAAAATGGTGAATCTGGAATGACGCTGGATGCACTAGCTGCAGAGCTGGATCTGGCTAAAGGAACTCTCTATAAGCATTTTCAGAGTAAAGATGAGCTGTATATGCTGCTGATCATCCGCAATGAACGCATGCTGCTGGAAATGATTAAAGATACCGACAAGCAGTTTCCTGAGCACTTGGCTTTCTTCATGCTGCATCATTTGCATCATCCGGAGCGTACAGTGCTGTTTCACCAAATTGAAGAACGCCTTGCGACAACGGGTGTGGGCATACAGATGCTGTTCAGCGAGCTGTATCAAGTGCGCAAGCACCGGCTGCGTTTGATTATCCGCATGACAGAAAGCTATTTGGAATCTATTCACAGTTCGATGTCGGTACGTGACTATTTGGCTTCGATCTGGTCGCTGACGCATGGCGCTGCGGCTATTTTAAACTCGAGTTTTTATCAGCGCTATCTGGGGTCGCGGGATACCCTAAGAGTGGCTTATATCGATCAAGCTTTGGCATTGCCTAAGCAGATCAGCGCCGCGGCACAATTTGCTTAAAGGCATGCTATGAATACTCAGCCATCATCAATGCGGGGCTTCACTTTAGTCGAATTGATGGTGGTTATTGTAATTATGGGCATCATGGCATCATTGGTCATGATGAATATTGGCGGTACAGATCAGCGCAAGGCGATGCAGGCGCGTGAAGTATTTCTTATGGATGTGCAGAAAATTCTGCGTGAATCCAATGATCAGTCCCGAATTTTGGCGCTTAATGTACAAGCGGCAACAGATGTAGCCGATTTTCAATATGATGTAATGGAATATCTGCCCAAGCAGAACACAGAAAGCTTATTGAATCAGAATAATAATTGGCAAAATTACAAAGATTTTTCTATGCGGGTATTGCCTGAGCATGTCACTTTCAGTATTCAGTCTTTAGAACGCCGTTATGAAAATGCCAATAACAGTGAACTCTTGAATCAGAACGCGCCAAAGCTGATTTGGCTGGGCAATGGAGAGGTTAAACCTGTACGCATTCAGTTTTATTTTGAAGAGCGTCCTGTGGGCAATGAAATTGAGATTGACCATCTGGGAAAAATAAATGAAAGCTGAATGTGCAAAGCAAGATTTTTTGACCTGTGCCGCGGTACAGCAGCGCAGTGCGAAAAGCTGTACAGGCTTTACACTGCTGGAAGTGATGGTCGCGCTGGCAATTTTTGCAACTGCGGCTATGGCTTTAACCAATGTCGCAATGCAATACACGCAAGCCACTGCAAATGCTGTTTTAAGAACCAAGGCGCAGTTTGTTGCACTCAATGAAATTGCAAATATGGAAATAAACCGCGATTGGATGACTGGAACATCTTCCAAGCAAGTCACACAGCAGGGAGAAAAGTGGCAAATTGATAAATCTGCACAGGCGACCATCAGCCCTAATGTGCAGCGCATTGATGTGCAAATCAGTTTAATGAATGCAGAAACGAACAAAGTTGAGTCAGGTGTTGCCACTTTGGTGTTCTTTAATCAGAAGGTTAAAACTTGATGCAGCCGAAAAATAAAATAAATCAAACCCTATCTTCAGGTTTTACATTGGTTGAGCTGCTGGTGGCGGTTGCGATTTTTGCAGTGCTGTCTGCATTGGGCTGGAAAGTTTTTGACTACATTGCCAAAGTCAAAGAGCGCAATACAATGCATGAGGTGCAGCTGTCGCAGCTGCAGGAAGCTTATCAGCAGATTTTGCGGGATACTGTACAGGCTGTGCCGCTGACGGCCAATATTAATGGCAATATTCAGCCAGCGCTGGTACTGCAAAATGGCCGTTTGAGTTTTAGTAAAACCGGTGTGACTGATCCTTTAAATCAAGGTATTGCACCTGATGAACGTATTGAATATGCATACCGCGCAGAAGAAAAAAAGCTCTATCGGCTCAAGTACAGCAATTTAAATCAGACAGGGCATGATCAGCCAGATTCCAGTGTGCTTTTGGCAGATGCAGAGCAGTTTGAAATAACCGCGCTGAACCCGAATGAACTCAATAATTGGCCTGATCCATTGGCGGATTTGTCTCAAGTCAGCGCACAGCAGCGTTTTCCTCGGGGCTTGAAAATTAAGCTCAAGGTGAATAATGTGGAATATGAGTGGCTATTTAGCCTGCTGAATACGGATTTTCTTCAGAAAAGTAATGTGGGGCAGGAGAGTGGCAATAGTGGCAGCACTGACGATTCAAGTCACTCAGGCGGTACTCAAGGAGTGTCTGCGCAATGAAGCTCGGCTGCAGAAAGGCATCCAGTCCGCATCAGCAAAGCGGCATTGCCTTATTGACAATTTTGGTCATGGTGGCCTTGGCGACAATTTTGGCGGCCGGCATTGCAAAGCATCAAAGCAATACAGCAGAAGCGACCGCTTATTTAATGCGGCAAAATCAATCGCTGCTGTATGCGAAAAGCGCAGAAGTTTTTTTTGCAGAAATGCTGAAAGATGATGCTGAAAATGCAGGCGATGTCGATTCTCTGCAGGAGAATTGGGCAAAACCGATGCCTGCTTTTCCTGTGGATGATGGCTATGTTTCCGGCGTGCTGGAAGATGAATCCGGTAAGTTCAACTTGAATAGCCTGCTTAAGTCGGATGGCAGTGTGAATGAAAGCGCCAAAAAATGGTTTGAAAAAATATTGGTAAAAGCGGGATTGCCTGCACAGCTCAGTGAAGCAGTGATAGATTGGCAGGATGCTGATGATGAGCAGATTGGCTCCATGGGCGCTGAATTGAATGTTTACCGTGGCATCCCAAATGCTGCGGTGCCGCCGAATGCAAAATTTCACAGCGTTGATGAATTAAAACAAGTCCGCGGCTTTGAGGGTGGCAAATATAAGTTAATAGCTGCCTACATTAGCGCCTTGCCAAGCAATGAAACCAAGGTGAACATCAATACTGCGCCTGCCCTTATATTGGCGAGCATGGATGAGAAGCTGGATGTGCATGCTGTTCAGCAGTTGCTTGATAAGAAAAATGCAGCCTTGGAAAAATTTAATAACACAGCTGAGCTGTGGCAAGCCGAGCCTTTTACATCAGTATCGGCGGAAAATAAGGCGATTGTCGGTGACTTGCTGGGTGTGCAGTCCAATTACTTTACAGCTAAAATAGAAATTGAACTCAGCGGCCGGAAACGCCAATTCAGTTCAGAACTGGTGAGAAAAGATAAAGATGTTTATGTGGCTTACCGGAGCATGGCGCCATTCTAAAATAGGCTTTAAAAGCCTCATGCATTTTACCAATTGCATTGAACTGTAAAATTAATGCTCAAGGTTTTAGTTTTGCTTTATAATCCCGATAAATTCACAAGTTTTAATTGAATTACGGCATATGTTAATTCGTAAGTTATTTAAGTTTGAAAATGCTCATATTGTGCGTAACTGCACTTCAGACCGCTGCAAGCGTTCAATTCACGGGCACAGCTATAAAGTTGAGTTATTGCTTAAAGCTTCGAAATTAGATCATGGTCAAATGGTTTACGATTTTGGACTGTTGAAAGGTGTAATTAAAGACCTTTACGACAGTTTTGATCATGCAATCTGTTTTTGGAAGCAAGACAATGCAGACTATATTGAGGCGTGCAAAAACTTCAGTGCGCGCTGGGTATCTTTGCCTGTATCTCCATCGGCAGAACAGTTTTCAAGAATTTTCTTTTATTTGGCGCAGCAAGTGCTGGCATCGACCGAAACCCAAAATGGCGAAGGTGATGTAGAAGTTTATTCAGTGATTGTGCACGAAACCGATACGGGTTATGCGCAAAGCTTTGCTGAAGACATTGAAAATGAACAAATGGGTCTTTTAAGTTTAGATCAAATTGAATTTTCAGAGCAGGTGAAAGCTGAATGGGCTGATCCTGAAATGTTTGATAAATTAATCCGCGGCATTAAATTTCAAAATCCAAGCGTGGATTTGCAAGTTAAACTTTAATGCAGCATTGCATGATTAAGCTAGAAAAGGAATTAGGTAGCAAGTATGTCTTTATCTGAACAGCAGCAGGCTCAACTGGAAAAGGTGCAGCTTGAGGCGAGTTGGAAATACGGTTTAAGTGATTTTTTGCTTAGCCCGAAAATGGATGAATTAAAAGACTTTCTTGTTCAGGAAAAAAATGCGGAGAAAGTAATTTATCCGCCAAGCGCATTGATATTCAATGCGCTGAATACTACGCCCATGCCGCATGTGAAAGTGGTGATTTTAGGCCAAGACCCTTATCATGGCCCAAATCAAGCGCATGGCTTAAGCTTTTCGGTGCAGAAGGGGGTTGCATTGCCTCCATCTTTACGTAATATTTTTCATGAACTGCATAATGATTTAGGCATTGAAATTCCTAAGCACGGCAACTTAACGCATTGGGCAGAACAAGGTGTTTTGCTGCTGAATGCTGTTTTGACTGTTGAAGCTGGTCAGCCGACGTCGCATCAAAAGCGCGGTTGGGAAGATTTTACTGACTATGTTATTGATGTGCTGAATGAGCAGCGAGAACATATTGTTTTTATCCTTTGGGGCGCATATGCGCAGCGTAAAGGGCAGCGGATTGACTCCAGTAAGCACTTGGTGCTGAAAGCAGCGCATCCATCACCGTTGGCGGCCAACCGAGGCGGTTTTTTTGGCTGCAAGGTGTTCTCAAAATCAAATAATTATCTTAAACAACATGGCATTGAGCCTATAGATTGGCAGCTGGACGCATGACATATTCTCCCATTTCTAAACACTATCATCCGGATTTGATTGTAGAAGAAGCACAAAACGGCTGGCGCATTGTCCGCCTGAACCGTCCTAAATCTTTACATGCTTTGGATGAGTCTATCGCTTCTGCACTTTTGCAAGTATTTCAGGATCTTCATGCAGATGATGCTGTCAAGGCAATTTGGCTGGATTCAACTACACCTAAAGCCTTCTGCGCAGGCGGCGATGTGCGTAAGCTTCGTCAGCTGGTGATTAATGATGAAGTTGAAACAGCCAATAAATTCTTTGAACAGGAATATGCTTTAGACCTTTTATTGCATAATTATGCAAAACCAGTCTTAGTCTGGGGTGAAGGCTATGTGATGGGCGGCGGCCTAGGCTTGTTTATGGCGGCGCCGTTCCGTTTAGTTACGCCATACTCACGCCTTGCCATGCCGGAAATTAATATCGGTCTATACCCAGATGTGGGAGCAACCCGTTTCTTGGCAGACCGCGGCGCTATTGGATTATTCACGGGGCTAACCGGTTCAATCATGACGGCTGCTGGCGCTTACGGCATTGGCTGGGCAACGCATATTTGTGATGCGCAGCGCGACACTGTTTTAGAAAAAGTGATCAATATTGACTGGGAGCATTATCCAGCAGGCGATTTCCGCGCTATTGATGACACCTTAAACAGCATGCACCGTCCAGTAGGCCCAGGCCCGCTGCAAAACTCATTAGATGTTATTCAGAGTGTTTGCCGCGGTTTGCATTTCGAGCATGACTATGAATCGATCATCGGTTTGAGTGATGCGCGCAGCGACTGGCTGCGCCAAGCCAGCGAAAATTTGCAAAAAGGTTCTCCAGCAACTGCGGCGCTGACTTGGCTGCTTTGGCAGTGGGGTAAGAAAGTACATTCATGGAATGAAGTTTTTGAGCTTGAAACCCAAATTTCAGACTGGAAAATCCGCCATCCTGATTTTGTGGAAGGGGTGCGCGCGCGTTTGGTGGATAAAGACCTGTCTCCTGAATGGAAAATGGGCGCAGATTTATCACTGAAAGGTATTTTGGCGGACAATCCCCCAGTCACTAAGATTGAAAGCTGGAATGCGCTGTTAAAGCAATACGGTATTATTGACTGATACATACATGAGTGCAGAAATACAATTTAGTGATGAATACTGGATGCAGCAAGCTTGCGAGCAGGCTGCATCTGCTGCGTTAATCGGAGAAATTCCTGTAGGCGCAATTATTGTCAGCAATCATCAAATCATTGGCGCAGGTTTTAATGCGCCTATCAGTTTAAATGACCCGACAGCGCATGCTGAAATTCAAGCTATCCGTCAGGCTTGCCAATCCCTTCAAAACTACCGCCTGCCTGATGATGCAACACTGTATGTAACATTAGAACCGTGCACAATGTGTGTCGGCGCTTTGGTGCATGCGCGGATTAAGCGTGTGGTTTTTGGCGCGGTAGAGCCAAAAGCAGGTTCGCTGGTCAGTGTGCGCCAGCTGCTGCAAAGCGGTTACTATAATCACGTATTTGAATTTGAACAGGGCTGTCTGCAGGAGCAGTGTTCTGCGCAGCTCAGTGCTTTTTTTAAAATGAGGCGTGAGCAAAGAAAGCAGATGAAATTACTGGAAAAAACGAAAAATACAGATCAGTCTGAATAAATTCAGGTAAAATAAAATGACAATATGAATTGTCAAATAACAAAGGGTTATTTTTATGAACGCGATGCAAGTCAAAAAAGAATTCAATGCACCGGTAGAAAAGGTTTTCGAATTACTGTCTAAACACGCAACTTATAATGTTGCTTTTGCACCCGTGCAGGTGGTGCGGGTAAAAAATTCCGCTGATCCTCAGCGTCCAGACGGAGTGGGCTCAGTGCGCCGTTTAGGCTTAGGGCCGGTAAAACCGATTCAGGAGGAAATTACTGTATTGGTTCCGAATCAGCGCATTGAATATAAGATTATTAAAAATCCGCTGGTGAAGCATCATTTGGGAATTATTGAATTTGAGCCAGCAGCTGAAAATAAAACATTGGTGACATACACCATCGAGTTTCAGGCCAGAGCGCCATTTGTCAGCAAATTAGTGCTTGCACAGCTGAAATCTGCGATTAAACTGGGCTTTTCAAAACTCGCAAAACTGTATAGGTAATGGCGGAAAAGGCAATGACAGTCAAGATTATTACAATTGATGGGCCAAGCGGTTCAGGTAAAGGCACACTGGCGGCAAAACTGGCAGCGCATTATCAATTCCACCTGTTGGATTCGGGCGCGCTGTACCGGTTGCTGGGTTTATCATTGCATAATCAGAATTTGCTGGAAAAGCTGGATTCGGAATTGACAAAATGCGCCGAAATTGCAGCAAATTTAGACATAAAATTTGTTACAACTGAATCGGGCGTTCAAGTCTTGCTGGATGGCCAAGATGTTACGCAGACCATCCGTACAGAGCGTGTTGGCGAGTTCGCGTCAAAAGTGGCTGCAATTCCTGCACTTAGAACGGCATTGCTGGCGCGTCAGCATGCTTTTGCTCAAGCTCCAGGCTTGGTTGCAGACGGCCGGGATATGGCTACATCAATCTTTCCGAATGCCCAAGCCAAGATTTATCTGACCGCTTCTGCGCAGTCACGGGCAGCGCGCCGTGTAAAGCAGTTGCAGGGTATGGGGCTAGATGCTAAAATAAACGACATTTTAGCTAATATTGAAGCTCGGGATAAACGAGATATGGAGCGCGCTGTTGCTCCGCTCAAGCCGGCAGAAGACGCTTATATCATTGATAGCTCAGCATTGAGCATTGATGAGGTGTTCAGTCTGATGACAGCATATATCGACAAGCAATTAGCGAATTAAAGAATTTTACAGCAGAAGCATAGCTTGATCAGTTCTATATGGACTATGTAGACGCTTTATTAAACCGGCCTTGTCTGATCCAAGACCGCTGACTTTATCAGGTATATCATGACCGAATCTTTTGCAGCCCTCTTTGAAGAAAGCGAATTAAACCTCAACGTTGAAAAGGGTGCTGTCATCCAAGGCGTTGTAGTAAGCATTGACTCTGACTGGGTAACAGTTGACACTGGCCTTAAATCAGAAGGTATTGTTGACCGCGCTGAATTCTTAAATGAACAACGTGAACTTGAAGTTCAAGTTGGGGACACTGTAGACGTTGTTGTTGAAGCTCTTGACAACGGTATGGGTCAAACAGTTCTGTCTCGTGAAAAAGCGAAACGCGCTGAAACTTGGACTAAACTTGAAAAAATCTTTGAAGACGGCGAAATCGTTACTGGTGTTATCTCTGGTAAAGTTAAAGGCGGCTTCACTGTTGACATCGGTCCAGTACGTGCGTTCCTTCCAGGTTCTTTAGTTGATACTCGCCCTATTCGTGATACTACTCACTTAGAAGGCAAAGAGTTAGAATTTAAAGTAATCAAGCTTGACGCTAAACGTAACAACGTTGTTGTTTCTCGCCGCGCTGTTATGGAAGCTGAATCTTCAGCTGACCGTGAAGCTCTTCTTGCTCAGCTTGAAGAAGGTCAAACAGTTACTGGTACTATCAAAAACCTTACTGACTACGGCGCATTCGTTGACCTTGGCGGTATTGACGGTCTTCTTCACATCACTGACATGGCTTGGAAACGCATCAAGCACCCTTCAGAAGTTGTTGAAGTGGGTCAAGAAGTTACTGTTAAAGTACTTAAATTTGACAAAGAGCGTAACCGTGTTTCACTAGGCCTTAAACAGCTTGGCGAAGATCCATGGTTAGCGATCATGAACCGTTACCCTAAAGGTTCTATCGTTAAAGCTCGCGTAACTAACTTAACTGACTACGGCTGTTTCGCAGAAATCGCTGAAGGCGTTGAAGGTTTAGTACACGTGTCTGAAATGGACCACACTAACAAAAACATCCACCCGTCTAAAGTAGTTCAGATTGGTGACGAAGTTGATGTTATGGTTCTTGAAGTTGATGAAGAACGCCGCCGTATTTCTCTTGGTATCAAACAAACTCGTGCTAACCCATGGGAAGAGTTTGCTAAAGACCACGACAAAGGCGAAAAAGTTTCTGGTACGATCAAATCTATCACTGACTTCGGTATCTTCATTGGTTTGCCAGGCGGTATTGATGGCCTAGTTCACTTGTCTGATATCTCTTGGAACGAACAAGGCGAAGAAGCTATCCGTCGTTACAAGAAAGGTGACACTGTTGAAGCGGTTATCCTGTCTGTAGACGCTGAAGGCAACCGTATCAGCCTTGGCATCAAGCAATTGAACAACGATCCGTTCAATGACTTCTTGGCTGCTAACGAACGCGGTGCGCTTGTTAAAGGTACTGTAACTGCAGTTGACGCTAAAGGCGCTACTGTTAAGTTAGCTGACGAAGTTGAAGCTTCTTTGAAAGCATCTGAAATCAACCGCGACCGCGTTGAAGATGCAACTAAATTCTTAGAAGTTGGTCAAGAAGTTGAAGCGAAAATCATCAACGTAGACCGCAAGTCACGCTCTATCAACTTGTCTATCAAAGCGAAAGACGAAGCTGAAGAGAAAGAAGCTGTAGCTAACTTGCGTCAAGCGTCTGCTTCTCAAGACAATGGTCCTAAGACTATTGGTGATTTGATCAAAGCTCAAATGAACCACTAAGTAAGTGCTTGAATCGTATTGTTAATGTAAGTTAATTAATACTTTTTACACAATTACTGTAAACGGTAGCGTAGTAAGTCATTATTACGCTACCGTTTTGTATTTAAACAGGTTATTATCAGGAAATAGATTCCGAGTCGCTTGATAATTAAAGAGGTCGCAGATGACTACTGAAGCACTTAATAAGTCAGATTTAATAGAGCGTATTTCTCTTAAAAACCCGCACTTAGCTGAACCGCTGGTTGAAGAAGCTGTTAAGATTATGATTGATCAAATGATCGAAGCTTTATCGACAGATAACCGTATTGAAATTCGCGGCTTTGGCAGTTTTGCCTTGCATCACCGTGAACCGCGTGTAGGCCGTAACCCGAAAACTGGCAAATCAGTTGAAGTTGCAGCGAAAGCAGTACCGCACTTCAAGCCAGGTAAAGCACTCCGTGATGCGGTAAATGAGTCTGCTGTATAATTTTAGATTCTTTCAGGAGTGTTTATGCGTTACGTCTTAGTTATCTTACTGATTGTTCTATTTGGGTATTCACTATTTTTGGTGCTCCAGAACGGGACTGAATTGTCTGTAGATTTACTGTTCACTCAGGTTCCGGCAATGCGTCTAGGGCTTTTGCTTCTGCTTACTTTGGCCTTGGGTATTGTGCTGGGTTTGCTGATAGGTGTTCAGATCTTTCGAGTATTCCAGAACAATTGGGAAATTAAGCGTTTGCGTAAAGATATTGACCGCTTGCGTAAAGAGCAAATTCAAGCTGCGCAAGCGGCTGCTGCGGAAGCTGCGGCATATGCAAGACATGAAAAGACAGTCTTGGATATTCAGCCGGATGAGCAAAAATCAACTCCTTTATAAATTTGATTTTTCTTGAAGCTGAAACAGCTTAAAGAAAATGGTTGCAGCATTTTTGAAATTTTAAGCACTCTGGATGAAAATTCAGGGTGTTTTTTTATGGCATAAAATCTGTGGCTTAAATAAAAGTTTTCACATTTGCATGATCTTGGTAATTGGGACTTTGAGTGAACATGGTTAGCCTCTATAATGTGCTTTCTTTTTTGTCTGTTTAAAAGGGTAGTCTCTTGAGTATCATTGTTGCATTAGATGCTAAAAGCCAATTTGACGCGTTAAAAATGGCAGAGCAGTTAGACCCTGCATTATGCCGAGTAAAAGTTGGTAAAGAGCTGTTTACCCATGAAGGCTCTTCTATTGTTAAAGCTTTACATGGTGAAGGCTTTGAAGTTTTTTTAGATCTAAAATTCCATGATATTCCCAATACTACTGCGCAAGCGGTATGTGCTGCTGCGGATATGGGGGTGTGGATGGTGAATGTCCATGCTTCAGGCGGCCGTAAAATGATGGAAACCTGTGTTGAGCGTTTAAAGGCGGGCAACTATAACACTCAGCTGATTGCAGTAACGGTGTTAACTTCGATGGGCCGTGAAGATTTAGCCGACATTGGTCTGGATATAGAGCCATTTGAACAAGTTAAGCGCTTAGCAAAACTGACTAAAGACAGCGGTTTGGATGGGGTGGTGTGTTCAGCACAAGAAGCAAAAATGCTGCGTGAGGCTTTGGGTTCAGAGTTTGCATTGGTGACACCGGGTATTCGCCCTGAGGGTTCAAGTGCAGATGACCAAAAGCGTATCGTAACGCCAAAACAGGCAATGTTGGATGGTGCAACACACTTGGTGATTGGCCGTCCAATTACCAAATCTGAAAACCCTCGTCAAACTTTAAAAGATATTCTAGCGACACTGTAAGTTGGGTTAATGATAAAAAAGCCTTTCAAATGAGAGGCTTTTTTATGCATTTTGGATTAGCCTTAAAATAGCAAAGCAAGAAAAGATTAAGGGCGGTGACCGCTGTTAAAAATAGTTTAGAATTATAAGTGAATAGAATTTCCATTAAACTGAATCCAATAGAACAAAATAGCAAAAAGAAGAACAGCAGCAAGCCAATTCGGCAGACGGTGCATCTGGATTTGATAGAATTGAAATTGGGTCGCTCATTATGGAAGCTACAGGAGGGCTTGTCAGCAGGATCGAGTTGGATTTTTAATTGCTGTGATACTTTGTTTTACAGGATTTGTCTCCAGAGGAATATGCTCCTCTGGAGAAATTTGAATCAATCAATTAAAGCGCAGCCAGTATGCTGACCACAATGGGCGCTAAAACAGATAATATGAAACCGCTGACCATGGCATGCGGAATAAAGTCATTGCCGCAAGACTGTTTGACCATAGGCAGGGTCACATCCATCGCGGTTGCGCCGGCAGCTGAAATAGCAGAGCGGGGGTAGCGCCAGCCAATCAAATACATAAACAGGATAGAAAAAATTTCTCTGAATAAATCGTTAATGAGTGCAATGCTGCCTAAATGCGCATCTTTCAATTGAGTAATGACAATCCCGGTCATTGAGTAAAAACCGTAGCCTTGCGACAGCATGATTAAATCTTTTAAGCTGATCTCGCTAATGGCAAATGAAACAGCCAGCGCGCCTAAAATTGAGCCAATAATGCAGGCCAGCGGCACCAGCAGGATTTTCCAATTCAGCCATGAGCGGTCTAATGGTGAGTAGGCTAAATCCAAGCCGATTAAGAACATAAAGCCCAGCAGCAGATTCCATGTGCTGATATGCAGGCCTATATTAAGATGGCTGAACAGTTCTGCTGCGCCATAACCGAATGCGAGGGCAAAAAAAGCATAGCTGATATTCAATAGGGAGTTGAGCAGCAGGTCGGCAGAAACTTTGCCTTGCATTGGCTGATAGCCAATGGCTTTGAATAATAAATAGCAGCAGATAAATGCTCCGACCGATGTGGCCAGTGCAATGCTGACAGCTGTGGTTAAAATCTGTGCAGGACTGCTGATGCTTTGTAAAGTCTGTGAAAACTCAATGGCAATGGCAATTAGCAGGAGGTAGGAAAAATAAGGCAGTATTTTGAAGCCAAATTGTTCTAATTTAGTCGGTAAGCGGCGGGCAAGCATGAAGCCTAAAAATAGGCAAAATAGCAGCTGAAAAATCAACCAAAAGGATTGCATAAAAAATCAAGCAGGTGAAGAACACCTGCTTATTATGACCATTAAATATTTATGCTGCACGTGTTCCCTTAGATTTTGTGAGCAGAAGATAATCTGCGGGATTCATTTTTTTGGTATTGAGCCAATATTTCCATGTATAGGTTGGCCACAAGGCAAAGTTTTTCCCGCCATCCTGCTGATACCAGCTGACACAGCCGGATTGCCATACTGTACCGCCCATCATGGTTTGCACATGCTGATTAAACTGATCCTGCACGTGACCTTTCACTGCAATTGCTTGGCTGTGTGTCTTAGCTACAAGATCCATCATTTGCAGAATATATTCAACTTGCGATTCAATCATAAAAACCACAGAGTTGTGAGCTAAAACGGTATTTGGCCCCAGCAGCTGGAAAAGGTTTGGAAAGCCTTTGGTGCTGATGCCATAAAAACTTTCTGCGCCATCTTTCCATGCATCTTTTAATTCTATGCCATTTAAACCCGTACAGCTGAATGACTTGAGGTAAATGCGGGGGTCGGTAATAAAGCCTGTCCCATATATGAGGCAGTCAATTTTACGAATTTTTCCATCCTGCGTGATGATGCTGTCGGCAGTCAACTCTTGAATGCCGTCTGTGATCAGCTCAACATTTTTTCGGTTGAATGCAGGAAAATATTTATTAGAAACTAAAATCCGCTTGCAGCCCATAATGTAGTCAGGGGTGAGTTTTTTAGCAATGGTTTTGTCTTTAACTTGGTAGCGGATAAAAACTTCAGCTAGCTTCTGCGCATATTTCATGGTCAGAGGTTTTACAATCGGTACCACCCGTGATTCGTTTGACCAATATAAGCGTGCACGGTGCAATTTTCTGAACCAGTCGAATTTTGCAAAAAGCTTTTTTTCTAGACCTTTGTACAGGCGCTCATCTCGGGGAATTACCCATGCGGCAGTGCGCTGAAAAACATAAAGCCGTTCCGTTTGCGGCGCAATTTCAGGAATATATTGAATTGCGCTGCCGCCAGTGCCGATTGAGGCCACCGTTTTTCCGTGCAAGCTGTAGCCATGATCCCACTGTGATGAATGAAAAACTTTACCTTTGAATTTCTCGATACCAGCAATATGCGGAATTTGCGGAACATGCAGCGGGCCAGAGGCAAAAATGACATATTGTGCAATCAGTGTGCTTTGATCATTTAGAGTCAGCTGCCATTGACACTCATCTTCAAGATATACGGCTGAAAGAACTTCGCATTGCAAGCGTGCATACTGTGCAAGTTTAAATCTGGCAATTAATCCTTGAATATAATCAAAGATTTCAGGCGCTTCGGCATAGCGTTTCGTCCAGTCTGTTTTTGGTGCAAAGGAGAGCGAATACATATGCGACTGTACATCACAGGCTGCGCCCGGGTAGCGGTTTTCACGCCAAGTGCCACCAAAGTCACTGGCTTTTTCCAGAATGATGAAATCTTGAATGCCGTTTTGCAGCAAGCGTATAGCCATTGCAATGCCGCCAAAGCCGCCGCCAATAATCGCGATTTGTGCTTTGCTAATCTTGTGATTTTCCGTATTTTCCATATAAATAGCTCTTTTTATTCCTTATGATGCACAGCATAAATGAAATAGATATGCTGACACTATGATTGGGCTGACAGTTAAATTGATCAAAACGGCAATTTTCAAAGCTGAATATTTATAGTACAAAAGAAAGAACTTTTATGGATTAATACTGCAATGAAGCGATCTATTCTCAGCTTGATGTACTTGGTGCAGGGCATGCGCAAAGCGGGGATAGATGTGGATGCAAAACTGCAAACGATTGGCCTGCGCATTGATGCGCTGGATGCAACATCGGTCATTCATCCAAGTCTGGAATGGGATGTGCTGAAAGTCATAGGACAGGATGTTGCGCCGGAACAGGGCTTATTTATTGGACAGCATTATACGCTGGCGGGTTATGGGCCGTTATTGATGCTTTTGGTCACAAGCCCAACGTTACGCACCGTGCTGGATCAAGGCATTCGGTTTCAGCAGCTCACGCATTTGACCGGGCGTTTGGCGCTGGACATTGCTGATCATAAAATAGCGCTATGCTACCGGCCGCAAAATATCCATACGGAATTGGGCCTGCTGCTGGCGCAATGTGAAATATCGGGCACTTATAAATTTATCCGTGATTTATACAAAATGATGGGGCTGGCGTCTCCGCAGGTGCTGATTGATTTGCCATTTAAGCAGCCGCAAGATCCGCAGCAGTTGGCGATTTATCATGATTACTATGGTCCGCAGGTCAGGTTTGGCGCGCCATATGCCAGTTTTTGGTTTGATGAATCGGTATTTGATGTGAAAATTCCGTCAGCTGATCCGATTACCTTCCGATTGTATGAAGCAAAATGCATCGCAGAATTGGAGCGTTTAATGGCCGATGAGCAGGCGCCGTCATTGATTCAGCGTGTACAGGATTATTTAGAGCTGCAGACCGGAGCTATGCCCAGCATGGCGGAAACCGCGCAAGCGCTGAATTTGCCTGAGCGGACATTGAGGCATCAATTGCAGCAGCTGAATACCAGCTATAAGCAAATCCGCGAAGATATCATTAAGGACAAAGCTTTGCGGCTGATGGAATACAAGGAGTATTCAATTGAGATGATTGCAGAATTATTAGGCTATTCAGAGCCTGCAGCATTTAATCATGCGTTTAAGCGCTGGTTCGGGCAAAGCCCGCGTCAATATACAAAATAGCCTAAGTTTATTAATGCCAAAGTGTTATATATTACGGTTCAATCTTCGCTATAATTTTATATAGCCCCAAATAGTATTTAATGATATGTCTGAATTACAAACTCACCACAGTACGGCTTTTACTCCAATTTCTCCCGCAGAGCGTTATGCGCAAGCGCTGGCATCTGGCCAATTTTTGCCAGATGAGGCTCAGGCTGTTGCGGTGCATGAACTGGACCGCGTATGGCAAGAGCTGATTCAGCGTTTTAAAGCTTCAAAAAAGGCCTTCCGCCGTTTCCGCCGCCAAACATCACCGCATGGCGTTTATATGTGGGGTGGTGTCGGCCGCGGTAAAACATGGCTGATGGATCAGTTTTATGAATCTGTGCCGTTCCGCCGTAAGACCCGCATGCATTTTCATCATTTTATGCAGCATGTGCACCGTGAGCTGAATAAGCTTTCGGGGCAGCGCAATCCTTTAGAGTTGGTTGCAGATCAAATTTATAAAGAAGCGGTTGTCATTTGCTTTGATGAATTCTTTGTTTCAAATGTCACCGATGCCATGATTCTGAGTGACTTGTTTCAAAAATTGTTTGCCCGCGGTGTGACTTTGGTCGCCACCTCAAACATTGCGCCAGACGGCTTATATAAGAATGGCATTCATCGGGACCGTTTTATTCCCACTATTGAAATGGTGAAAAAGAACTGTGTCGTCCTGAATGTGGATGCAGGCGTAGACTACCGCTTGCGCGTATTGAAACAGGCACAGCTGTTTAAAAGCCCTTTAACGCATGAAAATAAATTGTGGATGGCGCAGCGTTTCGGCGCTTTGACGCAAACTCAAACCGTGTCTCAGGAACCGATTATCATTAATAAACGGATAGTCGAAACCATTGGCCATACAGAAGATGTGCTGTGGTGTGAATATTCTGAACTGTGCTTAAAGCCGCGCAGCCCTGCGGACTTTATCGAAATCGCCAATATTTATAATACGGTATTGGTCAGCAATGTGCCGCACATGACGGATTACCTCTCTGAAGGCACACGCCGTTTTATTTATTTGGTTGATGAGTTTTATGACCGCGGCGTAAAGCTTCTTTTAACTTCGGAGGATTCAATTATTGACCTTTATCAAGGTGAAAAACTGGCCTTTGAAATTGAACGCACGCGTTCACGCTTATTGGAAATGCAATCCGATGACTATTTGAATTCTGCGCATCGTCAAATTAATGCACCGGAAAATGCAGAATAATGGCTGATGAAGCACAGCAAGGAGCGCCAAGAACTGGCGCTTTTTTTATGCAAATATGACTGGCGATTTTATCGACATTTGGTGTTTTTCATGGCTTAATCAAGCATTCGAGTGACTGAAAAAGCCAATTTTGTTCGGTTTTAAAACAAAATTCTGCACTTAAGTCTAATTTCGGCATTTCAAAAACTTTATACACTATAAAAGAGCATTCAAGCTGATGATGATGTTGCATTTCTGATCGTTATTTTGTCAAGTCATGAGGGTATTTGCTTAATAAAAAATGATCGTTATTTAGTAATGTGATAGTGCTATTCAGCTAAGTATAAATAGGTATACTGGAATCTCTTGTTATAAAAAGTAGCAATATCAGGAAAGACAATGACTGCACGTATTCAAAAAGGCAAGTTAGCGATTGCTAAAGAACTTTACGATTTCATCGAAAATGAAGCACTTCCAGGTTCAGGTTTGGACAGTGAAACTTACTGGAAAAACTTTGAACAAGTCGTTGTCGATCTTAGCCCAAAGAACAAAGCACTATTGGCTAAGCGTGACGACATTCAAGCAAAAATTGATGAATGGCACCGCAACAACAAATTTGAACTCGAAGCTTACAAAGCTTTCCTTGCTGAAATTGGCTACTTATTACCAGAAGTAGAAGATTTTCAAATCAGCACAGAAAATGTCGACGAAGAGATCGCATTGCTGGCTGGTTCACAATTGGTGGTGCCTGTGCGTAATGCTCGTTACTGCTTAAATGCTGCAAACGCGCGCTGGGGCTCTTTATATGACGCGCTTTACGGCTTTGACGTCATTTCAGAAGAAGGCGGCGCAGAAAAAGGCAAGGGCTATAACCCTGTCCGCGGCGAAAAAGTAATTGCATTTGCTAAGAATTTCTTAAATGAAACCTTCCCATTGGCAAGCGGTTCACATGCTGATGCGACAAAATATGCGGTAGAAGGCAAGAAACTTGCGGTAACGCTGAAAGACGGTTCAACAACCACTTTAGCGAAAGAAGCGCAGTTCGTTGGTTTCAATGGTGAAGAATCTGCACCTGTTGAAATTGTACTTCTTAACAATGGTCTCCACGTGATCATTGAAGTTGATGCGACTAGCCCTATCGGTAAAACTGATGCGGCGGGTGTAAAAGACCTTGTTCTTGAAGCAGCGCTTACCACGATTCAGGATTTAGAAGATTCGATTGCAGCAGTTGATGCTGAAGAAAAAGTGGAAGGCTACCGCAACTGGTTAGGTTTGATGAAAGGCACACTTTCAGAATCTATCGAGAAAAACGGCAAAACTGTGACGCGTACTTTGAATAAAGACCGTACGCACAAAAACTTGATTGGCGGTGAAACGAAACTTCATGGCCGCTCATTGATGCTGCTGCGCAACGTGGGTCATTTGATGACCAACCCTGCGATCCTGGTAGATGGCGCTGAAATCTACGAAGGCATCATGGATGCATTGGTTACGCCATTGCTGACTTTTGCAGACATTAAAGGTGAAAACGAAAACAAGAACTCACGTAAAGGTTCTATGTATATCGTGAAACCAAAAATGCATGGCCCAGAAGAAGTTGCATTTGCAGTTGAATTGTTTGAGCGTTCAGAACAAGCGCTAGGTCTGCCTGCAAAAACTTTAAAAATCGGGATCATGGACGAAGAACGCCGTACATCTGTAAACTTGAAAAACTGTATCGCTCAAGCGAAAGACCGTACTATTTTCATCAACACGGGCTTCATGGACCGTACTGGTGATGAAATCCATACCTTTATGGAAGCAGGTCCATTCGTTCGCAAAGGCGAAGTGAAAGCACAGATCTGGTTCCCAGCTTATGAAAACCGCAACGTGATGATTGGCCTTCAAACAGGCCTTCGCGGTAAAGCGCAGATTGGTAAAGGCATGTGGCCTAAACCGGATATGCTTTTAGACATGTACAAAACCAAGATTGAGCATCCAGAAGCGGGCGCAAGCTGTGCATGGGTTCCATCTCCATCTGGCGCAGTCATTCACGCGATTCACTACCATCAGTGCAATGTATCGGCTCGTCAGCAAGAGCTGTTGAAAACGGAAGCATTGCCGCTAGATGACTTGTTAACTCCTCCTTTAGCAACCGATACAAACTGGACTGAAGAAGAGAAAACTAAAGAGCTGGAAAATAACCTTCAAGGGATCTTGGGTTATGTCGTACGCTGGGTTGACTTGGGTGTGGGCTGTTCTAAAGTGCCAGACATCAATAACGTCGGCTTAATGGAAGACCGTGCAACATTGCGTATTTCATCTCAGCACGTTGCAAACTGGCTGCGTCATGGCATCGTATCTGCAGCGCAAGTTGAAGAAGTGATGCAGCGTATGGCGAAAATTGTGGATGAGCAAAATGCAAACGATCCGCTTTACACACCTATGGCGCCAGCATTCAACGGTTATGCATACCAAGCGGCGTATGATCTAGTGTTTAAAGGCGGCGAACAGCCATCGGGCTACACAGAGCCATTGCTTCATGCAGCGCGTTTAAAGTTAAAAGGTTATACCGGTGATTAATCTTCACCTTGTCTAATCAAAAAAGCCTCTTCGGAGGCTTTTTTTATATATGATGGAAATATACAAATGGAGTAAAGCATGTATTTTTGGCGCACAGATAAGCTGATTGAAGATTTAAAGCAAAATAGAGTGAGTCAAAACGAGTTTAAAAATTATTATTTGGCCAGCAGTATTATTGTGCTATTGGGCATTTTTGCTTCCAGTCAAATTGAACCGGAAGAGCTGAAAATCAGTTTTGCACTTTTCTTGATTAATTTAGGCCTATTGATCAGCTGGACCAATGCCATATTTAAAGCCAATGGCGGTGCGCAGGGGCATGCTTTTTTAAACCGCATTATTGCCCTTTATTTACCGATCATGCTGAAAACCACAGCATTTGTCATTGTTCTATATTCACTCATTTTATCTATTTTTAACCGGTTTGAAGCTGATTTTGATAAAGCGCAATTTGCACATATCAAAACACTCATCAGTATGGCGGTTGATATTTTTTCTTCTTTTTTGGTGTATTGGCGTATCTGTGCAGCCGTTAAGAAAATAAACTGCCCGCAGGCGGCGGTAAAAAGTTAAGTCTGTTTTATAGAGGTTTATGAAGAATGGTTTTGGGGCCATTTGACTGCCCTTAAAAGAATAGACTGTATGCACTGAAGCGATTGCACCCAAAAGAATGACATTGCCGTGGCGGTGTATGCAATGCTAAGCTCGGCCGTTTAACAAGGTGGGCTTTTGAAGTTTAAAATTGAGCAGGATATTGTAGTGGCTTGAAGTCCGCCAGATACGGAATCCTAATATCCGTCTTATAATGCAAATCCCCAAATCAATTATTTTCATCATGTGTGCAAATTTCAAACCGCTGACATTGGCGCAGCTTGAAGCGTTAGGACTAACCGAAATTCCGTTTGAATATTCAGATGAAGTCTACCCGAATTATGAAATGCCTTTGCTGTTTAGATCCCAGCAAGGGCTCGAGTGGCGCAAAGTATGCTTTGGCATGATTCCTAAATGGGCCGATGATCTGTCGATTGCACTGAAGACTTATAATGCGCGCAATGAAACATTGATGCAAAAGCCGACATTTCAAAATTCGATTCAGAAGTGTAAATTCGGTGTCATCCCAGTTTCCGAATTTTATGAATCAAAATATATTGATAATAAACCTCAGCGCTGGAGTGTCCGGCGTAAAGACGGTAAAGCCTTCTATATTGCGGCGCTATATGAAATTTGCCAAAAGGGCGAAGATATTATTCGATCGGCAACGATGATTACGATGGACGCTATAGGCCATGCCATGATGAAAGAGTTTCATGAGCCGGGTAATGTAAAACGTTCAGTTATCGTGATTCCGCATGACCGGCTGGAGCAGTGGCTCAGCTGGAAATCATCCAATATTCAGAGTTTTGTAGACGGGTTTCCCGTAGAAGAATTTGAGTGTTCTTTTGCGCCTAAAATAAAAATCGAAAAAATCAGCCCCCAACTGAATTTTTTCGATTGATATATCGACTGTATATTAACGTGAAAGATTTTTAAAAATGTGTTTTAAACTTTCAATCATTTTTTCAATTTGAAGCGGTGTCAGGCCTTCAAAAGACTGTTCCAGCACAATATTCATTAAGTCGTTAATTTTTTGCGTCATGAGGTGGCCCTTTTCAGTCAGCACCACACGAGTAATGCGCGCATCGTCTTCACAAGAGTAGGTGTTGACGAAACCTTCATCTTTGAGGCGGTAGACAATTTTTGTCGTAGTCGACATTTTGGATACCACCATTTCAGAAAGATCTGAAACACTTGCATTTGGTTTGGATTTCAGCGCAAGCAATATGCGCCGTCTTGAGTTGTCTACACCGTATTTCTTCAACGCGTGATCGACATTTAATACGTATTGAGCATGCACTTGCGTGACCCAATAATATGGAAAGTCTTCTAAGTTAAAGTCGTCACCGGATGGTAAGAATTTTGCATATTTTTTCGTCATTTAAAGTCCCCAATTTTCTTGTAATTTTATTTTAACGAGTCGACATTTTATGAAAAATAATGGTGCAATATCAATAGATTTTTATCAAATATAATCAAAGAAAGAAAATCTATCATTGGGATTTCCTTTTGTAATATTTTAAATAAATCAAAACTGCTGTGAATCATTGATCATGACGGTCTCTATTAATCTGTTTTATCTGAGAATCTTCCTCTAATTTTATGATGAAATCAAAAAAACCTTGCAAGCTGCAGATTCTGAGATAATTGGAATAAGCGCCTCTAGGCACAGATCTAAAAATAAAGGAAGGCGTTGAGGAAAAAACACAAAAAAACGATACAAAAATCAAAGTTTGTGCATAATGAAGTATCTTTAGTTGAAAAGGTTTTTTTTATGGATCCCTCGCCGAGCGTAGGTCTATCTGTTTTTCTTCAAAAAAGTTGTTCAATGCACTGTTTTGGAGATGTTTTTTAATGGAATTCTTAATGGACCCAGGTTTATGGGTCGGCTTAATTACTTTAATTATCCTTGAAATTGTTTTAGGTATCGATAATCTGGTATTTATTGCAATTTTGGCTGAAAAACTCCCGCCAGAGCAGCGCGATAAGGCGCGTGTTGTTGGTCTTTCCCTTGCGCTCTTTATGCGATTGGGCTTATTATTTGCTATCTCTTGGTTAGTCACATTGACAAAACCGCTTATTACTGTCTTTGATTGGACATTCTCAGGCCGAGACCTCATTTTACTATTCGGCGGCTTATTCTTGGTCTATAAAGCTGTCACTGAATTGCATGAAAAAATAGAAGGAAAGCCTGAGCTTAAAGTTGCGACAAACGTTGTATATGCTGGCTTTACAGCAGTCGTTGCGCAAATTGTGGTTTTGGATGCGGTATTTTCTCTAGATTCGGTCATTACCGCCATTGGTATGGTGGATAATATTTATGTGATGATGGCTGCGATGATTGTCGCTATGGCCGTGATGCTGCTTGCCTCAAAACCGCTGACAAGTTTTGTCAACCGTCATCCAACTGTCGTTATTCTGTGTCTGAGTTTCCTGCTTTTAATCGGGATCAGCCTCATTGCGGAAGGTTTTGGGTTCCATATTCCAAAAGGCTATATTTACTCAGGTATTGGCGTGGCCATTGTAATTGAAGCCTTTAATCAATTTACCCAGCGTAATGTGGCAAAGCATGAGTCAAAAATTCCGCTGCGTCACCGTACTGCCGACAGTATTTTAAAGCTGATGGGCGGTAAAATTGAAACCGCAGACAATCCTGAGCATCAGCAGGCTCAAGAAGCTTTTGCCGCAGAAGAGCGCTATATGATTGGCGGTGTTTTAACCTTAGCAGAGCGTTCAGTGGCGTCAATTATGACCCCGCGCAGTCAGATTTCTTGGGTCGATCTGAATGATTCGCCAGAGAAAATCCGTGAACAGGTGCTTTCAGTGCCGCATAGCTTATTTCCAGTGTGCCGCGGCAGTTTGGACAAAGTCATCAGCATTGTCCGCGCTAAAGAGCTGCTGGATGTTTTAGATGATGAAGATGAGCTGAAAAACTTGATCAAAAAGCACCGTCCAATTTATATCTTCGAAAAGATGAAAGTGATTGATGCAATTAATACACTGCGCACGTCGAAGGGTTCTTTGGTCATGGTCTCTGATGAATTTGGCAATGTTCAGGGCTTGATTTCACCGCTGGATGTTTTTGAGGCAATTGCAGGCGAGTTTCCTGATGCAGATGAACAGCTGGATTTGGTCAAGCTGGGCGAGAAGGAATGGAAAGCCTCCGGGATGCTGGATCTATACCAGCTGGAATTGGAACTGGGCATGCTGGATTTAGTCGAAGATGATGCTGGCTATATAAGCGTATCTGGCTTGATTTTAGATAAGATGCAGGGCCATGTCGAACTTGGTACTGTGCTGAATTATCAAGGCATTCAATTCAAAGTGACCGAAATGGAAGGCAACCGGATTAAATCGGTGCATATCCAAGCTTAATACTTAAATACGCCTTTTCGCGCGTATGAATTTGCAGATGCCAGCTTATTCAAGAATAGGCTGGTATTCTAATGGCTAAATT
Organism: Acinetobacter entericus; assembly: GCF_026168575.1. Lineage (NCBI taxonomy): Bacteria > Pseudomonadati > Pseudomonadota > Gammaproteobacteria > Moraxellales > Moraxellaceae > Acinetobacter > Acinetobacter entericus. The sequence goes on from NZ_JAPEQW010000009.1 coordinate 60,232, forward strand.
GCATTGACCTGAAAATTGAATTTTATTCAAAGGCGGCCGTTTACTTTTTGATGCAGATTCGAGTATAAAGTTTGCATCAATCTGAATATATGCATTTAATTATAAAATTGGGTTGAGTTGCCGCGCGCATTTCAGGTGCTCATCTTCTTGGCGTAAGCGTGCGGAATAAAGCCGCTAGATGAAATAAAATGCTGTGCTGATGCATTGCGGATAATGAATAAAATAATAATTTGGAATTTCTCTAATGAAAATTAAAGAAAGTGTGATTGATTTCGTTCAATTGGCACAAGAAGAACAGCATCTTCAATTTCAGAAAATTTGGGCATTAGAGCAGCTCATATTTCCAACCTCCACCCTTGAACAGCTATACAGCTGTCTCTACGATTCAACTGCAGTCTCTATTCCAATTGTGCAGTATTTTCATCGCGGAAAACTGGTGGGGCAGAATATTATTTCCATTTTAAAACTGGAACTGAATGGGCAAGCCATTTTCATTATCAGTTCAAGAGCGGGCTTTTTAACTGAATACCGAGGCCGCAGCCGCAGTTTGAATTCAGCTATACGCGTTGCGCTGAATTACCGTATGCGCAATCCATTCATGCCCTTGTGGTTTGTGACGACGCTTATGCAGCCAAAAATCTACACCTTATTTACATCGCGTTCAGTTAATTTCTTTCCGCGCGCGGGCCGGAAAATGCCCAAAGCGCATGCCGATATATTGAATTTGATGCAAAGCCGCCATTCCGGGGCAGAGGTTCGAGGTGAGAACATTATTGTTCATCCTTGCAATATGCCTAAAGTCACGCCTGAACAATTGGTTCGGCTGCGCAACCGTGCAAATTCCCATAATCAGTTTTTTTTGCAGCATGTGCCTGATTATTTTGATGGCAAGGGGCTGATGTGTGTTTGCCGTTTAGACTTCAGCACGATTTGCGAAACCATTTTCAATTTGGCTGCCGACCGTAAAGTCAAGTGAGTCAGCCTGCTAAGGGCAATATGTTGAAATCACTGTATTGCACTAAATCTTCCTCATCCAAGGCATAAATTTCATCTAAAAAGGCCACATTGAAACTGCCGACAGTGTTGGCGCGTTCATATGCTTTTTGGCCTGCAATGGCAAAGTGAATATGGGCAGCCATGGCGCCTGCAGTAATGGTGTTGCTCACTGCGCAATAGGCTGCTGTTAAGGCGCCTAAGGCGCAGCCGGAAGCGGTGATTTTAGGCTGCAGATAGGAGCCGCCATTGATTTGAATCACGGCATTCAATTCTTTAGACAAAATAAAATCGGCTTCGCCAGAAATAGCAATACATTCGGCATGTTCAAATAAAGGCTGCGCCTGCAAATAAATTGATTCACTACTGATGGTGCTGTCTACGCCTTTAGACTGAATATGATTGCCTGCCAGCGCGCCAATTTCTGATGCATTACCGCGTATGACTGAAGGCTGGTACTGCAGTAAATTATCGACCATATCTGAACGCCATCTTAAGACAGGGCCGTAGCCTACAGGGTCAAGCACCCAAATTTTCCCGAGGCTTTGCGCAGTTTTCGCTGCAATTTGCATAGCCTGCATTTGCTCTGAGGTGGGCGTGCCCAAGTTGAGATTAATCGCGCTGGCAATGCTGGCAAAACTTTCGGCTTCAAAAGGGTTGTCGATCATTGCGGGTGATGCGCCAGCAGCTAATAAGACATTGGCGACATAATTATTAGCGACGCCATTGGTCATAATATGCACTAAGGGCTGCTGTGTTTTCAGTTCAGTCCATGCATCAATGACTTGCTGCAGCAGGGGAGCCGTTAAGTTCAGAAGGCTGCTGTGCGCTGTTGCGAGAATGGTGCTGTTCAGCTGTTCAGATCGGTTCATTTGGCGTTCTCCCTTTCACGGCTGAAAGATGAAATATCTAAATCGTCAGTTTTGCGCAAAAGCGCGGCAGTTAGAGGGTAAAATAATGGTCTTGATGCTTGCAGCTGCGGCAAAACAGCGTTACATGATTATCTGCATCATAATCCACGTCTAATTCATCTGATCCGCAATGCATGCAGCGTTTTAATGCATAAAATTTAAGGCGCGGCTCAACTTTTTCCCAAATTTTCCAAATCGGCTGCACAAATACAGATTCATCGCAGTTTAAAAAGCGGAAGAATAAAACTTCAGCCATTTTGGACATCTGCAGCTGCGGCGGATGAGGCAGGGTCGATGTCACCCATTTTTCTTCCAAGCTGCGTTCGCGGTATTGCTGGACTGTCTTCTTTAATAAATTGGTGTTGATGAACTTTTCATTGCGCGGCTGCAGCAGTTTTTGCTGATGCAGGTAATCCAGCGCTGTTTGCATTAAATAAAAAACTTGACCGACGGCAAGCCTGTCCAGCAAGCGGTAGCACAATGTTCTTAAGCTGTTATTGCCAGAAATTTGCACTTGCCAAAGTTTGCAGTAAAACTGAATGAACTGCACAATTTTTTCATACAGCACTTCATAGATGGCATCTTTAACTTCATCTGAACTTTTGAAAGGAATCCCTTGCGATAAATTTTCATAAAACCATAAGCGCAAACGGTGCGTGATGCTGTATAAGCTGGGTTCAGAGTAGCCGTCTAAACGCACATTAATATAATATTGGCCAGATTCAGAGGCATCATCTTTCAGTGTCAATACATGCTGATCAATCATGCGCTTCATGAGGCTTTTTTGATACAGATAATTGGGCGAAATCGGGGCATATTTGATTTTTTCCCAATCTATAAACTCGTCATGCCGCGAATTTTCAAAAACCTGATCATCTAAAATGGATAATAAAAACAGCTTCTGGATAAAACTCAATTGCGTCAGTTCAAATTCTATAAAGTCTTTATCTTTGCCCTTGATTTTCTGCTTGTAGCTTTCCTGATGCAGCGCTTCTTTGATCAGTTTTTTACGGTTGCTTTGGCAGGCGGCGCAATGGCAATTCAGCGTTTTATCCTGATAGACCTTGTGTTCGCAATAGCTGCATTCATGGTAGTTCAGCTCTTGGTCAAACTGTTCTGCTTCCACCCAATACATAGATGCGCGGCACAAAGGGCACTGTGTACTTTCATCTAATTTCTTTTGGAGAATTTGAAGCATATGCGCAGCATCTTTTAACGGGATAGCATTTTATTATACACAGCAAATCTATTTCAGCGGGCTGATTCATCTCTGAGAAGTGATGCCGCATAAAAAAGAGCTGAATGCATCAGCTCTTGGGTGGGTTGAATGAGGGCAACTTCTGTACAGCAGGCTAGCCGCTATGTGTAAAGGCGGCTAGTTAAAAGCTCAGTATGCGGCTGGGCATGGTAAAGATTCGTCCTCCTGTCCGATAAGCTTTGCATTGATTAAAGCTCGCGCCTTTTTACTCGTGACTTTTTTTGAGCCTAAGGCATCATAGCCGTTGATGATGGCGCTGACTTCAAAGGCCTGCAGGGGAATGCCTTCACATGTCATAAACATTGCGATGACTTTGTGATCGATATTTGCAGCATCAAGCGCTTGCAGGGTCTTGATGTTTTCAACGCGGACGATATGGTCTTTTAAATACATCTTACACCTCTTTTTATACTGATTAGTTTTATAGTGAACTTGGTACATTTATATACAAGCAATAATCGTGCACAAAATGTATGGCTTTGGAAAGATTTGTAGGAATTTAATAAAATGTGAAAATATGACTGCGCAAGCAGAGTTTTATTAAAGCCGGGAAATGGCTTTGGCTGCCATAGGAATTCGTTGAGTGTGAATGCTGAAAACTCTTGAAAATTGCGGCATCTTTGGATTTTTTCAGCTGTGCAGACGATGCAGTGGAACTGTGCGCCTAATAGCATCCGCTGGCTTAGCCTGATTCAGCTGATTAAAAATGGATGAAGTTCGAATGGCCTGTGATCTGCCAGTACGATGCTTTTATTTATATTGCTTTAAGGTGATGGCTGGAAAAATGGGACGTCTGAAAATCACAATACATAGTATGCCCTAATGTTTAAAAATAGTGCAGTGGCGGCGTAAAAGCGGGCATGTATCGAATGAGTTCTTGGGTAAATTATAAGCCAGAAGAAACAATTAACTGGTCCGGTGAATTGAAAATTACGGTTTTAGTCCCATATAAAAAACAAAGTAAATGCGCAGACAGCTTGAAAAACTTGTCGTATGATCAAGTCATTCACAATTTTTGATAAGAAATAGCTGTCTCGGCTGAGCAAAGGATCAGGACATTATATGAATATTGCAGCAAACCCTGTGGTCGAAGCAGACCAAACTGTTTATCTAAAAGATTATCAAAAACCGTCTTTTCTGGTTGACTCGATTGAGCTGGATATTCAAGCCTTTGATGACCGCACTCAGGTAAATGCAAAATTGGCCATGCAGCGTCAGGCTGCAGGTGATTTGATTCTGCTGGGCCGGGATCTGGAGTTGAAGTCTATCGCAGTCAATGGAAGGGTTCTTTCAGAAACTGAGTATTCCTTAGATACCGAACAGCTGGTGATTGCCAATGCGCCAGATCAGGCCGTGATTGAAACGCAGGTCATTATTCACCCCGAATCCAATACTCAGCTGGAAGGCTTATACAAAGCCAGCAGTGATTTGTTTGTCACGCAAAATGAGCCTGAAGGTTTCCGTAAAATTACGTTCTATCCTGACCGCCCAGATGTTTTGTCTGTGTTCACAACACGTGTAGAAGCCGATAAAAAATTCCCTGTGCTTTTGGCCAACGGCAACCTGATTGAAGCCGGCGAAGCGGGCGAAGGCCGCCACTATACAGTTTGGCAAGATCCAACAAAGAAACCCAGCTATTTATTTGCCTGCGTAATCGGCGATTTGGCCGTGATGAAAGATCACTATGTGACTTCGGAAGGCCGCAATGTTGCTTTAGAAATTTATGCCGAAGAAAAAGATATTCCAAAATGCCGCATTGCAATGGATGCTTTGAAGCACTCGATGCAATGGGATGAAGAGCACTATGGCCGCGCTTATGATCTAGACAATTATATGATTGTGGCGACCAGTGCATTCAATATGGGCGCAATGGAAAATAAAGGCCTGAACATTTTTAATACTTCCTGCGTACTGGCTGATGAAGAATACACTACAGATGCTGCAATCATGCGCGTGCAGTCTGTGATTGCGCACGAATACTTCCATAACTGGACAGGCAACCGCATTACCTGCCGCGACTGGTTCCAGCTGTGCCTTAAAGAGGGCCTGACGGTTTTCCGCGACCAGTCTTTCTCAGAAGATTTGCAGTCGGCAGCCGTACAGCGTATTGATGATGTTGCCGTGCTGAAAGCGCATCAATTTCCAGAAGATTCAGGCCCGCTTTCACATCCGCCGCGTCCTGACCACTTTGTCGAAATCAACAATTTCTATACAGCAACAGTCTATGAAAAAGGCGCAGAAATTAACCGCATGATGTCTACTTTGCTGGGCAAAGAAAAATTTAGACTCGGGACTGATGAATACTTTAAGCGTCATGACGGTCAGGCGGTTACGGTAGAAGACTGGGTGGCTGCTTTAACAGCAGGCTCAGGCGTAAACCTTGCAAGCTTCCTGATCTGGTATAACCAGCCGGGCACGCCAAAACTTGAGGCGCAAGGTGAATATGATGCAGCAACTCAAACGTACCGTTTAAGCTTCAAGCAAAGTTTAAAAGCGCATCCGAAATATCCGAACTTAAAAGCTGTGCCAATTCCTGTCGCTTTGGCGCTGTTTAATGCCGAAACTGGCGAGCAGCTGACACTGAACGCTGCCGCGCTGTTTGAAAATGGCGTGAAAGATGGCGTATATCTCTTTGATCAAGATCAGGCCGAGATTGAATTTACCGGTGTCACTGTGAAACCGGTTGTTTCATTGCTGCGCAATTTCTCTGCGCCAGTGAATCTGGATTTCAATTATTCAGATGATGAGCTTGCATTCCTCATGCAGTATGAAACCAATGGCTTTAACCAATGGCAGGCCGCGCAGACATTGCTGGACCGTATTCTGCTGAATGACCATGCCGCTGAAATTTATATTCAGGCCATGAAAAATACCGTGCCTGACTTAATTCAAAAAGATCCATTATTGGCATCGCGTATCTTTGATGTGCCTTCAGAAGGTTATTTGGGCAGTCGCATTGATGAAAACTACAATCCGGCAGAGATTCAAGAAAAGCGCAATGCCTTGCTGGAACTGCTGGCGCGTGAATTTGGTTCATTCTGCAAAGAAGCTTATTTAGAACTTGATCCGGATACTCAGAAAGAATTTTCTCAGGCAATGGGCGTGCGCGCGCTGAAAAATATCATGCTGAGCATGATGGCGCGTCTAGGCGATACAGAGGCATTTGATCTGGCGCATCAGCAGTATCAATTGACTGGCAATATGTCTGAGCGCTTAGGCGCATTGCGCGTATTGGTGTGGAATGATGCGCCGCAGGCAAAAGAGACTTTGGCAGACTTTTACGACCGCTTTAAAGATGAAGCGTTGTCTTTGGACCAATGGTTTATGGTGCAGGCTGCACATCCAAAAGCGACGGCAGCAACATTAGCATATCTGACTGCGCATGCAGACTATGATTTGGGTGTGCCAAACCGCATCCGTTCAGTCAGTGGCGGTTTAAATGCCAATCCTGTGAATACCTGGAGCTTTGGCGTCCAGCACTTTATTAATTTGGCGAAATATTTAGACGAAAAAAATCCGATTGTCGGATCGCGTCTGCTGCAGGCATTGTCACGCTGGTATACCTTGGCAGAACCGCAGCGCAGCGCAGTAAAAGCGGAACTTGAGGCGCTTAAACCGCAAGTGAAATCTAAAAACGTTTCTGAAACTTTAAACAGCATGCTTAACGTCTAAGCTGTTTATGCAAAAAAAGCCCTTCAGCCTGTTGTATGGTGAAGGGCTTTTTTATTTGACAGTGTCCGCCGCAGCGGATGATTCGATTTGGCCATGCATACGGAAGCTGAGCCTTTACAGCAATCGGTTTAAGTGCCGGAAGTGTTAATCACAACTAACGAAATAATCCTGAATTATGTGAAAAGTGTTAAATAAATCACAGAAATGGGGTAAAATCATTGCTCCGGTTTTTAATTATTTAGATTATTAACAGATAGGCTGATTGATGCATGGTGTGCAGCAGGCAGTCCATGTTATTAAGCTGAGGCAGTCATGTTAGTTAAAGTTGAAGATGGTTTTTATTTAAACTCTCAACATATTATTGCAGTTCGAATTTCTAAAAGTGCGCAAGACGGCGCATTTGTCGTGGCTGTGGAATACACGCCAAATAGCGCGCAGCATACAGGACTCTATGAAAAGCATTTTACGAATGGCATAGAGGCGGAAGTATATCTGCAAAACTTGCATCAAACGATCAGCAAATCATAACTGCACGGCAGTTTAAATCCCTCTGCAGAGGGATTTTTGCTTTCAGCGCTGTGAATAGCTCGAGTATTTAAGCAAATTCGGGTAGATTGGAAAAATAACAAAAACAGGATTAAAAAAATGCTGGATTCAGATGTTGAATATGCAGGATTTTGGTCGCGTGTCGGCGCTTCACTGATTGATACGGTCATTGTGCTGACAGCAACATATCCTTTGCTGTGGCTGGTTTACGGTGGGGATTGGGACCGTATTTTTGCTACGGGCCTGTCGGAACAGCCGCAAATGCTGTGGATGGATATTTTTATCAATTATGTTTTGCCTTTTGCCTATACGGTTGCAGTTTGGCTGCTGTGGTCAGCGTCGCCGGGAAAAATTCTGATGAGAATGAAAATTGTTGATGCTCAGAGCGGCAAGGACATTAATCTAAAGCAGTCGATTATCCGTTATATCGGGTATTTCCCCGCGATAATGGTTTTTATGATCGGCATTTTTTGGATTGCCTTTGATAAAAGAAAGCAGGGCTGGCATGACAAAATGGCCAATACGGTTGTCATCCGTAGCAATGAGTAGCATGTCTGCACTATAAAAAATCCCTCCAGAGAGGGATTTTTAGCATTCAAGCCATTAGATTTTGACAATCAAGACAGGAATAGGGGATTGAGTCAGTACATTTTGCGCGACACTTCCCAGCATCATCTTTTTGATGCCTGTACGGCCATGTGAACCCATAATAATGAGATCGGCGCTGACTTCATCTGCAATTTGAATAATGCCTTCAGATGGAGAAACTCCATGAATCAGTTTGACATCGACTTCAATGTTATCGCGGACAAAGGATTGCTTGATTTCTTCTAAGCGCTCTTTGGCCGTTTTTTCAGCCTGCATAAAATAGTCGGTGATCGCTGGAGCGACTTTGTAAAAGTCGACGCCTACAAAAGGGTCTACCGCAATCACACTCATAATCGTGACTTGGCTATTCAAAGATTTTGCTAAAGCCAGAGCTTGTTCTACGGCAGCGTAGGAAATTGGAGATTCATCTATAGGGACAAGAATATGTTGATAAGTTGTCATGCGCTGCTCCTCATGATTTAAGTTTTTTGGTAAATTTTTAGAGATAATTTTTTGCATAGTAAAAGCCCGCCAAAAAGGCGGGCTATGATCATTAAGACTTAATGATCAGAACAGGCAATTCGGTATTGCGCAGAACGTCTTGTGCAAAACTGCCAAGCAGCATTTTTTGGAAGCCTTTACGGCCATGTGAACCCATCACAATTAAATCGGCTTTAAGTTCAGATGCAGTTTCTGCAATGCCTTCAGCAGATACTTGGCCTTTAATGACTTGAGTTTCAGCATCTACGTCTTCAGCCTTTGCAATTTCCAGCGCATCTGCAAGTGATTTCGTTGCATTTTCATGCGCCTGCACAAAATATTCTTTCATAATGGCCGAAGAATAATAGAAATCTGCATCAGTAAATGGGTCTTCAGCCACCAAACTGATTAAAGTCAGTTTGCTGTTAAAGGCTTTCGCAATTTGAGCTGCTGTTTTGACTGCAGAAAAAGAGATTTGAGAACCGTCAACTGGCACTAAAATTTGATTATATGACATGGGAGAAGCTCCAAAGATATTGTTATGACCTTATGCTTAATTGATAGCATATTGTTTGGCTGGGTTCAATTTAATATTATGAAAAAGATTGTAAATTCATTAAATTAGAATTAATTTTTGGATGGAAATGCCAAAAAACTGTCAAATAAAATTGACTGCGGCGATTGGTTTTAATAAGTTTTTCATGAAAATATAAACTTGTATTTTTTAGCAGATTCAGGCAAATAGCATATCAAAATCGATTTATTTTTGAGGATGGGCTGATGCATTCAAAAATCGTGATCGCGCTGTTTAGCAGCAGTTTAATGCTGAATTTAGCGGCATGCCAAAACACCCAAAGCGGTACAAAAGTCATTGCCAGTGTTTTTAATGCATCCACCAATATTCAGAAAAAATTTATTGATAAGCATGCTCCGAAAGATGTGCGGGTCTACAACAATATTCAGTATATGGCTAATCCGAATTTGCATATGGACGTATACCAGCCTGAATATATTGCAGAAATTGGCGCGCGTCCAACCGTTGTGTGGATTCATGGCGGCGGCTGGATTTCCGGTTCAAAAGAGCATGCAAGAGGATATTTTAAATTTTTAGCATCAAAGGGTTACAATGTTGTCGCTGTTGAATATCAGTTTGCGCCCGATGCGGTTTATCCAACTCAGCTGCATCAAATTAATCAGGCTTTATCTTATCTTCAAATGAATGCTGCTCAATACCATATTGATGCCAGTAAGCTGTATTTGGCAGGTGATTCAGCAGGCGCCAATATGGCCAGCCATTATGCGGCTTTTGTTTCGAATTCAGACTATGCTCAATCACAGAATTTTCAGCCAGCAATCACGAGAAAACAGCTGCAGGGCTTGATTTTGCATTGCGGCATTTATGATTTAAATCATTTTGTAGAGACGGCGCCAGATGAAATTCGATTGCTGGAATGGGGCATTAATAATTTAGTGCAAGCATATACGGGTGAACGTAAAAATGATGCGGAATTTTTATCCAGCATATCTCCGCGCCAGCATGTTAATCAGAATTATCCGCCTGTATTTATCAGCGGGGGCAATAAAGACTTTTTAACCGCCTCGCAATCGCTCCCTTTTGTTGAAACACTGAAAGCCAATCAAGTGCCAGTTACCGAAGCTTTTTATCCGGACTCGAAAGAACTGCTGGTGCATGAGTATCAATTCATGATGAGTAAAAAAGCCAGTCAGCAAACGTTTGATAGGACCGTTGAATTTTTAAATCAGCTGACGCCGTGATTGGCAGATAAGCAAGATGCGCTTGCATAAATTCTATAAATGCGTAACATACCTACCAAATGGTATGTTTTCTTGGTCGAAGGTTTATGAATTCTGTGTACATGGCTTATGGCATGTTGGCTTTGGCAATTATTTCGGAAGTTACAGGCTCAACATTTTTAGTAAAGTCCGAAGGCTTTAGCAAAATAGGGCCTTCAATCGTGGTGGTGATTACATTTTGCATCGCCTTTTATTTGCTGTCTCAGGTCATTAAAGTGATTCCTCTGGGCATTGCCTATGCAATTTGGGCGGGTGTCGGCATTGTATTAACAGCGCTCATTGGCTACTTTGTTTTCCGCCAAAGTCTGGATACGGCCGCGCTGATTGGCATTGGCTTAATTGTCTCTGGGGTTATGGTTATTAATCTTTTTTCTAATGCAGCAGGTCACTAATGGAAAATGCCCATCAGCGTAAAAAGGCGCCTGAATTAATCCGGCAAAAAATTTTGGAACATGCGATTCAGTTGGCCTCTGAAAAGGGGGTATCGGGTGTGTCTATTCAGGCGGTTGCTGATCTGGCTGGCGTAACCAAAGGCGGGGTGTTTCACCATTTTTCCAATAAGCAAAAATTGCTGGATGCGATGGTGCATGAAGTTTTATTTCGGCTGGATCAAACCATAGATGCATATATGCAGAATGATCCAGAAGCTATCGGCAGCTTTACCCGGGCTTATATTTATTTTACGCTGCAGGATGACCATTCAGGGATCGGTGCGCTCTGGTCTGCAATATCCATGACTATGCTGACAGATCATGCCTTTAACACGAATTGGCTGCAGTGGCTGCATGGGCGCTTGGCGCGCCATCAGCAGACAGACAGCGGCAAGGAGCTTCAAATATTGCGTTATGCTGCGGATGGGGTGTGGCTGAACGTTTTTGCCTGTTCAGAAAGCACGCAGGAGATGCTGCGCATGCGGCAAGAGCTGCTGCACCGCACTTATATAAAACAGTAAAATAAAAAAGCATCGCTTAGCGATGCTTTTTTATTTGAAGCTTTGCGGATTGACTGCGGTTTATTTCTTGAATTTTAAAATGTAATGTACGGCAAAGCCGAAAATCAATCCCCAGAATGCGGCGCCAATCCCAAAAAATTGAATGCCTGATGCGCTGAATAAGAAGGTAAGCAGCGCGGCTTCACGTTCAGACGGCTCATGAAAAGCAATGGCAATGTTGTGGCTGATGGTTCCCAGCAGGGCTATGCCTGCCAGCGCTGTAATAAAAACAGCGGGAAAAGACATTAAAAAGCTGGTGAGTGTCGCCGCGAAGATGCCCATGACAATATAAAAAAACCCGCAGCTCATGCCGGCTATGTAGCGTTTAGCCGGATCAGGATGCACTTGATCATCCAGGCTGATGGCTGCGCTGATGGCCGCAATGTTGACGCTGTAGCTACCGAAAGGGGAAAAGATGGCCTGCGCCGTACCTGTCCAGCCGATCAACTGATTCACATTGGGCTGATAGCCGTAGCTTTTGATCATTGCGAGGCCCGGCAGATACTGTGACGCCATATTAATAACGAATAAAGGCAAGGCCAGTCCCAAAATGGCTGAGCTGCTGAAGGCAGGAGAAACCCAAACTGGTTTTGCCATGGCGATTTGAATGGCCGGCATGCTGAATTTCAAAAATAATGGACACAGCGCAATGCCTGCGATCACGGTAATAACAATGCTGTAGCGTGGCCAAAAGCGTTTAGACAGAATGTAGGCTGCCAGCAATGAAAGAATAAAGGCCCATTCATTTTGCATACTGGCAAATAAGGAAATGCCGAATTTCAGCAGTACACCCGCCAGCATGGCGCTGGTTAGGCTTTGCGGGATGTAAGACAGAACTCTTTGGAAAATGCCTAAAAAGCCTAGCGCTGCCGTTAATACGCCGCAAACTAAAAATGCGCCAATTGCTTCATTCAGGCTGTAGCCGCTGCCAGTCGCTAAAATTAAAGCCAGCCCTGCGGTAGACCATGAGGTCGCTACTGGGTATTTAAATTTCCACGATAAAAGTAAGCCGCTTAAACCTATGGCTAAGCCGAGCGCCCAAAACCAGGAGGTGATCTGTTCAGTGGAAGCGCCCAAGGTCTGTGCGGCTTCAATCACCAAAACCGCAGAAACACTGATACCGACCAAAAAGGTAATAAAACCTGCAAAGACTGCAGGCACAGAAAAGTCATTTAGAATTTTTTGCATAATCCATTGCTGCTGAAGCGCCTACTATTGGTTGAAAAGCGTAATAATCATACGCGATTCATATTTTTGCTGAAAGGCTGAAAGATTATTCCGGCGCTTATATTAATTGAGTATTTCTATAAAAACAGAATCATTGATTTAGAGAGAAGATGTTGCAAGCTTTAACCCAAAACCGCAAAACAGCAATCCGACGGAAGCGACACAGCATGCGGTCAGTTTCAAGCGGTTGCTGAAGTAAGAAGCAAGTTTGGCGCCAGAAAAAATCAGCACGGTTAAATAACTCATGCTGATGATTTGCAGCACAATGGCTAAAGCCGTAAAGGTAAGTGCTGGATATGGATAAGCCGGGTCAACAAACTGCACAAAGAATGACAAGTAAAATAAAATCGCTTTAGGATTTAAAATGCTGATGGTGAGCGCGGTACGGAATGGGTGCAGCTGTTCCAGAGATTCCTGCTTCAGCAAAATCTGCTCAGGCGCGGCAGTGGCCATCCATGTTTTATAGGATGCCAGCAGCAGTTTAATGCCCAGATAGCTTAAATAGGCCGCGCCAATCACTTTCAGCAAAATAAATAGCCATGGAAATGCGTGCAGCAATGAGGCCGCACCCAGTGCTGTCAAAATGATCAGAATCATATCGCCAGTATAGACGCCAAAAGCGCTGATATAGCCTGCCTTAATGCCATAGCGTGAGGCAATGGTCATGACATAAATTGAATTTGGACCTGGCAGCAGCACAATTAAAATTGTCCCAATAATATAGGTGGTTAAATCTGTAATGCCGAACACACCAAACTCGCATAAAAAAGCTGATGGGGCATTATAGCCGCATCAGCTTATAGAAAAAGATGAAATTTATTAAGCTTGAATTTCGGCATCAAGGCCGAAAGATTGGCGCAGCAGTGTACTTAATTGTTCACGGGCTTTAATAAAGCCATCAATGCCGCCTTGCAGCAGCTGAAAAGACATTAAGTCATGTTCCAGCTGCGCTTTAAATGATGCCTTATCTAGCAAAGCAATAGGGTGATCTGTATGCGGCTGCGCGTGATCATCAGAGAGCTGCAAATCAACTTGCTGCTGATCTTGCTCCAGCTCGGCAAGCAAGTTCGGCGATACGGTCAATAAATCACATCCGGCAAGACCCAGCACCTGTGCTGTGCTGCGGAAGCTGGCTCCCATAATTTCCGTTTTAATGCCGTTTTGCTTGTAGTAATGATAAATCTGTTTGACTGAGAGTACGCCAGGGTCTTTATCAATCGGATAGCTGTCCACATTTTCAGCTTTTTTATACCAGTCTAAAATACGGCCCACAAAAGGTGAGATCAGCGTGACGTTGGCTTCTGCACAGGCCTGCGCCTGATGCAGGCCGAACAGCAGGGTTAAATTGCAGTTAATGCCTTCCGCTTGCAAGGTCTTGGCGGCTTGAATGCCTTCCCATGTTGAAGCGATTTTAATTAAAATGCGCTTTTGATCGATACCGTACTGTTTATAAAGCGCAAGCAATTCTTTCGCTTTGGCAATGGTTGCCTCTGTATCATATGACAGGGCCGCATCGACTTCAGTGGAAACCCGGCCTTCAATCAATTTTAAAATTTCAACGCCAAATTTGACGGTTAAAATATCAATAGTGCGTTCAATTAATTCATCGCCTGCATAACCTTCTTCTTTGGCTTGAGCAAAAGCATTTTCAATCAGTTCTTTATTTTCAGTCTGATTGGCTGCCGCGGTAATAAGCGAAGGGTTCGTGGTTGCATCCAAAGGACGAAATTTTTCAATTGCAGATAAGTCACTGCTGTCTGCAACTATCGTCGTCATGCTTTTTAATTGGTTTAATGCAGATTGTGTCATTGATATCTAATTCTTAAAGTTATTGCCTGTACATTCTTTTATATCACAAACTTGATTTAACCCAAGCGCCTTGCATAAATCCATCGCTGCTAAAATGTATTTTTTCGCAGATTTCTGATGTGATTAATCAAAAAACGAGCAGCTGCGCCTTGCTGGCTTTCGCGATTCCAGACTAAATCGACAAAGTATTCAAATTTTGGAGTGAAGTCTGCGAAGTTTAAGATTTTCAGCTGCTGTTTCAGCAAGGGGTTTTCATTCAGCATGGCTTCGGGCAGCACACCCCAGCCTAAATTTTGCAAAATCATGGCGCAGGCAGAATGATGATTATCTGTACGCCAGTAATTTTTTGAATAAAGCAGTTCTGGCTTAATGCTGCGGTCGCGGCTGGCCACCACAATTTGACGGCTCTGCAGAATTTGCTCAAAACTGATTTTTGGATATTGTGCGAGTAAATAATCTTTGGATGCAACCGGAACCAAAGCCTGGCGCTTCAGCTCGATAAACTGCTCATTGCTTTCCAGCTGTTCTCGTTCAAACATCAAGGCAAATTGAGCTGTTCCATTAACCAGCATTTTTTGTGCATCTTCCTGCGGCGCGGTGAAAATATTGATTTGCAGCTCAGGAAATTGCTTTTCCAGCGCCGCGATATAATCGGTCCAATGGGTGTGCAGCAGTTCAGAAACCACCACAATGTTTAACGCAGACTCCAGGCCGGAACTAAGCGCCAAAGCATGCTGTTTCCATTGGTTCATTTCAATCAGCAATTGTTCAGTCTTTTCAAATAGCGTGATGGCCTGTGCAGTTGGGACAGGTTCACGGCCAGCACGGTTGAAAAGCTGGAGGTTTAAATCAATTTCTAAATTGGCGATGGACATGCTGACGGCAGAAGGGACTTTTCCCAGTTTGCGCGCGGCGGCTGAAAAAGATCCTGTCTGCATGACTGTTTTGAAAATAAGAAGCTGTTCTTGATTGATGTTCATGGGCACCCTGCAGTGGCTATGCATTCATGTGCATCTAATCTATCAAATATATTGAAAGAATCTAACTGGATTAATCAATTTAATGAAAATAAAATGCACCACATATTAATGATTTAGAAGAGAGTCTAAAATGTTGATTTCCAAGAGAAGGATTATTCATGCGCTAAGCTATGAGATCATCCTGTTGGTGATCATTGCTATCGCGCTCAGTTTTATTTTTGAAGTTCCGATGGAAGTGACTGGCACATTGGGAATTGCAATGGCGCTTACTTCTGTGATTTGGAACATGATTTTCAATAATTTTTTTGAAAAATTTGAAGCAAAAAGAAAGTTAAAAAGAACTGTTGGCGTGCGTATGCTACATGCTATTGGTTTTGAAGGCGGGTTAATGCTGGCGACGATTCCGATGGTGGCGTATGCCATGGAAATGAGTATTTGGCAGGCTATTCTGCTGGATTTCAGCATGACCATGTGCATTTTAGTTTATACATTTATTTTCCAATGGTGTTATGACCATTTAGAAGCACGCTTAGGATATCAGCCTAAATATCAATAAATTTCATGTAAAAGCAACACAATGGCCCAAAATGACATGCTTGGGTTTTTGTGGATATAAAAACCATTCCTTTTTTAACATAAGATAAAAAATGTAAACAAAAAATAAGCGTAATTATCCACTTAGTGTGATGGTTATTCTAAAAATAAATTTGTTTATGAATTCATCATGTCGAAAAAGGAATGAGACAATGAAATTAGGCTTAGTTGCTGTGCCATTAATTTTAATGGGTGTAACACAGGCAGGGGTCGCAGCCACACAGGGGAATTTTAAACGCTTTTCGGTTTCTGCAGGCTGGCTGCATGTCATGCCGCAAGGAAAAGCCAATCCATTTAATATTAATACAGCGGTGAAAAAAGGTACTGTAGCCACAGTTGGATCGATCAGCGAAGGTGCTTTCGTAAATTCTATAGATCCGAATGCTACTAGTATGGATTATGGAACAAATACTCCTTTTAATACCAAAACAGTTCTACAAGATTTAATTGATCAAGATGCTTTAAGAATGTTTGGTGTATCTGATGCTGATAGAAATGTTTTAGCTAGTGAGTCTGGCAGTGCAGTAATTAATGGCTTAGATTCCTGGCAATCGGGTGGCACAGGCCTTGAAGCTGATGATGTTGATACTTTGGGTTTAACTTTTAATTATTATTTAAATGATAATGTATCTTTACAGCTGATTGGCGGTATTCCGCCGAAAGTAGATATTAAAGGCAAAGGTGAAATTACAGCACCATTATCAGGCCATGCTACACCAACAGGTACGTCTGATATGTTATTTCCTGATGGTTTAGACCTTAAGCAAGATATTCCTATTACAAATCTTGGCAATAAATCTAAAGCGGCGACTGCACGCGCTTGGACACCTGCGTTAGAAGCACAGTATCAATTTGGTAAGAGTGGTATCAATAAGTTTAGACCCTATATTGGTGCAGGATTGATGTATGCCTATTTTAATGACATTAAGCTCAACTCAGAAATTCGATCAGATTTGGAAGCTGCGGGTCATATGATTCAAAATGTTTTAGATAATAAAGCAGGGGCAGCGCTAGATGGCAAAGTATCCTCTGGTGTAATGCGTGTAGACGTTGATGCTGATGATGCAATTGCACCAATTATTACCGCTGGTTTTACCTACGATTTGAATGACCATTGGTACGGAGTAGCTTCAGTTTCTTATGCTAAATTGAATAACAAAACTACGATTAATGTTGTGAATGAATCTACAGGCCAACAGTTAATTCATGCCACAACTAAAATTGATATTGATCCTTTAATTACTTATTTGGGTGTCGGATACCGCTTCTAAATATCAATACGTAAAAAAACCGCTCATCAGAGCGGTTTTTTACTTTCAAGCGTAAAGGATTATTTTTCTACAATCGCAGTCACACCTTGACCGCCAGCCGCACAGATCGAGATTAATACGCGGCCTGAACCTTTTTGGTTAATCAGTTTTGCAGCTGTAGCTAAAATACGTCCGCCAGTCGCCGCAAATGGATGGCCTGCCGCTAAAGACGAACCATTAACATTCAGCTTAGTACGGTCAATTGAACCTAAAGGTGCATCCAAACCTAAACGGTCTTTACAGAATTTAGGGTCTTCCCACGCTTTAAGGGTAGACAATACTTGAGAAGCAAATGCTTCGTGAATTTCATAGAAATCGAAATCTTGAAGTTTAATGCCGGCACGGTTAAGCATGAGCGGAACTGCATAAGCAGGCGCCATCAGCAAACCTTCTTTTTTACCTACAAAATCTACCGCCGCTGTTTCTTGGAAGCTTAAGTAAGCCAAAATTTCATGGCCATTTGCTTTCGCCCATTCTTCAGAGGCTAAAAGCACGCAAGAAGCGCCGTCAGTTAAAGGCGTAGAGTTGCCGGCAGTCATTGTGCGGCCGTCGCCTTTACCGAAAACAGGCTTTAATTTCGCCAGTTTTTCGACTGAAGATTCAGGGCGCAAATTATTGTCACGCTCTAAACCAAGGAATGGCGTAATCAAATCATCGAAGAAGCCTTCTTCGTAGGCTTTAGCCATTTTTTGGTGAGAAGTCGCAGCCAGCTCGTCTTGCGCTTCGCGTGGAATACCCCATTCAAGCGCTGTAATGGCTTGATGGTCACCCATTGAAAGACCTGTGCGTGGTTCGCCATTTTTAGGCGCATCCATTAAATCTTTAAGATTGATTTTGGTTAAAGCTTTTAAACGGTCTTTACCAGTTTTCGCAATGTTCAATTCAAGCAAAGCTTTACGCAGGCCGTCACCGAAAGCGATTGGCGCATCAGAAGTGGTATCTACACCGCCAGCAACACCGACTTCAATTTGACCCAAGGCAATTTTGTTGGCAACAAGGAAGGCCGCTTGTAAACCGGTGCCGCAAGCTTGCTGAATATCGTAAGCAGGTGTTTCAGGAGCAAGTTCAGTATTTAATACACACTCGCGAGTCATGTTAAAGTCACGGCTATGCTTTAAAACTGCGCCAGCAACCACTTCGTCTAAACGCTGGCCTTGCAGGTTAAAGCGTTCTACCAAACCATTTAATGCTGCAGTAAACATATCGGTGTTTGATGCAGTGAAATAAGCGCCATTAGAGCGGGCGAATGGAATGCGGTTGCCACCAATGATAGCAACGCGGCGGACAGTGTTTTGGCTCATGGTTTTATCCTGTTGAACAGAAGTTTGAGTTGTTTGTTTTAAAGCTGTATTTGATGGCGCTGCAGTTGTCGAAGCGGGGCTCTTGCTGGCGCTGCGTGCAGACGCTGCGCGAGGGCGGGCCGGCTTAGCTGCAGCAGCTGCTGACTTTGCCGCAGGCGCTGTTTTTTTTGCTGTGCGCGGAGCTGTGGTTTTTGATGGTTTTGACACAGCGGGTTCAGCAGAGTTTTCGGCTGCTGGATTTTCTTGAGTTGTTTTGCTCATAAGGCTTTTCCAAGCATGTAAAAGTATTTCTGGACAGTACATTAACATATTCAATGAGGGGCTGAATTGACTAGAATGACATTGCAGAAAGCTTTCAGGTCAAGTCATCAAAACTGCAACTCAAGTATTATTCTAACGACACTGATGGATCTGTTGAAATATAAGTCACTGACATCATATTGAAGTTAAAAGGATATCTTCAAAGCCATCAAAAAATTAATTTATTCGAGAGATACAAACATGACTGACCAATACCAAGCTTTCTCAAAATCTCCAATTGGTAAATTTGTCATCAAAAATTTAGGTTTGCCTGCACCGACTTTCCTAGAGCGTTTTGAGTCTGCTACTCCTGTGGTAAAAGGTGCGGTACTTGTAGGCGCAGCGTCAAACAGTCCGCTGTCTGCATCTATTGCGCAAGTGTTGGCCAACATTCATGCAAATGCCTATGCAGGAAACAATCCTGAACTTCAGCAAGCCGCGGCCAAAGCAGGTTTAAACCTTGGCGCCTTCAATGAAGGCGACAAAGAATCAAAATTTAAAGTCGTGGTTTTTGATGCGTCTGGTATTGAAAACTCTGAGCAGCTGCATGAGCTGTATGCATTTTTTAATCCGATTGCGCGTCAAATTCAAGCGTCTGGCCGTGTTGTGGTTGTCGGCACAACGCCAGAAACAGCGCCTACGGTAAAACAGGCCATTGCACAGCGTGCATTAGAAGGCTTTGTGAAGTCGGTTGGTAAAGAGTTCAAAAAAGGCATCGCTGCTAACTTAATTTATGTGGATGCCGGTGCTGAAGCGAACCTCGAATCTGCACTTCGTTTTACGGTATCTCCGCGTTCAGCCTATGTTTCAGGTCAAGTCATCCGTGTCTCTAAAGCAAATACTGTAGATGTGGATTGGGCAAAACCGCTTGCGGGTAAAACAGCTGTAGTCACTGGCGCAAGCCGCGGTATTGGCGAGGCGATTGCGCATGTGCTTTCACGTGACGGCGCGCATGTCATTTGCTTAGACGTTCCGCAGCAGCAGGCAGACCTTGACCGTGTCGCAGGTGAAATTGGCGGTTCTACTTTGGCAATTGATATTACGGCAGCAGACGCAGGTCAAAAAATTAAAGATGCTACGGCAGCGCAGGGCGGTTTAGACATCATCGTGCATAACGCTGGCATTACCCGTGACAAAACTTTGGCCAATATGAAGCCGGAACTTTGGGACTTGGTGATTAACATTAACTTGTCTGCCATTGAGCGTGTAAATGATTATTTACTGGCTAACGATGGTTTCAATGTCAATGGCCGTATTGTTTGCGTATCATCAATTTCAGGCATTGCAGGCAACTTGGGTCAAACTAACTATGCAGCCTCTAAAGCCGGCGTGATTGGTGTGGTGAAGTTTACTGCGCCATTGCTTAAAAATGGTGTAACCATTAATGCTGTAGCGCCAGGCTTTATTGAAACACAAATGACGGCAGCAATTCCTTTTGCGATCCGCGAAGCGGGCCGCCGTATGAACTCAATGAGCCAAGGTGGCTTGCCAGTAGATGTTGCTGAAACGATCGCTATGTTTGCATCTACAGCATCCACCGGTTTGAACGGCAACGTGGTGCGCGTTTGCGGTCAAAGCTTGTTAGGGGCTTAAGTTAGAATCCCCCTAAATCCCCCTTTTTTAAAGGGGGACTTCTCCTCCCTTTTTCAAAGGGAGGGTGGGAGGGATTTCTTAATTTGGGAGAGTGTGTATCTTATACTTCTCCCTTGCGAACTCAGAATATATTCTGGGGATTCTCATCTCCTTAAAGGAGAGGGAACTTTATAAAGATAATTTTCAAAGGTTCAGTATGAATACTCGCCATTTCAGTCAGCTGCCAAAACCTTATTTGGCTTATCCGAAAGTCATTCAGGGCTTAATTTTTAAAAAGCCGAAGGGTGAAAAAGTTTTGCCACAGGTTGAATATGTGGTGGATTCATTTCAAGTCGATGCAAAACATCTCAAAGCTTATAACGAAGTGTGCGGTTTTAAAAATAATGGCTATATTCCTGCCATTTATTTAGCTGTGCTGTCACAAAGCCTGCAAATGCACATGATGACACAGGAAGCGTTTCCGTTTGCTGTTTTAGGTTTGGTGCATATCCGCAATCAAATAAAGCAGCACCGTAAAGTGGGTGTGAATGAGCAGCTGAGTCTATCCTGCAAATTCGGTGAATTGAAACCGCATGATAAAGGCGTGCAGTTTGATTTTATTACGACAGCAAAAGTAGGCAATGAGGTTGTTGTAGAAGCTTTAACAACTTATTTAGCGCGTCAAAAAACCAATGGCGGCGCTGGCGCCAAACCTGCGGAAAGCAAAGCGCCTGAATATCAATTGGCTGCAACTTGGGATGTGTCTGAAAATACCGGCCGCCGCTATGCGATGACCTCAGGTGATTTCAACTTAATCCACATTCATGCCGTGACGGCAAAAGCCTTTGGTTTTAAACAGGCCATTGCACATGGCATGTGGAGCAAGGCAAAAGCCCTATCTAATTTAAATTTGCCAGAGGCGTATGAAGCAGACGTTTGGTTTAAATTGCCGATGTATTTACCGTCTAAAGTTGAATTTTTAACGGCGGAACAAGGCAAAGATACCGCATTTCTGATTCGCAATTCCAAAAATCAGAAACCGCATGTGACTGGTTCAGTCAAAGCGCTGTAAGAGAAGAAACTAAGCCTAAACCAGAGATGATTTAGGCTTTTTAAATGCGATAATGCGGAAAATAAATGAGGCCAAGGATATGGATATTCAGCAGATCAAACAGTTCTTTTCAGCAGATGCCAGCAACTATACAGGTACTGCTGATGAGCGTTTTACCGGCTTGACGCAGTTGTTCAGCAAATTGCAGGATTCCAGAACCGCATATGGCGGGGCCGCATTAGCCGTTTATTTCCAAGGCCAAAAAGTTGTCGATATTTATACGGGTCAAAAGTCTGCAAGTGAACTTTGGCAGGCGGATACACTGTCGATTTGCTATTCGACAGGCAAAGGTGTATTAGCCACTTTGGCGCATATTATGGTGAGTCAAGGACTTGTGGAATATGACCTGCCGATTGCGCATTACTGGCCTGAGTTTGCGCAAAATGGCAAGGCGCAAATGACTTTGCGGCACATTTTAAGCCATCAAAGCGGTTTATATGATGTGCGCAATAATATTGCTGAAGCAACGGAAATGGCAGACTGGCACCATATGCTGGATATCATGGCAAAAGCCAAACCGCGTTTCAGCTTTGGGGAAGACTTGGCTTATCAGCCTTTAACCTTTGGCTGGCTGGTCGGCGGGGTGTTGGAGAAAGCATCAGGGCAGACTTTAGCGCATTTAATGCAGCTGTATCTGGTAGATCCTTTGGCATTAGATGGCGCATATTTTGGCGTACCCAGCGATCAGCTGCAGCGGGTTGCGCGGCCATTGCTAAAACTTAAGAATGATGCACACCAAGCGGCTGACAAAAAGCAGGCTGCAGTCCGTAAAATGTCGGCATTCGACAAGCTGATTGAACTGAGCGGACAAAATCCTCAAGACTTTCAAGATGCCATGATCCCCAAAGGCATGAAGAAGTTCAGTTTTTTCAGTGATGAAGGCATTCAGGCGGTGATTCCAGCAGCGAATGGGGCTTTTACGGCAAATAGCTTGGCTAAAATTTATGCCATGCTGGCGAATCGCGGCGTTTGGGGTGGTCAGCAGCTGATTGATGCGGAAACTTTTGCCAAGCTGAGTGAAGTGCAAAGCCGCAAGCGCGACCGGATTATGCCAATCCCGATGCATTGGCGTTTGGGCTATCACCGTGTTTTGAGTTTGGGTAAATTTTCTCAAGGTTTTGGTCATATTGGCTTTAATGGTTCAGGCGCTTGGTGTGATCCTGAACGCCAGTTGAGTTTTGCCTATACGCATAATTTTCCGACAGGGTCACTCACAGGTGATTATCGATTGTGGGCCCTTACACAAGAGACATTGCGCTGCGCAGATAAAATATTGAAAGGTCAAAAGGGATGGTTTTAATTCAATATTAAATTGCTGAATGACAGTAATCGTTCACAAAGTTCGGATTAATTTGTGCTATTTTAGCGCCTAATTTTGAATGCAGTACTGTTTTGGAAAAGGGTGTTATGAAAAAAGTGATTTTGATTCCGTTAATAGCGACTGGCGCATTATTCGGCTGTCAGGATACGAATCAGTCACAAGCCAAAGACAAAACAACTCTCGAACATGAAATGCAAAAACCGATTTGGGCCGGTTCATATAGCGGTACTACACCTTGTCTGGGGTGTTCATCCCGCTGTGAAGATTGCCCAGGTATGGCGGTGGATTTAGTTCTAAAGGCTAATCAATCTTATGAGCTGCGCCGTGAAAGTTTAAGCGGCCATAATGAAGTGGAAGTATTAAAGGGGCAGTTCAAGTTTAAAGATACGGATGATACGCAGCTTGAATTACTGAATGTCAAAACCCGCAACATGATTTTTGTGGACTTGGAAAATCAACTGCTGGAAATTCGTATGGATCAAACAGCGCAGCCTTATGCTGTACAGGATGATTTTTTGCTAGAGCTTAGTTAAGCTTAGAACAGGTCCAGAAACTTCACTATATGCTTGACCACTTATGGCTCTTAACGAAAGTATAAATATGATGGGAGTTGCTTTCTTGCAGTTAATAAGGTATTGATAAAATAGTAGTTAATTAAAAAGCTGAGCATATAGTGAGTTTTAATAGAAATAAAAAAATGGGTTCGCAATTTTCTGGTTTTATCATTGCGGCAGTAATTGTCGGAAGTTTGTATTTTCTTTTCGCTGATAAAAATGTTAACCATTCTGTTGCATTAGAAAAATCATATTCATCTGTTGAAAATAACGATCAGCCAAATGCTTTAGAAAATATAGAAAAAGACAATGAAAGACATAAGGCTGAATTGAACGAAAATGCCCAACCTTTTGTCGCTAAAGTTATGCTCCGTTATTCAGATGATGGTTCAGTTTTGGGGCCAGTGCAATTGAAAGCATCTAACAATAAAGATGCTGTTTTTATTGTTAGAAATAAATTGAATAATACGATTATGGCGATTGTGCAAGTTCCAAGACAAAGCATTGAAAAAATTATGTTGCCAATTGGTAATTATTCAATTGAATTTGCACAAGGTGATAGCTTTTGGCAGGGACTTGGTGAGTTTTGGGGGCCAAGTACAAAATTTCATAAAAGTAAATTGGACCATTATGTAACCCAAGAATTTACTCAAACTGGTTCTAAGATAAGAGGTATTGGAATACAAATAGGTACGGATGAGGGAACAGTGTCGGAAAGAATTTCAAAAAAACAATTCGTTAGTGAATAAATTATTTTCTAATAAACTTATCTTACAATTTGCAAAACAGCTAAATCAGAATGTTAAAAAACAAATCCAATATTAAAGTCGTTAAATTTGAAAAAATCGATCGAATTACTTCCACAGACTGAGATCTTCATTCACTCTTAGCCAAAAAAACAGTATCCTTATGCATGTGAAAAGGAGCATACATGTATCAAGTACTTGCGCGAAAATACCGTCCCCGCAATTTTAATGAATTGGTTGGTCAAAACCATGTGTCCCGTGCCTTAACCAGCGCACTGGACCGCGGGCGCCTGCACCATGCCTATTTATTTACGGGTACACGCGGTGTCGGCAAAACCACAATTGCGCGTATTTTGGCGAAGTGCTTGAACTGTGAAACCGGTGTAACCTCTACGCCGTGTGAAGTATGCGCAACGTGCAAAGCAGTCAATGAAGGCCGTTTTATCGATTTGATCGAGATTGATGCGGCATCGCGCACCAAAGTTGAAGATACACGTGAATTACTGGATAACGTCCCGTATGCGCCGACGCAAGGCCGCTTCAAAGTCTATCTGATTGATGAAGTGCATATGCTATCCACGCATTCTTTCAATGCCTTGCTCAAGACGCTGGAAGAGCCGCCAGAACATGTGAAGTTTCTGTTTGCGACGACTGATCCACAAAAGCTCCCAATTACTGTAATTTCGCGCTGTCTGCAATTTACACTGCGTCCATTGGCCGTAGATGAAATTACATCGCACCTGACGGCAATTTTAGAAAAAGAAAGCATTTCAGCAGAGCAAGATGCCATTTGGCAAATTGCTGAATCTGCACAAGGCTCTTTACGTGATGCATTGTCATTGACGGATCAGGCAATTGCGTATGGACAGGGCGAAGTTCATCATCAAGATGTCAAAGAAATGCTGGGTCTGATTGACCGAACCATTATTTATGATTTGATCGCAGCCATTCAGCAAAATCAAAAAGAACGCATCAGCGAATTATTGCTGCAATTTAGACAGCAAGCTTTAGATGTATCTTTAGTATTGGATCAGCTGATTTCGACCTTGCATGAATTGGCGATGCTGCAATATCTGCCGAATTTAAGCCTAAAATACAGCGCAGAAATCAATGCCAAAATTATGCAGCTTTCGCAACTGGTCGTTGCGCAGGATTTACAGCTGTATTATCAAATTGCCTGCAAAGGCCGTGCAGAACTGCAAATTGCGGTGACGCAAGAGCAAGGGTTTGAGATGTGTGTGCTGCGCATGCTGGCATTCCGCCCTATGCAGTCCAATGAGCGCTTAGTGTCGGCACCGCAGGCTGTACAGCAAAATAATGCTCCAGCAGTTCAAGCGCCTGTTCAGAACAGTATGCAGGCGCCTGTGCCTGCCGCATTGAATCAGACTGAACAGCTGTCATCTCATCAAAATGTACAGATCGAAGATCCGCTATCAGCAGCTTCAGTAGCGCCAGCAGTTTCAGAAATCGATGAAGAATATTATTCAGATGACGATGAATTTGATGGCCAGCATCATCAAACTGCATCTGATGATCCATCTTCAGATGATTTTTTAGATGAACCTGTGCCGCCGGAGACGCCAGCTGCTGCAGCTGAGCCGCAGCCAGCAGCAGATCAAATTGTTTTTGATGCCGGCAATGGTGATGCACTGTTTGGATTGGAACCTGAACAAGACGCAAAAGATCAGCGCGTTAATGCGCAAGAAAGCTCAGATTTACTGTTTGAGGCCATTGCGCCTTTAGATGATATAACGCTGCATGTTACAGATACATCTGCACCCGAAAACGCAGAGGATGTGACTGAACAGCATTTGCAAGGCGCTGAGGCCGTTACTGAGCCTCATGCAGCAGCGCTGGATCCTGAACTGTCAGAATCATCCAACCTTATGCCGCAGGATATTTTGAAGCTGCAGCCTCAGCAGCTCGAAGGCGAGTGGACCGTCGATAAGTGGGAGTATTGGTTCAGAAGCAGTGAATTATCGCCAGCGTTGCAGGAGCTTGCACAGCATGGCTTGATGACGGGTGAAATTGGCGGTGTTTCAACTTTCCATGTTCCAACGCAATATGAGCGTTTGGTGACGCAAATGCAGCATTTGCTTGAGCAGGCGCTGCATACGCAATGGCCGTCAACGCGTTTTGATGTGAAATATGAAGAGCTGGAGCAGCTGACGCCTTATGCACTGCAGCATGAACGCAAGGGGAAAGCTTTTCAGCGCGCTTCAGAACTTTTACATCATGAGCCGGTGGTGGATTCGCTGCTCGCGGCCTTTGACGGCAAGCTGGAGAATATTCAGCTTAAATAAGCTCGGCAGCTGGCGATAAATATTCATGCAACGCATCCCGCATTTCGTTTGGAATCGGGGTGCTTTTTCGTGTTTGGCGGTCTACGAAAACATGTACAAAATTCCCTTGTGCCGCGGCATCATTTTGTCCTTGTTTAAAAATGGCGAGGTCATAAGTTAAAGATGAATTGCCAATTTTAGCGATGCTGACACCCACTTCAATCACTTCTGGGTAGCTCAATTCCTGCATAAAATTACAGGATGAATTGACCACTAAGCCAATAATCGGTGAGTTTTGAAGCTGAAAGCCGGCTTTTTGAATGAGCAGGGCATTGGCCGCAGTATCAAAAAAGCTGTAATACATAATATTGTTCACATGGCTGTACATGTCATTGTCTGACCAGCGGGTTTGGATCGGAAAAATGAACTTAAAGAGATGTTTATTTTTTACAGGCGGTTTCATATTTTTAGCTAAGTTGCGCTCTTCATTCAGTTGTACTGAATTTTATGCAGCCATTCAATAGCAAGATTGAGGTGTTCGTCATAAAAAAAGCTATTCAAATAAATTGAATGCCTGTAAGGAGCAAAGGGTTAAAGTATTGATTAAAAACGATAGCGAGTACCTAGATAAATGAAACCAGATTGATCTCTATTTTACTGCGGCCTTCTAAAAGAATATCCCATGGCGCCGTTGAGGTTAGTCCAGTTTGACCAAGGACATTTCATTGGGCTGCAGTGCAAAGGTGGGCATAGCTGACAGAGGCTGTTCCAAAGCAGTTTTTATTAATATTGACATCAACGCCAGCAATTGCAGTTGGCGCGAATGCATCCTCTACTTTCATTTTTCCAAGTTCAGGCTTAAGTAAATTTCCTATAAGGTTTCTGATTTTTATAAA
Source organism: Acinetobacter entericus (assembly GCF_026168575.1). Lineage (NCBI taxonomy): Bacteria > Pseudomonadati > Pseudomonadota > Gammaproteobacteria > Moraxellales > Moraxellaceae > Acinetobacter > Acinetobacter entericus. The sequence goes on from NZ_JAPEQW010000009.1 coordinate 87,489, forward strand.
ATAGTAATGAATAATTAAGTGTTTTAAAACAATCAAAACTCATCTAATAATTACACACTATTCATATATCGATGAATAAATATGCAAAGCATCCTCTTTTTCTAAGGCCCGCGGGTTATTTTGCAGCAGGCGGGTTTGCAGCAGCGCATCATCCGCAAGCTGTTCCAGCGTATTTTTAGGCACATTGAGCTGATTCAGCTTCAGTGTTAAGCCGCTGCGGTCTAAATGATTCTGCATATGATCAATAAATAAATCACATAGGCCATCGGTACAGCCAGTGCTGTGCGGGTCAAGCCATTGCATCAGTTCTGCATAATGCTGTTTAGCCGCAGGCGCATTGAATTTCATGACTTCTGTCAGTACCAGTGCATTGGTATGGCCATGCGAAAGGTGGAAGTGCCCGCCTAAAGGATAAGCCAAAGCATGCACAGCGCCTACAGGCGCATTGGCAAAGGCTTGGCCTGCCAGCATGGAACCGACCAGCATGTTCTGGCGGGCTTCCATATCGCTCTTGTTTTTCAGCACCAGCGGCAAGTTTTTGTTCAGCAGGCGAAGCGCCTGTTTAGCCAGCATATCAGCATAGGGGTTTTTCTTGATTTTTGAGGTGTAGGCCTCTATGGCATGCACCATGGCGTCAATGCCTGTCGCTGCAGTAATGTGTGCGGGCAAATCTTCAGTAAAGCTGGCATCTAAAATGGCGACATCGGCATAGAGCACTGGTGAAACAATGCCAGTTTTGGTGGTTTCACCAGTCGTTACAATTGAAATTGGCGTGACTTCAGAGCCCGTGCCAGCCGTTGTCGGGACTAAAATCAGCGGCAAGCGCGGATGTTTGACATTGCCGACGCCGTATAAATCCTGAATTTGCTGTTTTTGCTCAGGATGGCTTAAAACGGCAATGATCTTTGCCACATCCAGAGAGCTGCCTCCGCCAAAGCCGAGAACCAAATCTATTTTTTCTTTTTTGGCAAATTGCACTGCATTCAGCACGATAGGTTCTGCAGGGTCAGCCTGTACATTGGAATAAATAGAGTAGTCCTGTTGATGCGATTCTAAAATTTCTAGAATAGGCAAATGCAGCTGATGCTGAATCATGCCGGGATCGGTGATCAGCAATACGCGTTTGGGGCTAAATTCATTGAGTAAGGCTTTCAGTTCAATAATTGAACCAAGTCCTGAAATAATGCTGCTGACGGTCTGAAACTGAAAATTACTCATGCGGCTATCCTTAATTTTTTATACCTAAATGAACATTATTCTTGAGTCTTGATATAGGATTCATTTGCTAAATAACTTAACATAAGATGCTTGAAATAAAAGTACATTGAGGTTGTTATGTCATCCGAAACGCCCTATAAGGTGTTGTGTGTGTGTTTAGGCAATATTTGCCGTTCTCCGACAGCGGAGATCGTACTCAGACATTATTGTGATGAAGCAAACTTAAATGTGATGATCGATTCTGCTGGAACCAGCAATTACCATCCGAATAAAGCGCCTGACAGCCGCAGTCAGCTGCATGCAAAACAACGCGGCTATGATTTATCTGCTTTGCGCGCCCGTCAGCTTGTTCACCGTGATTTTGTTGAATTTGATTTAATTCTTGCGATGGATTATGAAAATTTAGAGAACATCCAGCACTTGATGCGTCAGGCACAGCAGGAGTTTGGCGCCTCAAGGATTCGCGCTGAAATTTCACTGATGAGCCAGCATGATTCAAATTACCCTCAGCAAGCCGTGCCTGACCCGTATTATGGCGGTCAAGAGGGATTTGAGCATGTGCTGAATCAATGCGAATCCAGCAGTCAGGCTTGGGTGCAAGTCTTTCAAAAACAATTTAACCCGCAATCGGAGCAATAAGGTTTAAGTTATGAAGATTCAAACACAGGTACAGCTTAAGCCTTTTAATACGCTCAGTTTAAATTCGGTGGCATCACACTATACCCAAATTAAAAATACAGATGATTTGCTCGGCGCTATTGATTACGCTGAACAGCAGAGTCTAAATCTATTGATTTTGTCTGGCGGCAGCAACATGCTCTTGCCAGAGCATATCCATGCGCTGGTGATGCATATGGATATTCAGGGCATTGACGTTGCAACGGAAGATGCTCTGAGTACAACGGTGCGTGTGGGCGCAGGGCAAGTTTGGCATGACTTTGTATTATGGACGACAGCGCATGATATGTTTGGCTTGCAGAATTTAGCTTTGATTCCGGGCTTAGTCGGCGCATCTCCTGTGCAGAATATTGGCGCTTATGGGGTAGAAGCTGGCGAGTTCATTCAGTCTGTGCATGTGTATGACCGTAATGAGCAGACTTTTATCGATATAGATGCATCTGACTGTAAATTCAGCTACCGCCACAGTATTTTTAAAGATGACCCAAACCGCTATATCATTACGCATGTGTCGTTCAAGCTGCTGAAAAAAGCGGATTTGAAGCTGAATTATGGCGATTTGAAAACTGCTGTAGGAGATAATTTGACGGCTGAAAACTTGCAGAATCAGGTTATTCGTATCCGCCAAAGCAAATTGCCGGATCCTGCAGAATACCCAAATGCAGGCAGTTTCTTTAAAAATCCAATCATCAGTCAAAAGGCATATGACCAAATTGCGCTGCAATTTCCAAGTTTGCCCCATTATCCTCAGCCAAATGATCAGGTTAAGATCGCGGCTGGCTGGCTGATTGATCAGGCGGGCTGGAAGGGCAAAAAGCTGAATATGGTGGGCATGTTTCATAAACAGGCGCTGGTTCTGGTGAATTATGATAACGCTGCGCTGCATGATGTGCGCGCCGTGTACCATGCGGTACAGCAAGATGTATTTGCAAAATTTAATATCGCACTCGAGCCAGAACCTGTACAGTTTGATGAAAATGGTATGATTTGCTCACACTAAAACGGCGGATGGCATCAGGACAAATGATGAAAAAAAAACATTGGATGGTTCGATTGGTGCAAATAGCCGCTGTGCTGTTTGTGCTGTTGGCCTGCCTGATGGTTTTTATCTATACCCCGTTTTATTCTCAGCTGATTGTGAAAGGCCTGAATTATTTTGTTCCAGTTGAAGTGAATGAAGTTGCTGCAAAAAGTCAAAAATTGGCGGCGCTGAGTGATCAGGACAGCTATGAACCGGGTTCTGACATGTGGATTGCGCGTCAATCCTACTTAACAGTCATGGAAGAAGCGATCCAGTCGGATAATTCTCAGAATTTGACTTTAATTCAAGCACGCTATAAAGCGCTGCAAGCTTTAATTGAAGATGACCAGCAAAAAGAATCGGATGAAAAAGAGAAGCCAGCTGTGCCGCTGCTAGCGAGTTCTGCATCAGAAGCAAACATAGAAGATCCTCCAGACGCTGCGCAAAAAGTGAAAGAGCTGCTGGAACTGAACAGTTCTGCAAATCAAGAATTGATGGCGCAATATGTTGATTTTTTGAAAACACACAAAGTAGAACAGCCTGCATCTGAACCGGTTGATGAGCAAATTTTTAAAGACATTGCTCTAATTCATGATCAAAACCAGCAAAAGACAGAAGTGAAGTCTGCACCTTATGCCATAGTTGTATTGGGCGGCGGTTTGACTTTAGATAAAAATGGCAAAGATATTGTAGTCAACAACTATACCCGGCTGCGTTTGGAAACCACACTGGCCGTAGAAAAAGATTATCAATTGCCGATTGTATTGAGCGGTGTAGAAGCTCCTTATATGCAAAGCTGGTTAAAGCAGCATAATGTTGATGCAAAATTATTAGAAGACCGCAGCATGAATACCTGTGAAAACACCCGCTTCAGTTCATTGCTCTTGCAGAAGAAAGGCGGTGCGCCGACGGTGATCTTAATTACAGATCAATACCATATGCCGCGAACTCGCCGTTTATTTGCTTTGAATGGCATTGAAACGATTCCTATTGAAGCGCCGATGCCATCTGAAATGACCCGCTGGCAGCCCAGTGAGAAAAATTATGATCATAGCCGACGCGCAAATTATGAAATGCTGGCAACCATGCGCGATATGTGGTTTGGCTCTGAATGCCGTGAGGTGCCTTAATGGCTGATATCCCGTTTTTGAATCCATCCATTTTAAAGCAGCTGGATCTGCCTGTTCCCAGCCGAGAAACCACCCCCTTATTGCTGGAAGCGCTGAACCTGAATCAGCCTTATTCACCTTCTTTGGAAATACAGTCATACCGCCGTCTGTATGCATTAGACGGCCTAAACTGCGAGCATTGGCAAGGCTATATAGAAATGCCGATGTTTAAGCTGCATGTGCAGGTTTTTCAGCCGAAATTTGAATCTGCGGATGAAAAAATAAAAGGGACGGTATTTCTGCTGCATGGCTATTTAGAACATAGCGGCATTTATCAGCCGATTATCCGTGAAATTTTAGAACAGGGCTTTAGTGTACTGACCTATGATTTGCCGGGGCATGGCTTAAGCAATGGCTCGCCTGCCAGTATTCAAAATTTTGACCACTATCAGCAAGTCTTGCATGCTGTGCACCAATATGTCCGCCTTGCGGATCAATTGCCGCAGCCTTGGCTGGGAATTGGCCAAAGTACGGGAGGCGCTATTTGGCTGCATCATTTGCTGGAATTTGCGGAACGCCGTGAAAATCCGTATGTGAATCGTGTGCTGCTGCTGTCACCGTTAATCCGTCCGGCGAAAACAGCTTGGTGGCATAATTCGGTTGGCCTTGGCATTATCCGCAGAATTAAACGGGAAGTGCCGCGTCATTTTAGGCGCAATAATCATAACCCTGAATTTTTACGCTTTGTCCGCTTAAAAGATCCGCTGCAGCCGAGAATGATGGGGATGGATTGGATTCTGGCCATGTCTAAATGGATGCAGGAGATGGAAGAGCGCCCCGCTTGCCGCATTCCAGTATGGCTGGCACAGGGTGCGCAGGATCAGACCGTGGATTGGCGCTATAACATTGAGTTTATCCGCCGCAAATTCCGTTTGCAGACGCTGTTGATGCTGGAAGAAGGTTCTCATCAGCTGATTAATGAGCGGGCGGATATCCGGGCTGCGCTCACGGGCTTAATTCCTGCATTTTTGCATGCGCACAGCGGCAAAGGCTATTATTGATCTGCCTGCTGTGGCGTTAAGCAATCAAAAGCAGCCTATTGTCTGCTTTTGATTGCTTGGTGATAATGCCTCAAAACTTATCTGCAGAAGCTAAATTCCACATGCGGAAATAAAAATTCTCTGCATCTTTATTTTCACAATCCAGCAGTTCGCGGGGCTTTAACCAAAAATGCAGCTGCGCATAGTTTTTAATTTCGCGGTCGTTAATCCGCTGCGCCAACTGATGGGCTTTGATATCGGCAGGGTGTTTAAGTCCCGAAGAGGCTATCAATTCAGATAAGCCATGCATGGTGTTGCGGTGGAAGTTAAAGACCCGCATCGCCTTAGACGGCACATCAATGGCTTTTTGGCGGTCTTTGTCTTGGGTGGCGACGCCTACAGGGCACTGGTTGGTGTGGCAGCTTTGCGCCTGAATGCAGCCGACGGCAAACATGAAGCCGCGTGCAGAATTGACCCAATCTGCGCCGATGGCCATGGTGCTGGCGATGTCAAAAGCGCTGATGATCTTGCCGCTGGCGCCGACTTTAATTTGATCACGCAATCCAGCCCCAACTAAAGTATTGTGTACAAATAGCAGGCCTTCACGCAATGGCGTACCGACATGATTGATCAATTCAATGGGCGCAGCGCCAGTGCCGCCTTCGGAACCATCGACTACAATAAAATCAGGCACAATTTGGGTGTCAAGCATGGCTTTAACAATGCCCATGAATTGCCAAGGCTGACCAATGCAGAGTTTAAAACCGACGGGTTTGCCTAAGGATAATTCACGCAGCTTTTGAATAAAGTGCATCATTTCAATTGGCGTAGTGAAGGCGGAATGGCTGGAAGGGGAAATGCAGTCATGTTCGCGGCTGACGCCTCGAATTTTTGCAATTTCAGCGGAAATTTTATTTTTAGGCAAAATGCCGCCATGGCCGGGTTTCGCGCCTTGCGACATTTTAATTTCAATCATTTTGACCTGCGGAAGTTTAGCCTGTTCTGCGAAACGTACAGGATCGAACTTTCCATCGAGGGTGCGGCAGCCAAAATAGCCGCTGCCGAGTTCCCAGACGATATCGCCGCCATGTTCTAAATGATAAGGGCTGATGCTGCCTTCGCCAGTGTCATGATAAAAGTTGCCCAGCTTGGCGCCCTTGTTTAAAGCACGGATGGCATTGGCGCTTAAACTGCCGAAACTCATCGCGGAAATATTAAAGATGGATGCGCTGTACGGCTGACTGCATTGGGAATTGCCAATGGTGATGCGGAAGGTATCGGTGTTTGCAGGCGGGCAAGGGGTAATTGAGTGGGTCATGAAGCGGTAATCTTCCTGATACACATCAATGATTGAACCAAAGGGTTTGTCGGCATTTTCATTTTTTGCGCGCTGATAGACAAGGCTGCGCTGCATGCGCGAAAATGGCAGGGCATCTTGATCTGATTCGATAAAGTATTGGCGGATTTCTGGACGGAATTCTTCAAAAATAAAGCGGAAATGCCCGATGATGGGGTAATTTTTTAAAATAGAATGCTTATTTTGCAGGACATCGTATAAGCCTAACAGGCTGAGCAGTGCAGTAATGACCCAGATGCTGTTGAGCAGTGTTTCAGGGAGGAAATAATAAATATAGTGCGGCTGATAGCCAACATGAAAGGTGGTGATCAGCAGTGCAATAAAAATACAGGCGAACCAAATAGAATGGCGGGAAAAAAATGTATTCAGCAATTTATGGCGAATAGCTTGTGATGTATCTGGCATTATTATCTAACTTTCTGACGCTGATGATCAGACTATAAATGCGCCAAGATAAAAAATGAAGCAGAAGCATCCGCTTGTTAACGCAATGCAACAATTTTCAAGGTAAACCATGTGTTTAGCTTAAAAATTGATCCGAGTGCTTTATGGTTAATTTGAATGATAAAATGAGTTAATCTGCTAATAAAAAAAATTGTTAAATAATGCAAATCTTATGATTTCACAGCCGCAGGAAAATCTCTTACATTAAAAATACTTTCATAGTTAAGAGGATTCCAAGATGACGAAAAAATCCATTCGCTATAACAATGCAGAATTGGCTTGCCGATGCATGCAATGAACATAGCGGCTGAACTTAGCATGCAGACGGCAGTGCGGGTACACGCGCTGTTGCTGCATTTCACAAGGCGCACTGTAAAAAAATCATAAAAACTACTCTAAGAAATTATCGTCCCGCACTGTTGGGACTTTTCTTATTTCTGCTGCGCAAATCAAGGCATTTGCAGTTCTAGGACGGCATTTCTTCCAGCTGCATATTAATGAGGTTCAATTTGGCGGACTGCATCTGAGACCTCTATAGGCTCAATCTGAAGAATTCGGTTGCCAAAGCTGCGCAGCCACCATACCAGCTGTGAAGTATAGGGGACTGTGGCAGAGACACTGCTAAGGCCCTCTTCACGCTTTTCTATAATCTGATCTTTGCTGAGCTGCGTTTCCTCAAAATAATAAGCTTCTTGATCTTTCATCAGCAGTTTCAAATGCACGTTTTCTGTCGGCTTGCTGAAATCGACGCGAAAGCCTAAGGCTCCGGATTCAATATACGCATCAATATCAAAATTAACAGGGTGCAAGGCGCGTGAATTCAGTACATTTGCTGATTTAAAACGGTGCAAGGCAAAAGTTTGAATATCTGTTTTGTCATGCCTTGTGCAGACTAAATAAATAATTGCACCTTTTTGCACCAATGCCAGCGGGTTTAAAATATAAGTTTTTTCTTCACTGGCTGGACCGCGCCCCTGATAAATGCATTCCAGCTGCTTGTCTTGAAGCAGGCCTTCGTAAATGGCCTGTTGCGCATTTTTTTCTACCAGCGGCGGTATTAAAGGTTGTGTTGCAGGCACAATCCGGACACGGTTAATCCATTGGCGGACATTATTCTGTGTCGAAAGGCTGTGGCGCGCCAAATCAAACCATGGGTTCATTTCTTCAATGAGGCTGGGCGGCAGCAAATGCTTTAAATGCTCTTCCACCATCATAAAGGTGACGGCCTGTGAGCTGGTCATGTGCGGCAAGCTCTGAATCGGCGCATCAGAACGCCAGCGCCAGCCCTGAGGCGACGTTTTGCTGCTTTCAATTGGAAAACGCTGCGAGATTTGATTTAAATCACGCTGAATAGTGCGCAGGCTGATGTCGATGCCTTCACGGACTAAAATTTCCTGCAATTCACGGGTACCCATCCATTTTCCAATGGAGAGGCGTGAAAGAATTTGCCACTGTCGATAGAGGCTATTAGATGTTTCTTTTTCTTGTGAGGGCATAGTCGATGAAAGCGTTCAGGTAATTTGAAAATTGGTCGTTATACACAATATGAAATCTATAAATCCAGCGCAAGTATTTCATCAATTTTTAGGTCTATATTTTGAAACATGTTGGTACAGCAATGCACTTGCAGCGCAAATTGATTTGATTAATAAATAGACGAAGCGCCAGCCAGTTTGAGTGGCATGCTAATTGCTTTATCTAACTTACAATTAAGAACAATGAATGAGGTTGGTATGCTGAAAGAAAATCAAGATACAACTTCCAGCGCTGCATTAGAGGTGTATGCAGCCGATACAGCCACAGGCCGTATAGGGGGGGATTTAACTTTAACCCAAGACTCTGCGGCTGCAAAATCATACGCGCTGTTTGAGCATTTAAAATCCAGTTTTTTTAATGAAATGCGCGATGATCAGGCAATTTGCGGCGAAGCTTGCAGCCGAATTGAACATTGGCTGTCTCAGCATACGATAGATGAATTAAATGAACTGAATTTGCGCGCTAAAGAACATTTTTTATATGAGGGGATTACATTTACTGTTTATGGGGATGAACAGGGTGCGGCGCGCACCATTCCTTTTGATTTAATTCCGCGGGTGATTGCAAAAAAGCAATGGAATACAATTGCAGCGGGCAGCGCCCAGCGCGTGAAAGCTTTAAACCTGTTTTTACATGATATTTATCATCAGCAGGATATTTTAAAAGCAGGCATTGTGCCTGAATTGCAGGTGTTGACTCATGAGGCTTATCAGCCGCATATGTATCAGCATGCGCTGAAAGGAAATATTTACAGTCAAATTAGCGGAATAGATATCATTCGGGACAACCGCGGTGAGTTTTATGTGCTGGAGGATAATCTAAGAACGCCGTCCGGCGTATCTTATATGCTGGAAAGCCGCAAAATCAGCCAAAAATTAATGCCGGATTTATGCAGGCAAAGCAAAATTCTAGGCATTGAGCAGTATCCGAAATTACTCAAGGAAGTGCTGGCGGAAAATGCCTATAGCGATCATCCCTTTATTGTATTGCTGACGCCTGGCCGCTATAACAGCGCATATTATGAACATGCCTTTTTGGCAAGGGAAATGGATGTACCCTTGGTGACATCACGTGACCTTTTTGTAGAAAACGATAAAGTTTATGTGAAAACCATCAAAGGCCGGCAGCAGGTTGATGTAATTTATAGACGGGTCGACGATGCATTTTTAGACCCGCTGTGCTTTAAGCCAGACAGCACACTTGGGGTTGCCGGACTGATGTCCGCTTACTTAAGCCGCAATGTTGTATTGGCGAATGCACCCGGGACTGGCGTAGCAGACGACAAATCGATTTATCCTTATGTCGATAAGATGATCCGCTTTTATTTGGCTGAACAGCCTATTTTAAAGAATGTTCCAACCTATCAATGCCGCGAGCAGCAGGACCTTGATTATGTGATTGCCCATTTGGATCAGCTTGTCGTGAAAGAAGCGCAAGGTTCAGGCGGCTACGGCATGCTGATTGGTCCGCAGGCGTCACGGCAGCAGATTGCGTCTTTCAAAGAGAAAGTGCTTGCGTCGCCGCATCTTTACATTGCTCAGCCGACTTTAGACTTGTCGGTATGCCCTACGCTGACGAATTTTGGCGCTGCAGAGCGTCATATCGATTTGCGGCCATTTGTGCTGAGTTCACCATACCGCACGGAGATTGTTCCGGGCGGGTTAACCCGCGTAGCCATGCAGGCCGGCTCGCTGGTGGTGAATTCCTCTCAAGGCGGCGGCATTAAGGACACTTGGATTGTCGACAATCTGCATTCTTAGAACTTCATACAAGGGGCGGAAATGATTTTATTAAACAGCAATGCTGAACATATTTTTTGGCTAGGCCGTTATTTAACACGCACACAGTATTTATGCAGCATTTTTCCATTTCAGGAGGACGAGGCCGCCCGTGATTATGCACATGCCTTTTGCCTGCCGGCATTTGATGCCAGTTCTTTGAATGAATTGGTTTTAGACCCGCAGCAGTCCATCTCCTTTATTTCACAGTTTCAGTATGCGCAGAACAATATTTTAGATTTGCGCGGGGTCCTGTCTGCGCAAGGCTATGCGGAATTGAATAAGCTGATTCAAAATGCAAGTGAAAATGCAGGCTATATCTGTGATGTGGCGGCAGACTGCCATGAGGTGCTTTCAGCTGAATCGGAGGCGGTCTTCCTGTTTTTCAGTTTAGGGCAATGCGTGGAGGATTTAGACCGTCAATTCCGCCTGAATCAAGATGCACGGCTGACAATGGATAAAATTAAGCATCTGGCCGCCGCTTTAACAGCAGTTGGCTGGAATGGTTTGATAGAGGCCTTGTCAGAGTTGGAAACGGCGCCTTGCAGCGTGCAGCTGTATCAATTTAGCGACCACATCCAAACCATGTTTGAGGCGGATGCATGAAATTAATGGTGAATCACCAAACGCATTATTCCTACAGTGCGCCTGTGCAGAGCAGCATTCAATACATTAAGATGATTCCATCGACGAATACGCATCAGCACGTGCATCATTGGGATATCAGCATTCCTGGGCAGAAGGGAACTCAGAAGGATGCATTCAGCAATATTTGGCTGACCAGCTCGCAGCGGGAGCCTTATAGCCAAATGACCATCATGGCGCAAGGGCTGGTGGAAATGAATCCAGATAGCCAATTTGGCGCTTTGAATCCGCTGAATCCCCATCTGTTTTTGCAGCCGACCGCAAGCACTTTATGCAATGAGGAAATGAAGCAATTTGCGCTGTCGCATGTGTCCGCGCTTCGGCATGAATGCCTCATCCGCTTAGCGCGCGCGGTACTGGATTATATTCCCTATATGCCGCACACAACATCGGTCAATACTTCAGCAATTCAGGCATTCAGCTGCAGGCAGGGGGTATGTCAGGATCATAGCCATGTGTTTATTGCAATGTGCAAATATCTAGGATTGCCCGCCCGTTATGTGTCAGGTTATTTGTTTGTGCCTCAGACGATGCATTTGGCAAGCCATGCCTGGGCAGAAGTATTTTTACAGAATGCGTGGTATTGTTTTGATGTCAGTAATCAGCTGTTTACACCCAATTCACATATTTATGTGGCAATCGGGCGGGATTACTGGGATGTCGCGCCAGTTCGCGGCGTACGTGAAAAAGGAGGCTTTGAGTCCATGAACTCTATAGTTCAGGTACTCAGCTGTTAGGAAGAAAGGATAGGAAATGACTTATTGCTGTGCATTGCGCTTAAAAGATGGAATGGTGTTTATCAGTGACACCAGAACCAATGCTGGGGTAGACCATATTTCCGTTTTCCGCAAGCTCTATACTTTTGGCATAGAGGGCGAGCGTATGATTGTGATTCAAACTTCTGGAAATTTAGCGACGACACAGGCCGTTATCGGGCACTTGCAAAATCAGCTGGAAACCAAGCAGGAACCGAATTTGTACAGTTTAAATACTATGTTTGAAATTGCAGAACTGGTCGGCCACACTTTGCGTAAAGTCATTGCGGATGTCACGTCAGATACCGTGGAACAAAGCAATTACTACTGCAGTCTGCTGGTCGGGGGGCAAATTCAAGGCGCAGTCATGCAGCTGTATAATGTCTATCCGCAAGGGAATTTTATTTCTGCAACCTCAGATACGCCATTCTTTCAAATAGGTGAAAGTAAATATGGCAAACCGATTTTAGACCGGGCGCTGCATTATGATATGCCGATGGATGAAGCTTTGCGCTGCGCCTTAATTTCATTTGATTCAACGCTGCGCTCCAATGTATCTGTGGGCTTGCCTTTAGATGCGCTGGTCTATGATAAAGACAGTCTAAAAGTTCCCATTGGCAAACGTATTTATGAAGAAGATCCGTATTTTTCAAATATCAGTAAACAATGGTCTGCATTATTAAAACGCGGTTTGCAGGAGCTTCCTGTGCCGACGCAAGATTATTTTGAATAATTTATAAAAGCATAAATAAAAAAGCCCAGACACATGCTGGGCTTTTTTATTATATAGGATTATTTAAGCTTACGAACAGGACGTGCGCTTAAACGGCAAAGCAGTTCATAGCCAATAGTGCCATTGGCTTCTGCTACATCGTCCACTAAACGGTTTTTGCCCCAAAGTTCAACTTCAGTGCCTAAATTTATTTTTAAACCAGTTGCATCAATAGCGATCATATCCATCGCGACACGGCCTATGACACGAGTTGGCTGACCATTGACCGCTACATAATTTTGTTTTGGAAATGCGCGTGGATAGCCATCGCCATAACCAATAGAAACAATAGCAAGGTCCATAGCTTGATCTGCAACAAAGGTTGAACCATAGCCCACAGATTCACCAGCTTGAATTGTATTGAGTGCAATAACTTCTGCTGTAAATGTCATGACTGGTTTTATGTCTAGGTCATGTACAGTTTTATCGGCAAAAGGCGATGCGCCGTAAAGCATAATGCCAGGACGAACAAAATCAAAATTCAGTTCAGGCCATTTGAAAATAGCGGCAGAGTTGCAGCAAGAACCCATGATTGGAGCACAGGCTTCTTTAACATCTAAAAATTGGTTTTTTTGCTGTTCATTTAAAGGATGATTTTCCGCATCAGCATTGGCAAAGTGCATAGCCAAAACACACGTAAAACCTTCTGCTTTCAGTGAATTAATCACGTCAATAATTTCAGGGACTTTAAAGCCTAAACGGTTCATGCCGCTATTCAGTTTTACCCAAACTTTCAAGCCCTGAGCAATATAGGCATCTTTATGTGCAAGCAGCCAATCCAGCTGCTGCTGGTGATGTACGACACATTCTATTTTTTTCTCAATGATGATTTGCATTTCATCGTCAGAGAAAATACCTTCAATTAATGTAATAGGCTGTTCATAACCCAATTCACGAATTTCTAGGGCTTCTTCAAGGCAAGCAACACCAAAGGCATCGGATGAACTTAAGGCGGCTAAGCAAGCTTCGACTCCATGTCCGTAGGCATTGGCTTTCACCATGCTGACGATTTTAGCGGTTGGGGCAAGTTGTTTGACACGGTTTAAATTATATTGAAGCGCTTCTTGATCAATATAAACTGTTGCTTGACGCACCCTTGTTACTCCTTGGGAATGACAAATAGAGATTTGTACCATTTGGTAAAAGATATCGGTTTGATTCACAGCTATTGCTATATGCAGCGCTTTAAATCAAGCAATATTGTAGACCTATCAAATCTAAATAGACATGCGCATTTGTGTTTTTCATCAATATTTGTAAATAAATCGGGAAAATAAAATAAGCATTTATAAATGCTTTGAATACTTAAAATGTTGTAACAACGGACATAAATTTAGACGATGAAGCTAGCAAATTGTTGTGTATGATCATTTATCATATTGAAAATTGACTATAAAGAAAGAGGCAGGATTATGGGTGCTTGGTCACACGAACCATTTGGAAATGATGACGCAGCTGATTGGGTCTACGAATTAGAAAATGCACAGGATGATGCAGTACTCGCAAAAGTTTTTGAGTCTGCTATAGAAAATAAAGACGAGTATCTTGAAGCTGATGACGCTTCAGTTATCATTGCTGCAGTTGAAGTTATCGCAAAATTATTGGGTAAAGGAACTCAGGCAGATGCCTATACCGCTCAAATTGATGAATGGGTAAATACAGTAAAAATTGAGCCTTCACCAGAATTGTTAGAAAAAGCTCGAACAGCTTTAGATTTGGTTTTAAGTGATGATTCAGAGCTAAATGAGCTTTGGGGTGAAACTGAGTATTATGATGATTGGCGTGCAAATATTGCAGCTTTAAAAACTGCGTTAGCGAAATAACATTTAAAAAGGTAAGTTATTGAATTTATAAAAATAGTTAAGAGGTTTTAGAAAATAATTTAGATTCAATAACTTCCTTATAGTTGCATGTTGATATCAGATGAAAAGTATTCCATTGAGAAATTAAATTTTGAAAATTGAATCTGACTACCTTTTTGTTCGAAAATTTCTTTATTTTTCTATGGTACTCTTATTTTCGATAGAACGGAGTTTTGCGTGTGCACCACATACGCCACAAGACGTATTTATTGCGCGCTTTCAATCGGCTACAGAAAAACAGCTCAATACGCCCAACACTGTGGTTGATCTAAGTGCTGAAAAATTTATTTTTAGATCGGGCTTAGATGCATTTCGCTATTCGAAACCTAAGCAATGGCACAGTTCATTTGCAATTCAACATATTCCAAAAGAGCAAATCATTATTGGCTTGGCCTATACGCCAGATGGAAACAATGCTGACGAATATCAAATCGTTTCATTTGCGAAATTAAATTGTGAAAATGATCGAGTAAGCATTTCCAAGCCTATAGCGCCATTTTTAGCTTGGAATAAAGAAACATCGAATTGTATGCATAGGAATAATGAAACGGTAGGCATCTTGGATGGTTTTATTGAGCATGACCAAAAATATTATTTAGCCAAAATCCAAAAACAATATCCAACCTGTAAAAAACTCAGAGAAGCTTTCCCAGCATCATCTGTTGAAAATAATGATCATGTACGACCAGTGTTTAAAAGTATGTGGGAAAGGCTGATCAAGTGGATTAAGTTTTGGTTATAAGCCATAGTTTCACAGTAATCGAATTTTAAGTTTTACTCTTCATCATCATACTGAGCATAAAACTCAGGTGATAAGTTGCTAAATTTCGTATATTGACCTTCAAAGGCAAGTCGTACCGTACCAATCGGGCCGTTACGCTGTTTACCAATGATAATTTCTGCTGTACCTGCTTCTTTTGACTCTTTGTTATAAACCTCATCACGGTAAATAAACATAATCAAATCGGCATCCTGCTCGATTGCGCCGGATTCACGTAAATCCGACATCACGGGGCGTTTATTTGGACGGTTTTCCAGCGCACGGTTAAGCTGGGACAGGGCAATGACAGGGCATTGCATTTCTTTGGCCAATGCTTTGAGGCTTCGAGAAATTTCCGAAATCTCGCCGACACGGTTATCGCCCATGCCAGGCACTTTCATTAATTGCAAGTAGTCGACCATGATGCAGCCCAGCTTGCCGCCGTGCATTTTGGCAATCCGGCGCGCGCGGGAACGCAATTCTGTCGGCGGCAGGGCGGATGAATCGTCAATATACAGGTTTTTTTCCTGCAAATGCACAATGGTGCTGGTCACTTTGGACCATTCATCCGCATCCATTTTACCGGCACGCAGATGGCCTTGATGAACGCGGCCAAAAGAAGAGATCAAACGCATGGCAATAGAGTCTGCCGGCATTTCCATTGAATAAACCAGTGCGGGCAAATTATTATTAAACAGCACGCTTTCAACCAAATTCATGGCAAAGGTGGTTTTACCCATCGATGGACGGGCAGCGACAATAATCAAGTCACCTGCCTGCATGCCTGAGGTCTTATTATCCAGCTCTACAAAGCCGGTGGTTAAACCGGTGATACTGCCTTCCATTTGAGACAGTTCGTTTAATTTATCAAATACATCAGCGACAACGCTGTTAATGGGTTTTGGGCCTTGCGCTTTCGCGTTATTGTTATGCTGCTCGGCAATGGAAAAAATATTGGTTTCGGCCAGATCTAAAATTTCACTGACTGTGCGGCCTTTGGTGTCATAGGCATTTTGCAGAATTTCTGAGCTGACTTTAATCATGCTTCTTAAAGTAGAAAATTCTTTAATTTTATTGGCATAGGTTTCTAAATTGTAGAAACTGGAAGGGGAGTCAGACATCAGCTGCATGAGGTATTCCTCACCGCCAATGGCATCCAGCAGGTTTTGCTTGGTCAGCCAGTCATGCACCAAAACGGCATCATAAGGAGAGCTGTCTTTAGAAAGCTGATCAATCGCGCGGAAGATATATTTATGGCGTGTGGCATAAAAATCATTTTCTGTCAGCACATCGCCGACTTGTTCGAATGACTCAGCAACGGTCATTAGCGCTGCCAATACCGCCTGTTCGATTGCAAGGTTATGCGGAGGCGTGCGGAATTCTTTCAGCTGGCCTGATTCGCTATTTTTAAGTTCTGCTTTCGTGCTGGCAATCGCCTGTGACATATAAATCCCTGATTTTTAATACAGTCAGTGCTTAAATGAAAATGGGGTATGGAAGCGTAATTTCAATCATCATTGCAAGGCAAATCATACCCGCTATTGGGGTTGAAATGCGAATAGATATTTTCGCTCAAGCAGAAATGAATGATTAAGCTCAGCATCAAGCTGAACAGCTTTAAATGAAAAATATGCAAAAATTAAAGATAAAAAAAGAGCATGCAAAAGCATGCTCTTTTTTTTGCAGAAAATTACTCAGCTACGATAGTAACGAGAACTTCAGCAGCAACATCATGATGCAATTGGATTGCGATGTTGAATTCACCAGTGTTGCGAAGCGCACCATTTGGCAAACGAACTTCTGCGCGGTCTACAGCTAGACCAGCATTAGTTAACGCGTCAGCGATGTCACGAGTACCGATAGAACCGAATAGTTTACCTTCGTCACCAGCTTTCGCAGTGATCACGATGTTAACTTCGTCTAATTGGCTAGCACGTGCTTGAGCAGCAGCTAAAACATCAGCTTCAGCTTTCTCAAGTTCAGCGCGGCGAGCTTCAAAAGCGGCAGTGTTAGCTTCAGTAGCTGCTACTGCTTGACCTTGAGGGATAAGGTAGTTGCGGCCGTAACCAGCTTTAACTGAAACTTTATCGCCTAATTTACCAAGGTTTTTAATGCGTTGTAATAAGATAATATCCACAGCTCAACCTCACTTATGATTGTCAGTGTAAGGGATCAAAGACAAGTAGCGAGCTTGTTTGATAGCAAGCGCCAATTGACGTTGGTAACGAGCTTTAGTACCTGTAATACGGCTAGGAACAATCTTGCCGTTTTCAGTGATGTACTGTTTTAAAGTGTCGATATCTTTGTAGTCGATATATGTAACGTTCTCAGCTGTAAAGCGGCAGAACTTGCGACGACGGTAGAAACGTGCCATGTTATGTTCTCCTTATGCTTCAGCAGAGTCTTGAGCTTGTTGTGCTTCTTCACGTTGAGCTTTACGCGCACGTTTTTCTTCAGCACTCTTAGCCAATAGTGACTCTTCAGTGATAGCGTTTTCACGACGGATGATTAAGCTGCGAATGATTGCATCGTTGTAACGGAACAATTCTTCAAGCTCATCAAGCGTAGTTTGACCACATTCAACGTTCATTAAAATGTAGTGCGCTTTATGAATTTTGTTAATTGGGTAAGCCAATTGACGACGGCCCCAATCTTCAAGACGGTGAATTTGACCTTCAGCATCTTTGATGTGAGAGATATAGCGTTCTACCATACCAACCACTTGATCGCTTTGATCTGGGTGTACTAAAAGTACGATTTCGTAATGACGCATTGTCAGCTCCTTACGGATTATACAGCCCATAACGTAATTATTAAGGGCAAGGAGTCACAACCGGAGTTGTGCCGCAATATTTGCGAAGCGTGAATTTTAGAGCGTTTAGGGTATAAATACAAGGCATTCATTTAAAAAGCCTCCTATTTTTTAATGGTATTTACGGTGTAGGTGAATTGCGTAAAAGAAAAACAACATAACCTTGAAAGTTTGGATCTTCTTTGAAATTCAATTTGGGATACCACTCTCCGCGCTGTACTACGCCAATTTTATACGGCAGATTCAGTTTGGAAATTTTATGCAGATAGGCTTCATAATTCGGAATGGTCGTTGAGCCTTGATAAGTTTGAATGATCATTTCATTGATGTTATTGCGGAATAATAGAAGCGTTTTGGCATCCTGCATATTGCTCCAGTCCATCAAGCCGGTGATGCTGAGTTTGTATTTTGCAGGAAGCTGCTGTCTTAATTGAGCTAGAAACAGGGCATAAGCGTGAAGATTTTGTGTCTTGGCATCAAAATCAATTTGTATGCCTTGAAGATAATTGCCTTTTTTTTCCCATTGTCGAATGCGTTTTGAAATAATATCAATTTCGTTTTTTGACCAATTTAAATGATGATTGCGGAACACAAGCCAGACTTTTTGATGGGGGATATTGAGCACTGATACCCCTTGGTAAAGGTGTTGGGGCTGATGCGTGCGCCGGTCAAGCCTAAACTCACCCTGTAAAATATACAGTTCTTTGGCTTTTGCTAAATACGGTGCAGATGAAATATTGCCCCAAATCCAAAATGCATCATAGTCTTCTGCATCTACCTGACCAGATGTTGACGCTGACAGACTCGGCTGACAAGCCATGATGCTCAGCATACAGATCAATGTCATAACAACTGAAAAAAACTGCTTCAACATATACGTCTTACCAGTAATACTTTAAAGATTGTGCCCAAGAGGTACTTGGATAGTCGCGTTTAATGTGGTCGAACCATTGTTTACGGGTGGATTTTTCAACTTCTGCATCCTGACAGTCATTCATCCCGCTTGGTGAATAACACATGATTGAACGATAAAGAGCATAAGCTTCTAAATCGGGTACAGAATTGGATTTGATGATGTCTTTATATACTTGGCCACGGGCAAAAATTGCACCTTGGAAGCGAGCGGTTTCTTTTTCTAAAGCGGTGACATAGCTTATGTTGTAGCCCTGAGGCGAGCGCGCATATTCTCCCAAACAAAGTCGGAGTTTTAAATCTTGAGGTGAATTCTCAAGTTTTTGAGTCAGGCTGAATAAGTCAGGGCATTGCATTTGCGGCGTAATTTTTGTTCCTGCCCAAATGAAATCACTGAAGGGCGGTTGATTTTTATAGTTTTGATATGTTTCTGAGTCATATTTATACTTCGCGGCATCTTGTGGCAGCAGTACGAAGGCTTGATTAAACAGTTTAAAGTTTTGATGTACCAATGACTTTTGCAGAGTTTTATATAATGCTAAATTTTTTTGATCGGTACTTGAAGCTTTGCTCTGTACTATTTGCATTAAGCTTTTTTCATTGGCTTCATTTTCAATAAAGCTTTTTTGCAATGAAGCTTGTTTGATTTTAGCATCTGAACCGATGAATAGGTTTGCGCTTTGCTGTTGGGCATAATGTGGATATAACATCAGCTCAAATAAGCCACGTTGTTCAACTCCTTTCGAGTGACTAAGCCAGCCTTCCCAATACTGCTGCGCATTTTGAGTTTGTCCGAGTTCTTCTAAAATACGACCTTTTAACAATATTTGACTGAGTTGAAGTAACTATTGATTGAATTAGAGGAATGTTCTGGCAAATATTTTAAAGCTTCGGCTGGCTTATTCTGCACAAAGAATAAGTGATTGGCTTGTAGGTATTGGAACAGTTCTGGCTGACTCTTAAATAGTGTTTTTTGGTTGTTGAGTTCAGACCAGCTTAAGACTTTATCTTCTGCCGAGGTTGCCTGACGCATTTGCATTAAATCTGAAATGGCCAGAAAGAAGGGATCTTTTAGATTTTTTGGATTGAATGAGCGGCTTTGAAAAACATGGCGATCCATTTCAAAGGCTAGATTATCGAGCTCTAAATTATAGTATTTGGATTCAGGATGATTGATTTGCCATGCGAGTTCGCTGGTCAGAAGTTCGGTATTTCCACTCAGCCAAAACAACGACGTAGTAAACCGCGTGCACTTGCTGCATATTTTCCCTCAGGGAAGCGTTTGAAGTAGGTAGTGATATGCTCATAGGTATTTTTGAGTAAAGTCTGATTTACTTTATCGATTTTTAAATCACCATATTCACCGACACCCGACTGATAGCTTTCATTGAGGCTGCTGCGGATCAACATATATTGCGATGTTTCTTTGATCCAAGACTGATCAATCGTAGTTAATACTGAGTAAATTTTAGTAGCTATGGAAAAGTTACTATTATAAAAGGCAATGGTTGCTTTTAAATAAGACGCATACTGACGTGCTTGTATAGACCAGTTGGGATTGACTTGGATGAGGGCAAGATCACGGTCACAGGCCGAGATATTTTGTCTTTCTTGAATCAGTAAATCTTTTTCCACTTTGCTGAGATTTTTGTCTGCTTTCACCTGCTGGCTAAATTGATCCGCACCATTGTCTAGACTACTGCAATGTTCTTGGTAAGGAGTCTTTTGATTGTTTGGTTTTAATCGGGCATTCGGTCGCTTATTGGTTGCGCTTTCAAACAATGTTTTAGCCGCAAATGGTACGTTGCTATATTCAGTTTCCCAAAGCGGACTATTTGGCTGATTAAAATTCAATTTGGCCAAGCCCATGTCGCTCAGAAGTAGGAGTATATTGGTTTGATTGTCATTGGCAGGTGTCAATGCGGGTAAATTGTCACAGGCTGTATAGGCATTGGTTTGAATGTTAGTCGATGGATAGCAAGAAACATCTATACCTGCAAAGCTTGTGGCGCTAAAGCCAAAATTGAGTGGCAGCAGGATTGCGGCAAGTAAAGTTTTAGGCCATTGGAAATAATTTTTCATGATGTGCGCGGTCTTATTATTGTGCGCGCAATCTTAGCAAGTGTTGGTTGTAAATTAAAGAATGTGAAGCGGAAATAAAAAAAGATAGAGAGAACTCTATCTTTTTTAAAACAGCGGCAAATGCGGAGCAGGTGAGACGTAACTGAAACTGAAGCTGAAACTTAATGCAGTAATTAAAATGACTGAATATAAGAAATAGCTTTTCGCCCAAACCTGATCGTTTTCAGCTTTAAATCCAATAATTGATAAATACACCCAATATGCGCATAAAGCGTTAAAGGTGATTAAGAAAAACATATTGGTATAGCCAAAACAATACAAACCATTTAACACTGCAGCGAACAGCAAGACATAAATCAAGCTTTCAACTTTCGTGCGGAAAATTGAACGCGCTACAGGCAAAATTGGAATGCCGGCATTTTTATAGTCATCAAAACGGTAGACGGCAATTCCCCATGAATGCGGCATTTGCCAAAGCGCATATGCTAAGAAAATCAGCAGCGCGGCAACATCAAACTCATTTGAAACAGCAGTGTAGCCAATCACAGGAGGGCTTGCGCCAGAAATACTGCCAATCACAGTTTGGTGAATGGAAGTGCGTTTGCTCCAAAGACTATAAAAAATAACATAAACCACAAAACCAAGTACAGCAAAGCCAAAAGCATAGGCATTGACAAAGAACCACAGCAGGGAAAATCCTGCAATTCCAAGCACAGCAGAAAATGCCAGAGCAACGGAAGGGCTGATGGTTTTTTTGACCAATGCGCGGTTCATCGTCCGTTCCATCTTTTGATCAATATCTTGATCAATGACGTTATTGACGACACAGCCAGAAGCGACAACTAATGTTGTACCAAGCAGGGTGATGAGAAGGAGGAGGAAATCTACAGATCCCTGAGCGGCTAAAAAGAAGCCGCCCAGAGTGGTAACGAAGTTACCAAAGAGAATTCCTGGCTTAGTCAGGAATAAATACTTTTTCAGCATGATGACCAGTTTAGATCATCATGTTGTAGTGCAAGTAGTTCATAATCCAAACAGAACCTACAAGCAGAATAGCAACGGTTAGAATCGTATACACGAATGCAATAACGTTCCAGCGCTGTTCTGATGAAGAGTTCATGTGCAGGAAGTAAATTAACTGCACAAGGATCTGAGCTACAGCTGTAATTGCAATCACGGTAACCAGTAGACCGCGGCCAAATCCGCCAGTCATAACCATACCGAAAGGAATAATGGTTAGAACAACTGACAGGATGAAACCGATAGTATACTGTTTAGTGTTGCCGTGAGCTGCGCCAGCAGAATTATGATCGTGACTCATTATAGAACTCCCATTAAGTAAACTACGCTGAATACACAGATCCAAACGATGTCTAGGAAGTGCCAGAACAAGCTTAGGCAAGCAAGACGGCGAGTGTTTGGAAGTGTCAAACCATTTTTCTTGATTTGGAACATCAACACAAGCATCCATACCAAACCAGATGTTACGTGAATACCATGCGTACCTACTAGAGTAAAGAACGATGATAAGAACGCGCTGGTGCTTGGACCATAACCTTCATGTACAAGGTGATTGAACTCATAAAGCTCCATGCCGATGAAGGCAGCACCAAATACCCAAGTAATCGCCAACCAAGTCAGAACTTGGCCAACGTTTTTCTTGTATGCAGCAAGAACAGCAAAGCCGAACGTTACAGAAGAAATCAACAGGGCAAAAGTTTCAGTTAAAACGAAGCTTAAAGATTCGCCAAACAATTCTTTTGCACTTGGAGTTCCCATTGGAACGTGGCTGCTTAATACAGCGAACGCGATGAAGAGTGTACCGAATAGGATCAAGTCACTCATCAAGTAAGTCCAGAAACCAAAGACAGTGATGTCAGTATCATCATGGTGGTGATGATCATCATGCTCATGGTTGTCGTGATGAAGTACTTCAGCCATCGTCTTAATCCTTCTTCAAGTGTTTTTCAAGGATCGCATAGCGTTCATTTTCAATACGCTCAACTTCAGCAGCTGGAACATAGTAGTCAACATCCTTAGTGAATGAAGATACGATGAAGCTGATAATTGCGGATACGAAAGTAATCGCCACTAACCACCAAATGTGCCAGATTAAAGCGAAGCCCATAACTGTAATAAACATTGCAATTACAAAGCCTGCAGCACGGTTTGTTGGCATATGAATGTCTTCATACTTGGTAGGTTTCGCATATGCGATACCGTTCTCTTTGTCAGTCCAGAAAGTATCAATACCATTGATCTTAGGAACATAAGCAAAGTTATAGAACGGAGCAGGAGACGAAGTAGACCATTCAAGTACACGGCCATCCCATGGGTCACCAGTAAGGTCCATATTGTCATTGCGTTGAAGGAAGCCGACAACGATTTGCATAACAAAACAGAAGATACCGATAGCAACTAGGACAGAACCGAAGAACGCGATTGCCAAGTACGGATCCCATTCAGGGTTGTCATATGTATTCAAACGGCGAGTCATACCCATGAAGCCAAGGATATAAAGCGGCATGAATGCAAAGTAGAAACCGAAGAACCAGAACCAGAACGATGCTTTACCCCAAGCTTCATTAAGCTTCCAGCCGAACATTTTAGGCCAGTAGAAAATGATGCCCGCAAACATTGCGAACACTACACCGCCGATAATTACGTTATGGAAGTGAGCGATAAGGAATAAAGAATTGTGCACCAGGAAGTCCGCTGGCGGAACTGCCATCAACACGCCTGTTAAACCGCCAATACCGAAAGTCACAAGGAAGCCAAGTGTCCAAAGCATTGGAGTTGTAAAGGTGATGCGGCCCTTGTACATGGTGAATAACCAAGAGAAGATTTTCACACCAGTCGGGATCGCAATGATCATGGTCATGATGCCGAAGAACGCGTTAACGTTGGCGCCAGCACCCATGGTAAAGAAGTGGTGAACCCATACAACGAATGACAATACTGTGATTGCGATAGTTGCATACACCATTGATTTGTAGCCGAACAAAGTTTTGCGGGCAAATGTAGATGTAACTTCTGAGTAAATACCGAAAGCAGGCAATACAAGAATGTATACTTCTGGGTGGCCCCAAGTCCAAATCAAGTTCACATACAGCATTGGACTTCCGCCCATGTCGTTTGTGAAGAAATGGAAACCGAAGTAACGGTCAAGTGAAAGCATTGCAATAGTTGCAGTCAACACAGGGAAGGCAGCGATGATTAGTACAGCTGTACAAAGCGCAGTCCAAGTGAAAATAGGCATATCCATAAGCTTCATGCCAGGCGCACGCATTTTAATGATGGTAACAAAGAAGTTAACACCCGTTAAAAGTGTACCTAGGCCAGAAATCTGAAGTGCCCAAATATAGTAGTCCACACCTACGCCTGGAGAGTATTCAATACCAGACAGTGGAGGGTAAGCCATCCAGCCTGTCGCAGCGAATTCACCAATTGCAAGAGAAGCCATCATTAAACCAGCAGCGCCAGCAAACAGCCAGAAGCTTAAAGAGTTCAATAATGGGAAGGCTACGTCACGCGCACCGATTTGAAGCGGTACAGCAACGTTCATTAAGCCGACAACCAGACCCATTGCTACGAAGAAAATCATGATCACGCCATGGGCAGTGAAGATTTGGTCGTAATGTTCTGGGTGTAAATAGCCTTCGCCGCCGCCTTTTGCAAGGAACAGCTGAAGACGCATCATGATCGCATCAGCAAAGCCACGCACCAGCATGACAATAGATACGAAGATATACATGATACCGATTTTTTTATGGTCTACAGAAGTGAACCATTCAGTCCACAGGTAGTTCCATTTTTTGAAGTAGGTGATACCCGCAAAAACTGCGAGACCGCCTAGGACCATCATTGCAACAGTAACCAGCACGATTGGATCGTGTGGAATTGCATCTGGACCTAACTTACCTAATAAGCTCATGTCTTATTCCCCTACAGAAGCAGTCGCATGACCAGCATTTGCATGAGCTTCTGAAGCAGCAGCTTCATGACCGGCAGCTGAATGATCAGCGCCATGGTAGTTGCTCATGTATTTGTTAATCACAGATTCGAACAATTTAGGTTCTACTGAAGAATAATAAGTCACAGGGTGTGGCTTAGTAGGATAAGGACCTTCTGCTTCAGCTAGAGCAGCTGCTTC
Source organism: Acinetobacter entericus (assembly GCF_026168575.1). NCBI lineage: Bacteria > Pseudomonadati > Pseudomonadota > Gammaproteobacteria > Moraxellales > Moraxellaceae > Acinetobacter > Acinetobacter entericus. The sequence continues at coordinate 112,423 of NZ_JAPEQW010000009.1, forward strand.
TTTTTGCTTGTCAGTTTCAGCGTGTGCAAGCATCGCTTCAATTTGATGCTTAGAGCGGTTGCCATCACGTAAGGTTGCAAATTCAGCTTGGTCTAAAACAGTTTTTTGAACTGCTTCAGGGTTAATTGAAGTACCGTTACCAGCCTTAACTGCATTTACCCATTCAGCGAACTGAGCATCTGTCACAGAGTGAGCGCGGAAGCGCATTTGTGAGAAGCCATAGCCTGAATAGTTAGACGAGAAACCGCGGTAGCCTTCGGCTGGGCTAGTTTCATTTGCTAAGAAATTCAGGTGAGTCTGCATACCCGCCATTGCATAAATCTGACCAGACAATGCAGGGATAAAGAACGAGTTCATTGTAAAGTTAGATGTTAAACGAAGGCTAACCGGAGTTTTTTCTGGGAAGCGTAATTCGTTAACAGTCGCAATGTTCTGTTCTGGGTAGATAAAGATCCATTTGAATTGTTCAGCGATAACTTGAACAGTCAAAGGAGCCTTGTCTGACTCGATTGGGCGGTATGGGTCATACTTGTGGGAACCCCACCAAGTTAACCAAGCTAAAATACCAATAATGATTACAGGGATGCCCCATACTACAACTTCAATCGCAGTAGAGTGTGCCCATGTAGGTTTATAGTCTGCATCTTTATTCGATGCGCGATATTTCCAGCCAAACCAAACTGCCATAAGTGCTGATGGAATCACCACTAGAAGCATTAAATAGATCGCAGTCATCATGAGGTCTGATTGACCTTGTGCGACTGGACCTTTTGAGTTTAGAAGTACCATATCACCGCCGCACCCAGTCAAGAGTGCAGCCATCGCAGATAAAGACAATACAGCTAAAATTGTTTGTCTCATTTTACAACCTCGGTGAAGAGTCCCATTCCCTAATTAAATTATGGGATAGCGATTATAGTGCCGCATGATTAAGAACTTTTCTTTTAGACATAGAAAATCCTTCTCAATCATGAGACACCGCTACGTTGTAGGGCATTATGCCTCATATCATTCAACTAAGCTATACATAAAGATGCTTTAAATCACTGTTATAAAAACCGATTTTACTGGTCGGAATTGCAGATTTATTATAAGAATTTTATTTTAATTTCAATATGCTGGAAAAAAAGGGATGAAAAAATCATCCCTTTTGAATTTCAATAAATTATTGTTTTATAACCTTGGTTTTGGCGATTCTGTCGTGCAAAGTTTGACGCTTTGCGCCAAGTCCGAAGGCCAGATCAATAATTGCAATGAATAAAAAAACAAAATTCAAGAAAATGAACAATACGCTGCGCAGTGTGAATGCGCGCATCAGCGAGGTTTTTTCACCAGTTTCAGCATCGACAATCTTAATTTTAGTCAGCTTTTTTCCGATGGATTGCCCTGTTTTTGCAATCAGAAAGGCTTGTGCAGCGAGCATAATAAAAATGTATGCGCCCATCGCAATCCAGGCTTGCTGTGAAAACATCTCAATCATTTTGGTTTGCAGCTCTTGCGCCAAAACCGGATTGGCTGCTGTGCCAAACACCGCGTCCATAAATTGAATATTTAATGCATTGAATTGCTGTGCTTCTTCTTTAGAAAAGAAACCTGTCAGAATGTATGTGGCAGGCACCCAAAGCAGTAAATCGGCGATTTTGGCCAAAACACGGCTAGGGATAGAGGCCAGCACCTGCTGAGGAGCCTGTTTTTCAGTGTTGCGCATTTGCTGACTGCTTTGAGCGGATGAGCTTTGCTCGCTGGCTGGTGCGATATAGCCTTCAGGCTGGTATACGGTTTTACCTTGAGTGAGTTCACCTAAAGCTTTCCATTCAGTCATGCCTTGGTGCCAGGCCAGATCTGTCAGTAGAACCTGCTGATCGGCAAGCATCTGATTGACTTGCTCGAGGCTGTATGGACCGGCTTGTTGATTATTTCGCGCCAAGTAAATTTGCATAAAACTAAAATCTCAAAAACGTATATAAAAAGTATAGATGAAAAAAAAGACCCACATGTGGGTCTTTTTTTAACACAGATTGTTAAGCTTGTTGAGCTTTTTCTTCAGAGAGGAAGAACCATGTTTCTAAAACTGAGTCTGGATTCAGTGAAACAGATTCAATACCTTGCTCCATCAGCCATTTTGCAAGGTCTGGATGGTCTGAAGGGCCTTGGCCGCAAATGCCGACATATTTGCCTGCTTTACGGCATGCGTGAATCGCCATGGAAAGCAATGCTTTTACTGCTGCATCACGCTCATCAAACAGGTGGGAAACAATACCAGAGTCACGGTCAAGACCCAATGTTAACTGAGTCAAGTCGTTAGAGCCGATAGAGAAACCGTCGAAGTGCTCAAGGAACTGTTCAGCCAACAAAGCATTCGTTGGCAATTCGCACATCATGATCACTTTAAGGCCGTTTTCACCGCGCTTAAGGCCGTTTAATGCCAGTAACTCAATAACACGTTTCGCTTCTGAAACTGTACGGACAAATGGAATCATGATTTGAATGTTGGTTAAGCCCATTTCGTCACGCGCTTTTTTCAATGCGCGGCATTCAAGTTCAAAGCAGTCACGGAAGTTGTCAGACACGTAACGGCTCGCACCACGGAAGCCTAACATTGGGTTTTCTTCTTCTGGCTCGTACAGTTTGCCGCCAATCAAGTTTGCATATTCGTTAGACTTGAAGTCAGACATGCGCACAATCACTGGTTTGTCTGCAAATGCAGCAGCAAGAGTAGAAATACCTTCAACCAATTTTTCTACATAGAATTCAATTGGAGAAGAATAGCCAGCTGTACGCGCCATGACTGCTGCGCGGGTTTCACGCGGAAGGCTGTCAATATTCAGCAGCGCTTTAGGATGCACGCCAATCATGCGGTTGATGATGAATTCTAAGCGCGCAAGGCCAATACCTTCGTTCGGAATTTGAGCGAAGTCAAATGCGCGGTCAGGGTTGCCGACGTTCATCATGATTTTGAACGGAAGCTTAGGCATAGATTCGATAGAGTTCTTTTGAATTTCGAAATCTAAAGAACCTTCATAGATGAATCCTGTATCGCCTTCAGCACATGAAACAGTCACTTCTTGACCGTCTACAAGCACTTCTGTTGCATTGCCGCAACCTACGATTGCTGGAACACCCAATTCACGGGCAATAATCGCTGCGTGGCACGTACGGCCGCCGCGGTTAGTAACGATTGCAGCGGCACGTTTCATTACTGGTTCCCAGTCTGGGTCAGTCATGTCAGATACAAGTACGTCGCCGTCTTGTACTTTGTCCATTTCTTTAATAGACGTCACGATACGTACTTTACCAGAACCGATACGTTGACCGATCGAGCGGCCTTCACAGATTACAGTGCCTTTTTGTTTAAGCAGGTAACGTTCCATTGTGCCAACGTTTTCACGGCTTTTTACTGTTTCCGGGCGCGCCTGAACGATATAGATTTGACCGTCATCACCGTCTTTCGCCCATTCGATATCCATCGGCGCTTGATAGTGTTCTTCAATGATCAATGCTTGTTTAGCAAGTTCCTGAAGTTCATGGTCATTTAATGCAAATTGCTGACGGTCAGCTTTGTCTACATCGACAACAACAACTGACTTGCCTGCAGCGCCTTCTTCACCGTAAATCATTTTTTGGTGTTTAGAGCCTAAGTTGCGGCGAAGGATCGCGTGTTTGCCGTTTTTTAGAAGCGGTTTAGAAATATAAAATTCATCAGGGTTTACTGCGCCTTGAACAACCATTTCGCCCAAGCCGTAAGAAGCGGTGATGAATACAGCATCACGGAAGCCTGACTCTGTATCCAGGGTGAACATTACGCCTGCAGCGCCGGTTTCTGAGCGAACCATGCGCTGAATGCCTGCAGACAATGCTACAACGTCGTGAGCAAAGTTTTGGTGTACACGGTAAGAGATGGCACGGTCATTATAAAGCGAAGCAAAAACTTCTTTAATTGCGATCAGGACATTGTCGATACCGCGGATGTTTAAGAAGGTTTCCTGCTGTCCCGCAAAAGATGCATCTGGCAAATCTTCTGCAGTTGCTGATGAACGAACGGCAACCGCGATTTCAGGGTTGCCGTTAGAAAGTTCTGCAAAAGCATCACGAACTTCATTTTCTAGCTCAGGGGTAAGCGGAGAGTCTACAATCCATTGGCGAATTTTAGCGCCAGTTTCAGCAAGAGCATTTACGTCATCAACGTTAAGCGCAGCAAGCTCTGCGTTAATTTTAGCGTTTAGGCCGCTTTTCTCGAGAAATTCACGATAAGCGTCAGCGGTAGTAGCAAAACCGCCCGGTACGGAAACACCAGCATTTGCTAAATGGCTGATCATTTCACCGAGCGATGAATTTTTGCCGCCCACGAGTTCTACGTCGTGTTTCCCTAATTTTTCTAGACCGATTACGCGCGCTTCCAAAGTTGTTACTCCACTTTTGCAGTATTAATCACTATCTTGGCATGAAATTATAACAAAAAACTTAGCATTTTGATTCAACTAAGTGATAGTCATGTAAGATGGTTCACTATAAAGATTATATAGCACTTAGACAAATAATTGAGGAGATTTTTAATGTCAGAAGGTAACCAGATTCAGCGGAGTGTTTTTTTTATTTCCGACGGTACGGCTATTACGGCTGAAACCCTCGGACACTCACTGCTGGCACAGTTTCCGCATGTTGATTTTGACATTCATATTATCCCTTATATTACCTCGGAAGAGGCCGCAATGAATGTGGTTGCAGAAATCAATCAGCGGGCCCAAAAAGACGGTCAGAAACCGCTGGTGTTTGATACCTTGGTTGACCCTTATGTGCGCGATATTATTAACACTGCTGATGCTATAAATCTTGATGTATTTGAAGGGCTTATTAGCAAGCTGTCAGACGAGTTGGGGACGTCGCCTACAACTTTAGTCGGGCAGACCCATGCAGTGACGGATTCTGAGTCTTATAAGGCGCGTATTGATGCGGTGCATTTTGCTTTGGATAATGATGATGGCGCGCGTACACGCCATTATGACAAGGCCGATTTGATCCTGATTGGGGTATCGCGTTCAGGCAAAACACCAACATCAATCTACTTGTCATTACAATTTGGCATTCGCGTAGCAAACTACCCGTTGACCGAGGAAGATTTAGACGATAACCGCTTGCCGGCAGTACTGCGCCCGCATAAACAGAAGCTTTTTGGCTTAATGATTGATGCTGAGCGTTTAGTTGCTATTCGCAGTGAGCGAAAAGCCAACAGCCGCTATGCAAGTTTTAATCAATGCCAGATGGAATTGCGCGCTATCGAAGGCATTTATATTTCAGAAGGAATTAAATATTTGAATGTTTCTGAGATGTCAATTGAAGAAATTTCAACCCGCGTCCTTCAAATGACTGGCTTGAAGCGCCGCATCGGTTGAGCTTGAGCGGGAGAAATGGGCTGCGCAAAGCAGCTCATTTATTATAAAAATAAGCTATCTGCTCATATGTAAATAGTATGAGTATGTTATAAAAAAATACCCTCATTTCATTCATTTCTTATATAAATACTGTTTTATTGCTTGAATATTGAACCTAAAGAATATTTCTTCAGCAAATTTTGAGGCTAGGCTTTATCTAAATGGGTAAACAGAAATGTTTTCTGTATTCAGTGCAGTATCCAAAATTTCTTTTCCGGCAATGAGGGGAATTGCTTACGCAATTCTTTTGTCATTACAGTTTTTCATTAGGATTATAAATAATGCAGTCACAGGCATAGATATGACCATTGACCGCTTGAATGCCTTGGCTGTGAATTTTGACTATGGGCCATGTAACCAGCGTGCAGTTTGCGCGCTGTAAGGCCGAATAGTAGTCATCCGCTTTTAGAAAGGTCTTGTTCTGCAAGGCTGTATTTGGCATGAGCAAATGCTTAAGCCAGGTGTCTTTTACTTGATCTTCCAAAAAGCGTAATGCCAGCAGGCTTTTAACACGGTTATTAAAAAGACGGCGGTTTTTTACAAATAATGGATGCTGAATTAATTTATGTGTGAAGCGTTCAGATTTCGGCAGCACAAAGTGTGGGTGAATTTGAAATACAGCTACTTGAGCTGCCTGATTGCATAGTTCAGAAAGCTGAGAGGCAGAGTCTTGATCAATATTGATAATGGCGACATTTTTACCGCTAAAATTTGTGTGTTTTATTTGGCTAGATTCAATTAGCCCACCTTCAAATTCAGCATAATCAGACGCTATGTTTTTAAAGACGGGGTAAGGATGATCCTGTTCAAATGTGTTCATATCAATAATCCGTTATATTTTCTTTTGATCGTTCGAGTTATGTGCAGATATATTGATAGCGAAGAAAGCCCAGCAGGTAAAGTAAAGATTTGAGTCTGAACAGTCATCGCTGTGAATTGGCAATTCAGTCTGTTTTGAACTGGCATTATTGGCGATAAGTGATGACTGCTCGCTATTTTCTTTAATGTTCTTTATTTTCAGGCAAAGTACTACTTGTCAGCTCCAAATGATCAATTTTATTGTGCTGCCGCAAATATTCCATATCCCGGATATTTTTCTGAACCGAAACTGCGCCAAATAAGCTGAGCAAAAAAGCCATAATGTAAAAGCCTTTTTCACTTAAAGCTAAATTGGCATTAAATAAGCCGATAGCCAAAAGAAAAATGCAAATGGCAACAGATGCCCAGCATAATCCGTAATAGATGTGAGTGACGTGGGTGCCTTCAAGTTTATCGCGGATGATTTTCTGCAGGGAAACTGATGCAAATAGCCCATAGAGAATTAAAATTAGATAATAGCCTTTTTCATTCAGCAGCATATCGGCATTGAACAGGCCAATACAATAGGCCGCAGCGCCAGCCAGCAGGGCCACCCAGCTGGCCGCCACAAATGCAGGTGTGGGTTTATTAATATACTGATTCATGCATTTTTCCTAATTCAGTTTTTCGTTGTTATGATTTCATTATGCGGAAAAGCATTAGGAAAGCAACGCTGAGGTGTTGAAATGGCGCTGAATCTTCCCCATGTTTAAAAGCGCCGCATGGAAGCGTGCTTTTAAACATGGGATGAAGCTGTTATTTAGCTTGGTGTTTAATTTCCATTAAATAGTCAAAGTTTTTCAAACGTTTTTCAGTGTCATAAATATCGCAGGTGAAAATAAACTCATCTACATCAAACTGAGTTAATAATTGGTTCAAGCCCTTTTTAACGGTTTCTGGTGAGCCAATCTGTGCAACAGCATAGAAATTATCGACATATTGCTTTTCGGCAGGTGACCACAATTCATTGATGTTGCTGACAGGCGGCTGAAGCTTGCCGCGTGTGCCGCGAATCATGCTTAAAATGCGCAGATACGGTGTAGATGCTAAATATTCAGCCTCTTCATTACTCTCTGCAATAATGGTTGGAACCCCCATCGAAACGTACGGTTTATCCAAATATTCAGACGGCGTGAAATTTTCACGGTAAAGCTGAATCGCTTGCCCTAACATGCGGGGCGCAAAATGCGATGCAAAAGAATAGGGCAGGCCTAATTGAGCGGCCAGCTGGGCACTGAATAAGCTTGAACCTAATAGCCAGACTGGCACATGTGTACTTTGCCCCGGTGTCGCGATAATGCGCTGATTTGGCATTGGATCTTTAAAATACTGCAATATTTCGGCAACGTCACGCGGGAACTGATCTTCTGTTTCTTGATGGCCGCGGCGCAGAGCCCGCATCGTGGCTTGATCTGTACCGGGTGCGCGGCCAAGTCCTAATTCTATGCGTTCTGGATACAGCGTCGCCAGCGTGCCAAATTGTTCTGCGACGACTAAGGGCGCATGATTGGGTAGCATGATGCCGCCTGAACCAACTTTAATTTTTGAAGTATTCGCCAGAAGATAGCCGATTAATACTGACGTTGCTGAACTCGCAATGCCGGCCATATTGTGATGCTCTGCGACCCAGATGCGTTCATAGCCTAATTTTTCAGCATGCTGAGCCAGCTGCAGTGCATGGTGCAGGGCATCTTGAATGCTCTTATCTTCTCGGACTGGCGCAAGTTCTAGAATAGAAAATTTTGTTTCTTCTAAGGAACGCATAATAGCTCTCTCAATAGGTTATATCGAGATAATACGATATAAGTGGCGTTGTGTATATCGGAATAACTCGATATTAGATTTTATTTGTCACAGCGGTATTGCTGGCTTCTCAATATCATTATCGGCTGGCTGTGTCTGATTGAGAGTTGATGAAGAAAATCTGCACGCTTGTGCCTTTTGCTTTTGCAAGAGCTGGAAACATTCACATTCTATTTTTAAAGCATTTAAATTTATTTTAGGGCAGCAGATTGAATCAAGGAAATGCGGTTTGATGAATAATTTTTGATGTTGCACATAGCTGAAAAGCGGATGCATGTAGACTAGATGCAGCTGAGCAGATGGATTGAAGGGTTGCAGAGCAGCAGTAAAATGAATCAGTTGCGCTATGCAAAAAAAGCACCCGAAGGCGCTTTTAATTGAGGCATCTTTTTGCGGTTAAAACAATGAATTAACGGTGTTTGCCATTTTTATAATGACCTAAATGACGGCCATTGTCTTTACTGTAGTAATTGCGGTCATTGTAGCGGTAGTTGTTTGAGCGGTAGCCGCGGTCATTATAGCGGCGGTCATAACGTTCATCATCATAGCGGCGGTCTTCACTTACTTTTTTCCCTAGGACTGCACCGCCTGCAGAGCCTGCAGCTGCGCCAATGTAACCGCCATTGGTACCGCCCATATTTTTACCCAGAGTATAGCCGCCAGCGCCGCCTAAAGCGCCGCCGATGATTGCGCCATTACGGTCGCGCCGGTCGGCTGAAACTGCTGCACCTGCACCGCCGCCAATTGCAGAACCAATCATTGCGCCCGTTGTACCGCCCATTTGCTTACCAACCGCAGCGCCTACAACACCGCCTAATGCAGAAGTTAAGGCTGTATTTGTGGTATTGCCTGCATTTGCTGTGGTCATTGTAAATGCAGAAGCCGTAATTACAGCGCCTAAAATTAATTTATTGATTTTCATTTTTAACTCCTGAGAGCACATCATCTTTGTCTTGATACAACTGTAAGCAAAAATGTAGAAAACATCGTGAAGGGCATTATTGCGAAAATAAAGCCTTTGGTAATGACTGTGTAAATCTTCTGCCAGTTTTCTTCATACTTCTGCAAACCTTGTGCCGGCTTGAATGCTGAGGATGGAACGCATGAATATGATGCCGCTGCGTATTTGTCCATCAGCCATAAAAAAGCACCCGAAGGTGCTTATTTAATGTTGCGGTTTCAATGACGGCGATGCTTTTTATAATGCTTTTTGCTGTAGCTGCTGGCCTTATCTTTAGAAATTTTGTTGCCTAAAGCTGCGCCGCCCGCTGCGCCTAAAGCTGAACCGACATAGCCGCCGTTGGTGCCGCCCATGCTTTTACCGACTGTGTAGCCAGCGCCGCCGCCAATTGCGCCGCCGATTGCTGATTCTGTACGGTTGCGGCGGTCACTTGCTACTGCTGCGCCGCCCGCACCGCCTAATGCTGCACCGATCGTTGCGCCAGTATTGCCGCCCATGTTTTTACCAATAGCTGTACCTGCTACACTGCCTAAAGCACTTGCAGCTGCTACGCGAGTTGTACTGTCAGCATGTGCGCTTACAGTAAACATTGAAGTCGCTGCCAAAGCAGTACTTAATAAAATAGCATTCAGTTTCATGCTTTACTCCATGTCCATATATGCGGACTGTGTCATTTCTACGATGGGGTCAATGTAACAAGATGATTCTCTGAAAGTGTGGAGAGTCTTCATTGAATTGCTGTGCTTTAGTTTCCACATTGTTTCGCTTTGTAACAATTGTGAAAAAGTCGATTTAAAAATCGTCAAATTCACAAAATTGTGAAAGAAAGTAGCAGAAAATAGCGTTCTAGGTGTTTTAAAACATTGGCGCATTTTTCTGATTGCTGCGCTGAAAAGTGAAATGAGACTTAAATTTTGCAATGTTTCACTGCAATCGCAGCATGCATTTATTGCAGTTTGCTCCAGTTTGGCCATATGGCATCAATAAAGATGTCATTTAAAACACAGAATCGTTAAACTAAGCGCAATTTTTAGAATGATCTGTTCAGGTGAAAGCTTTGGAACAGGCTGTATTGAGATATTTTGAACAATGAAAGAATCACTGCGTTTACGGTTGGATCAGCTGTCTGACCGTCACGAAGAATTAAATGCCTTGCTCGCAGATGCTGAAGTGATTTCAGACAATAAACGTTTCCGTCAGCTTTCTCGGGAACACAGTGACTTAAGTGAAATCACAGAAGTATGGGGAAAATACAGACAAGCGGAAGAAGATATAGAAACTGCTGAAGCTATGCTGTCCGATCCTGATTTTAAGGAAATGGCGCAAGAAGAAATTAAAGAAAATAAAGCTTTGATTGAGTCTTTAGAAGCAGACTTAAACATTCTGATGATTCCTAAAGACCCCAATGACGCGAACTCCGCTTATTTGGAAATCCGCGCCGGAACAGGCGGTGACGAGGCCGCCATTTTCTCAGGCGATTTATTCCGCATGTACAGCAAATATGCCGAGTCTCAAGGCTGGCGCTTAGAAATTTTATCTGAAAATGACGGCGAACATGGCGGCTATAAAGAAGTGATTTGCCTCATTAATGGCGAAGGCGTTTATGGCCGTTTGAAATTTGAAAGCGGCGCGCACCGGGTGCAGCGTGTGCCTGCAACAGAATCGCAGGGCCGTGTGCATACTTCGGCATGCACGGTTGCGATTTTGCCTGAAATAGATGTAGACACCAGTGTGGAAATTAATCCATCTGAACTGCGGATTGATACCTACCGCGCATCGGGTGCGGGCGGTCAGCACATCAACAAAACAGATTCTGCGGTGCGCATTACACACTTGCCAACTGGAACTGTGGTGGAATGTCAGGACGAGCGTTCACAGCATAAAAACAAAGCCAAAGCGATGGCGCTTTTGGTGTCGCGTTTAGAAAATGCCAAGCGCGCCGCTGCCGATGCCGCAACTTCTGAAATGCGCCGTGATTTAGTGGGTTCGGGTGACCGTTCTGAACGTATTCGTACTTATAATTATCCGCAAGGGCGGATGACGGATCACCGCATCAACCTGACTTTATACAAGCTGGAAGCGGTGATGGAAGGTGATTTAACTGAATTATTGGACAGTTTGCACCGTGAATATCAAGCTGATCAGCTTGCCATGCTTGCACAGCAGAATGGTGGCTAAATGAATATTGCACAGGCTTTAGCTTTACGCGGTGAACCTGAAAGCTATGAGCGCCAAGAAAATGCATGGCTGCTCGAGCACATCACTAAAATTGATTCTTTTGATCTTGTGATGAAAAAAGATCAAGCGCTGACAGCTGAGCAGGAACAGCAGTACCGTGACGGTTTGGCGCGCATTGCCGGTGGTGAGCCTTTGGCTTATGTTACAGGTTCGCAGCCATTTTGGACCTTGGATTTAAAAGTGACCAAAGATACGCTGGTGCCGCGGCCAGATACAGAAGTGCTGGTCGACACCGTCCTGCATTTGGATGTGCCCGAGGATGCCCGCATTGTAGATTTGGGCACAGGTACTGGCGCTGTAGCCCTGTCAATTGCCAGTGAGCGTCCCGAATGGTCCGTGACTGCGACAGATATTTATGAACCGACCTTAGAAGTCGCTCAGTTCAATGCTGAAAAACATGATTTAAACCATGTGAAATTTGTTTGCGGTTCTTGGTATAAGCCTTTGAACCGTACTTTTTTTGATGTCATTGTATCTAATCCGCCCTATATTGATGCAGATGATGTGCATATGCAGGATTTGGCAACAGAGCCTGAACGCGCTTTAGTTGCAGATAATCACGGCTTGGCTGATTTAGAACAGATCATTCAGCAGGGGAAAAAGCATCTCACTATTAATGGCTGGGTTGTTGTTGAGCATGGCTATGATCAAGGCGAGGCAGTACGCCATATCTTTACGCAAGCAGGCTATAAGCAGGTGCGTACCGTAAAGGATTATGGCGGCAATGACCGTGTAACGTTGGGGCAGTGGCCGCATTAAAGCCCGCTCTGGACTCAAAATAAAAGCGCATTGAATGCGCCTTTATTTTGTCTGAGTCTTTAGTTTTTGATGACATCGCGCCAGCGAAGTACCCATGTTTCCAGCGCTTTCATTAAACTATCGGTTAACTTGCCCAATACCGCCAATAAAATAATGGCTAAAATCACAATATCAGGCCGTGAAGTTTCGCGGCCATCACTGAGTAAATAGCCAATGCCTTGGGTTGCTGCAATCAGCTCTGCGGCAATCATAAACATCCAGGATAAACTGAGGCCATTTCTGAGGCCTGTTAAAATACCGGGCGCCGCTGCAGGCAAAATAATCTGCTGCACACGTTGCCAGTATTTCAGGCGATACACTTGTGCAACTTCAATCAGTTTGCGGTCAACGCCCTTAATCGCGGCCACTGTGTTGGTATAAACAGGAAAAAAAGCACCAATGGCAATGAGGGTGATTTTAGACGCTTCATCAATACCCAGCCAAAGCAAAAGAAGCGGAATCCACGCCAGGCTGGGAATAGATTTGATGGCAGAAAAATTCGGCTCTAAAAAATCTTCAGCTTGCTTATTCAGGCCAACAAGCACGGCAAACACTAAAGCAAGCAAGCTTCCAATGGCAAAGCCTGCTAATACGCGCCAGCTGCTGGCCCAAATGTGCTGCCATAAATCGCCAGCGGCTAATTCAGTGAGTGTCAGCCAAAGACTGCTTGGCGCTGGAAGTAAATAGGGTTCAATAAAACCGGCGCGCACAAGATACTCACAAACTAAGATTAAGACGGCAGGAAGCGTTAGTCCCTTGATCAGGCTTTTTAGTTTTGGCAAAGCTGAGGATTGCGCCTTGCTGTGCTGTGCTAATTCAGCCTGAATCTTTTGAGATGCAATTGGATGAGTCATTATTTGCTAAAGACCTTATTTCTTCACTGCTTTTTGCGCAAATTTTGCATCAAACAGCTGGTTAACAACTTGATTGACATTGGTGCCTGGACGGACCAAATCTTCCTCGTTCAAAATGGTTCCCGCTTTTTGCAAGGCCGCAATGTGTTTAGCCGTTGGAATATTTTGGTCAAAATTGGTACGGCTTAATTGAAGCTTTGCAACGTTTAACGGCAGTTTTGCTTCTTTGGCTAAGAGCGCGGCCAGTTTTTCTGGGTTGGCTTTGGCCCATTTGCGGGCTTGTTCATAGGCTGTGATTACAGCGGTTACCGCTTCGGGGCTTTGAGCTGCAAATTGGTCCTTTACGCTGAGTACACTATAGCTGTTGAAATTCACATTGCGATAAAGCTGTCTTGCGCCCGACTGCAGTTGAGCAGCCGCCATGAGTGGATCTAATCCTGCCCAAGCGTCGACTTGGCCGCGTTCTAACGCTGTTTTGCCATCCGGATGCTGTAAATGAACCAATTGAACATCACGTTTGGACAATCCGGCCGTTTCTAAGGCTTGTAAGGTAAATAGGAACGGGTCTGTGCCTTTCGTCGCTGCAATTTTTTTGCCTTTTAAATCTTTCAGGCTTTTAATATTTGAGTTTTTATTGACAAGTAACGCAGTCCATTCGGGCTGGCTTTGAATATAAACGGTTTTAATTGGACTGCCATTCGCTTTGCTGAGCACAGCGGCCAAACCTGCTGTGGAGGCAAAGTCGACACTGCCGCTGTTTAAATATTCGAGTGAACGGTTTGAGCCTTGGCTAAATACCCATTTAATTTCACTTTTTGGCAAAGCTTTTTCTAAAAGTTTCTGGTCTTTCAGCACTAAGCTGGTGGGCGCGTAGTAGGCATAATCCAGTTTAATTTCTGCTGGAATAGCTGCCACAGCTGTGCCGGCAGAAAGCGCAGAAAATAGCAGTGCGGAAATTTGAGTCAGTGATTTCATTTGAGCCCCTAAATGCATATAAAGAAATAATGCGCAATTAATACGCGGGCTAGGCGGATGCTGCAAAAGAGAAAAAATGATAACCAAAGATGAAATTGTAAAAATACAAAATTTTAAACTTAATTATTTGATATTTATATCTTTTATGTTGCTGTATTGGCGGTTTTTCTGCTTATGAATTATTTGAAAGATAGAATGCTGTTAAAATGCTAAGTCTATAAATATGAAAAAGCAGGACATCAATGTGAAGCTTGAAAAAGTGCGGCATATAAAAAAGCGGCCTAAAGACCGCTTTTTAAAAATCTGAAAATGACGCTTACATTGGATAATCTTGCAGACAGTCTGCAATTTCTACACGGTTGAGCATATCTGTTTCAACTGCTAAGCAATATGCTGCAATTTTTGCAGTTGCATCAATCAAGTTTTCTGCTTTCAGGTTTGCGCCTGCTTGAATCTGCTGCAAAGAGTCTGCAGAGATATCTAAAGCGTGCGCAATGTCAACGGCTTGATCATTTAAGAAAAAAACAGAAATGATATTGGCTAAGTCGATATCTGACATGTCACGCAGTTCTTGATGAAATTGCGCCTCATTGTGTTCAGCATCGCTTAACAAAGAGTCGGAGAAATTTTGTACTAAGCTGTGCTCGAGTACATCAATCATCTTAAGCATGGGAAAGCCCTTCAAGGTGATTAAACGGGAGTGGAGATACAATAAAAATTAAAGAAAGCAAAAGTGCTTTAAATTGATGGAAAAATAACCTATTTAGGCTGGGCAGGCAATACTCTACAGATGAACGTCCAGTCGGTTTTTGTTATATTTATAAGTACATGAAATATAGATATTATTTAGTAAAACTAAATTATTGTTATAATGCCAGACTTGAAAAATATTAGACTTATTGCGGATTATCATTCTTAGTTTGCCGATATGCGCCTGGACTGACTCCTGTCCATTTCTTAAACGCGCGATGAAAAGCGCTCGCATCGTGAAAATTCAGCTGTTCACTGATGTCTTGCAAGCTAAGCGAGTTTTGCTCGAGCAAGTTGATGGCCAAATCACGCCGTATTTCATTTTTCAGCTGCTGAAAATTGATGCCTTCCTGCTTGAGGCGGCGCTGCATGGTGGCTTCAGACATATTAAACAGCTGCGCCAGTTCAGGCAGTTCAGCCCATTCAGAAGCCGGCATTTGGGAAAAATGCTTGCGAATTTGGTGGCTTAAGGCATTGGGGTTTTTAAAGCGCACCAGTAAATTATAGGGCGTATGCTGAATAAACTGATGCCATGATTTTTTATCTTGTTTAATGGCGATCTTTAAATAGCTGGCATCAAACTGAATGTAGTTTTCATCAGCATGATACTGAATATCATCACAAAAACGCATTCTATAGTCACTGTCATCCTGAGGCGCTGCGCATTTGAGCTGTATGCGGTTTAAGATTACGCGCTGACCGCAGAGCCAGCACATCATGCCATGAATCAGCATGAGGTAGGTGGCATAACTGAACATGCGCTTAGGCTGGCGGCTGTCTTTAATCACGATATAGGCATAATTTTCCTGCACAAAATGTGTGCTGCTGAAATCATCCAGCACCAAATTCAGAAATTGCAGAATGTGGGACAAAGCTTTGCCTAAATCCGCAGCTTGCAATACCGACTTGGATAAAAAAATATAGCTGCCTCTGCGCATGGGGCGATGATCCATGCCAAAGAATTCATCATTCATGGCATCCGCCAAAACAATCCACAATTGCGCATATTGTATAACTGAAACACGGGTTTTATCGGTGTGCAGCAATTCAGGAGCGATGCCGGCTTGAGTCAGTAAGTCGTTTATTTCATAACCTTGGCGTTCTGCATTATGCAGCGCTTCTTTAACCAAGCGAATTGAAATCGTGCCTTTAAAATAATCGCTGTCCAATCTATTCATCCATGCGTTCTTGGTTTCATTTTTCTATTGTTCAAATACATCACGGTAAATGCAGTCTTTGGAAATTGTACTGAATTTATTCTATGTTTACTCTGTGTCTTAAGTCGAATTTCAAAACATAGATTATTTAAAATAGATTTCAAGGAAAAATAAAATGAAAATTCAAGGAAAGGTTTTTGTGGTGACTGGCGGCGCGTCTGGGCTAGGTGCTGCGGCAGCCACGTATTTAGTGGGTCAAGGCGCCAAAGTCATTATGGCCGACATGAACAAAGAGCTGGGTGAAGCCTTGCAGCGCCGCTTAGGTGAACACGCAGAATTTCAGCAGTTGGATGTGACCAGTGAAGCTGATGCAGAAGCATTTTTCCAGCACGTTGAAAATAAATATGGCCAACTGAATGGGTTGGTGAACTGTGCCGGCATTGCACCTTCTGCAAAAGTATTGGGCCGTGACGGTTTACATGATTTAGCTATGTTCCAGAAAGTTCTTAATATTAATGTGGCGGGGACATTCAACATGATCCGCTTTGGGGCGCGCTTAATTGCAAAATATGAACTCCAGGCAGGCGAAGAAGAGCGTGGCGCAATTGTGAATACTGCTTCAGTGGCTGCTTTTGACGGTCAAATTGGACAGGCTGCTTATGCGGCGTCGAAAGGTGCTGTGGTTGCCATGACTTTGCCTTTAGCCCGTGAATTGGCGCGTGAGGCGATTCGTGTCATGACTATTGCGCCGGGCATTATGGAAACACCGATGCTGAAAGGCCTGTCGCAGCATGTACAGGATGCTTTGGGGCAAATGGTGCCGTTTCCGCCGCGTTTGGCCAAACCTGAGGAATTTGCGCATTTGGTGGGGCATATTTTTGAAAATGGCTATTTGAATGGCGAGGTGATTCGTCTGGATGGCGCGATTCGGATGCAGTCGAAATAATGTAAAGCTGATCTGAGGGTTAAATGCAGAGTCTTTTTTATTATCGACTCAAAATTTAGTATAACCTTTGCTTCGACCTGCTTTTCTTAAGGGAAAAGCAGGCAAAACCATTGCCATTCGCGAAGCCTGTTTAATGGGCATTACCGTGTTTTTGTTTCGCAGATACATTAATTTTTAGAAGCTATAAGGTTGCGAATGGAACTGCCATGCAACGCAGAGTTTTTAATATTTCCAATTTAAAGAAAGATCAAATTTTAAGAATAGTAATGAGAAGGATACTCTATGATTTTAAATGAAGCGCAGAAAATGGTTCAGGATATGATGCGGGATTTTTCTCAAAGCAAGCTGAAGCCGACGGCAGCTGAGCGGGATAAAACAGCGCGCTTTCCTGCTGAAGAGTTAAAAGAGCTGGGTGCATTGGGTGCGCTGGGCATGACCGTTTCAGAGGAATGGAGCGGTGCTGGCATGGACTATGTCTCACTGGTTTTGGCCATAGAGGAAATTGCAGCCGGTGATGGCGCAATTTCAACGATTGTGAGCGTACAGAATTCACTGCCTTGCGGCATTACTCAGCGTTATGGCACAGAAGATCAAAAGAAACGATATTTAACCAAATTGGCGACAGGTGAAATGTTGGGCTGTTTCTGCCTGACTGAGCCGCAGGCAGGATCGGATGCCAGTGCCCTGGAATGCCAGGCGGTACGCGAGGGTGATGAGTGGGTCATTAACGGAACGAAACAATTTATTACCACAGGCAAATATGCAGACATCGCCATTGTATTTGCAGTCATTGATAAAGCTGCAGGCAAAAAGGGCATTTCCTGCTTTTTGGTGCCGACCAATACTGCGGGATATATTGTGTCGCGCGTCGAAGAAAAGATGGGGCAGCATTGTTCCGATACCGCGACGATCATTTTTGATGACTGCCGCATTCCTGCGGACCATTTGCTGGGTCAAGAGGGTGATGGCTATAAAATTGCATTATCAAATTTAGAGTCTGGGCGGATTGGCATCGCTGCGCAATGTGTCGGCATGGCGCGTGCAGCCCTAGATGCGGCCGTGGAATATGCGCATGAGCGCAAAGCTTTTGGTGTAGAAATTTTGCAGCATCAAGCGGTTGCATTTCGTTTGGCCGATATGGCCACGCAAATTGAAGCGGCGCGTCAGCTTATTTTGCATGCTGCGTCATTAAAAGACGCCAATTTACCGTGTTTAAAAGAAGCTTCTATGGCTAAGCTGTTTGCATCGACCATGGCCGAGCGGGTGTGTTCTGATGCGATTCAAATTCATGGCGGCTATGGTTATGTTTCAGACTTTCCTGTTGAGCGGATTTACCGGGATGTACGCGTCAGCCAAATTTATGAAGGCGCATCGGATATTCAGCGTCTGGTGATTGCCCGTGAAGTGGCTAAAGCTTGATTGATCAGACTTTAGTCGATGCCCAAAGCCTGCAATGCATTTGACGGTTATGGAAATTGCAGGCGGCATCTGAACATGTTTTGCTTATCTTATATTTAAAAAAAAGCGCTGAGTGATCGGTGCAAATCTTAGTACTGGATGTACAGCTGCGGCTGAGTAAAGGCCACAGCAGAAATAAAACAATGATGAATGCGCTAAGCGCGAATGCCTTGCCATTTTGTCTATCGAATAAGAGGTTTTTAAAAATGAAAACATTGGAACAGGCTTATCTGGATTTTGATTTTGAAAAGCTGATGACGGCGCAATTGGCAGGTTCAGCGCAGCGCATGAATGCCTATGTGGAATGCTGCCAGCGTTATGTCGGACAGCAAAAGACCGCGCTCATTTGGGAAGGTAAGCATGGCGAATCTGCTGAATGGACATTTGAGCAGCTGGATGAAGCATCCGGCAAACTGGCGAATTATTTTAAAAGTTTGGGGCTAAAAAAAGGCGATTGCATCGCTGGCCTTTTGCCCAGAACGCCAGAACTGCTGATTACTGTATTGGCGACATGGCGGATAGGTGCAATTTATCAGCCGCTATTTACCGCTTTTGAGTCGAAAGCCATAGAACATCGTGTCGAAACAGCACATACCCAGTTGATTGTGACCAATGCAGAACAGCGTCCAAAGTTAAACAGCGTAAAAGTACCGCATATTTTAACAGTACAGCCTCTTTTAAGCACAGATGAAGAATCACCATCAGATGCCGGTTTTTGGCAGGTGCTTGCATCACAGTCTGCTGTTTGTGAACCTGAAATGCTGAGCTTTGAAGATGATTTCCTGATGATGTTTACCTCGGGAACCACTGGGCTGGCAAAATCGGTGCCGGTGCCTTTAAAAGCGGTATTGGCTTTTAAGGGCTATATGACCCATGCGGTCGATTTGCGTGATGAGGATTCGTTCTGGAATTTGGCAGATCCAGGCTGGGCCTATGGCCTGTATTACGGCATCACTGGCCCATTAAGTTTAGGCCATAGCATTATTATGGATGAGCGTGCGTTTAGTGTAGATAACGCTTTACAGATTATTCAAAAATATAAAGTCAGCAATTTGACGGGTTCACCTACAGCATTCCGCATGTTCTTCGGTTTTAAAGAAAAGTTTGATCCGTCTATTAAAAATCATTTGCGTGTGGTAAGCAGTGCAGGCGAGCCATTAACGCCTGAAGTCATTCACTGGTTTAATCATGACTTAAATGTGAATATCTATGACCAATATGGGCAGACAGAATTAGGCATGGTCATCGCCAATCATCATGCGCTGGATCACTATAAAAAAGTCGGTTCGGCGGGCTACGCCATTCCTGGGCATCGTTTTGCAGTATTGAATAAAGAGCATCAGGAAGTTGAGGCGGGCGGCATAGGTACTTTGGCCATAGATTGTTCGCAATCGCCTTTATTTTGGTTTAATGGCTATGGCGGCAATAACCGTAAATCATTTGTGGGCCACTATTATTTAACAGGCGATACCGTGTGTTTAAATGAGCAAATGGGCATCGATTTTATCGGGCGTGCTGATGATGTCATTACAACGTCAGGCTATCGTGTGGGCCCTTTTGATGTGGAAAGCACATTATTGGAATGCGAGGAGGTTTTGGAGTCTGCTGTAGTGGGCAAGCCAGATCCAGAACGCACAGAGCTTGTAAAAGCTTTTGTGGTGCTTAAAGCACAATATCCAGCGACGTCGGATCTGATGCAAAAATTACAGGACTATGTGCGTTCACGCCTATCGAAGCATGCCTATCCTAAAGAAATTGAGTTTGTGGCAAATTTACCCAAAACCTCCAGCGGAAAAATTCAGCGCAATTTACTGAAACAGCAGGAAATTGCCAAGGCGGAAAACCTGCATAAAGTAGGCTAGTTGATTTTAAAATGGGTGAGTCTGTTTTAATACATTCAAATAAAAAGGCGGTCATGACCGCCTTTTTATTTGGGTTTCACTAATGAATATTTAGCGGCTGGCCAGCGGCAACTGTTTTGGTAATAATAACAGGCAAGCCAAAGCAGCAATCAGCGCACAAACAGCAATGATGCTGACCAAGCCAAAACCGCTTGCAGAAAAAGATGCGCCTATTATGGCTGTGATGATCGCACCGAGGTCAAATTACAGAGAACCCAATAAGGCCGAAGCGGCTCCTGTATTCTTGTGCTGGAACATTAACGCCAATTGAGTCCCTGTCGGCATAATAAAACCTAGTAAAGCCACAGCAATAAATAAGGCAATATAGAAAATAATTGAGCTGTTTATGCCGCCTGCTAAACAGGCAAGAAGCGCAGCAATGACAATGAGAAAAAGCCAAAGTTCATACATTTGTAGGTCTAGAGCAGGCCCATTCTTTCACGCACTTTCGGATTTAAAATCGCAGCAGCGATTAAGCCAAACAGCAGGCTGAATTGTGTTGACGTGAGCTGACATTCAGAAATAAAGACACTGGCAGAACCGGCAATGTATGCAAAGAAACCCGCTTGAGCAATACAGATGCTGAGTGCATAAATAATGAGTTTACGGTCAGTTATAATTTGGCTGTAAAGTTTAAAGGTCTATGAAAGCTGAAGTCATTTACACTGTTGTATATCACATGTTTCCGGCAACAATAAAGAAAGCAGTAGCGCTCAGTACGATTGCGCCGTACACGGCAAGAAAGATAAGAATATTGCGCCAAGAGCCTAAAGCCTGCAAGCCATCACCAATTAAAAGCGCGGCCACGGGGAATAAGCCCAAAAAGGCTAAAACCATCGGCATTCTCTTACCCATGGCGGGGACGTGATATTGGTCTTTAATAATGGTGAAGGCGATGACCATGCCAATCGAACCTCCTAAGCCTTGTACAAAAAGAATGATTTGCAGTTGCGTCGCCACTGCTGCCCATTGCAGGAATGCTGGGCAGATACATATCAATACCGATAGGGCTAAGGGTTGCAAGCAATTTATGAGATGGTCATCGCGTCTAGCCGCGATCATTTAATTGCAGCCATTGAGTAGATTGCGCCTGCAGAAAGGCCTTTAGCATTAACGGCAGAGATTTTGGCAGACATGCTGTTTGGAGCATCCATTGCAAAACCATTTCTTGATGCATTATTGATCGATAAGGTCGCGGATTTGGCTGAAATACATCAAACAATTGACAAGACTGTCGATGCAATGCTGATAATAGCCTGAACATCGCCGCCGCGCCTCTTTTAAACGGATATTGAAATAGTGAATCAGCCCACAGATTTTGACTTGGAACTTAGCGAATCCGAAATGCATTTATATAGCCGCCAAATTTTATTGGATGGCTGGGATATTGATGCGCAGGAAAAGCTAAAACTCTCGAATGTGCTCATTGTCGGCTGTGGCGGTATCGGCTGTGCATCTGCCGAACTTTTGGCGCGTGCAGGCGTGGGTAAAATTACCCTGATCGATGCTGATACGATTGAAATCAGCAATCTGCAGCGGCAAATGGCATTTACTGAAGCTGATTTAGGTTTTTATAAAGCAGAGGTTTTAGCCAAACGCTTAGCCAGCATTAATCCCTATATCCAAGTAAACAGTGTGGTTTCTAAACTGGATGCATCCAATGCGGAATCACTGATTTCCCCGCAAGATTTGGTGCTAGATGGCTGTGATAATTTTGCAACACGCTATTTGGTCAATGCCATCAGCAAACAGTTGAATGTGCCTTTAATCAGTGCATCCGCGATTGGTTTTCAAGGTCAATTGTTTATGGTGGAGAGTGACTCGGCTTGTTATGAATGCCTTTTCCCGAAAGAGCAGCAGGCCAATGAAAGCCTGCGCTGTGCGGATTCAGGGGTTTTGGCCACCACGCCAAATGTAATGGCCAGTTTGCAAGCGCATCATGCCTTGCTGTTTTTAGGCTTGAATGCCACGCCATTAAAGCAAAAACTGCTGCTTTGGGATGGACTCAGCATGAAACAGCGTGTTTTAGGCTTTCTGCATGATGAAAATTGTCCAATTTGTCAGGCAAGATAGTCCTGCAAAAGATTGAAATTTTGCTACACTCACTACAATTTATTTTTCCTCAGACATTATGAAAAACAATATTTGGCTTGATGGATTCCGCTCGGTGGCCCGTATGGGTGAAACGGCGGTCGTGGCGGCAAAAGCCGGCATTAAATACGCAACAGAAAAACCAAGCAATGCAAAACTCATGCGCGAGACATTTGAGTCGCTGGGTTCAACCTATATTAAATTGGGGCAGTTTATTGCCAGCACGCCGTCATTATTTCCGCGTGAATACGTCGAAGAATTTCAGGGCTGCTTGGACCAAACGCCAAGTTTGCCTTTCAGCTATGTACAGCAAGTGTTGGCTTCAGAATTTGCAGGCCGTGATTTATCGCAAATTTTTGCCTCAATTGATGAAACACCTTTAGCGTCTGCTTCCATTGCGCAAGTGCATGCAGCAAAACTGGTCACCGGTGAAAGTGTCGTGCTTAAAGTTCAAAAGCCGGGTGTAGAAACCATTCTCTATACGGACTTAAATGTGCTGCATTGGGCCGCAAAAATTTTAGAAAAAGCCGTACCCAAAGTTAAATTTGCGTCACTGGCCGATATTGTCGAAGAAATTAAAACCCGTATGGTGCGCGAAGTCGATTTCATTGAAGAAGCGCAAAATATTGATGATTTTGTCAATTATCTGAATATTACTAATAACAAAGCCGCGGCTGCGCCGAAAGTTTATCATCAGTTTTCTACTCGCCGGGTGTTAACCATGGAACGCTTTTATGGCGTGCCATTGACCGACTTTGAAGTTGTGAAAAAAGTATCAAGAGATCCATCACAAGTTTTAGTGACGGCTATGAATACATGGTTTGGCAGTTTAATGATGTGTGAGAGCTTTCATGCAGATTTGCATGCCGGCAATCTGATGCTATTGGAAGACGGCCGTATTGGTTTTATTGACTTCGGAATTGTGGGTCAGTTGAAGCCAGAAGTGTGGACCGCCTGCATTGCTTTCATGGATGCCCTGCAAAAAACGGACTATGCCTTGATGGCGGAAAACATGCTGAAGATGGGCATGACCGATAAGAAAATTGATACCAAAGTGCTGGCGGATGATTTAGAGCGTTTGTTCAGCGGTGTATTGCTGGCAGATCCGCAAGAATTATTAAGCTCGAATCCTGCTGATTTAAATGACATTATGATGGATATGGTGGGAGTGGGCGAACGCCACGGCATCCGCTTCCCGCGTGACTTTGCCTTGCTGTTTAAGCAAATGCTGTATTTTGACCGTTTCATGCGTATTCTTGCGCCGTATACCGATATTTATGCAGATCAGCGTTTGCAAATGGTGCAAACAATCGATCCTAATGTGCTGTTGAAGCATTAATTCAGCATAACAATCCCTCTCAGCTTGTCTTTCTTGCATTTTTTTAAAGCAATGCTTTAAAACTTGCTCAGGAAGGCGTTTTGCCATTTTTAAATCTATAACGATGGCAAGCCCTCTCTTTTAAAAGAGGGGTTTAGGGAGGTCATTTATAAATATTCTATTTCTGAGCAAGCACATGGACGCAATTATTATTGAAGGCTTAAAGGTTGATACAGTGGTCGGCTGTTTCAATTGGGAGCGTCAAATTATTCAGCCTTTAATGCTGGATATCACCATTGGCACCAGTCTGGAACAGGCATCTAATTCGGATGAGCTGGAAGATACGCTGAATTATGCAGAAATTTGTGAAATTTCAGCCAAAGTGATTCAGGATGCGCAGCCTAAATTGATCGAACATGCGGCAAAGCTGGTGTTAAATGCACTTTTTACTACCTATCCTGTGGTGGAATCTATTATGATTACCATCCGTAAGCCTGCCATTATCCCGCAAGCAAATTCTGTAGGAATTCGTCTTGAACGTCACCGAAACGATTTTCGCCCTAGCGCTGGCGAGTAATTGCAATCCGAAACAGCATTTTCAACGTGCAATTGCGCAAATCTCTCAATTAGGTGATTTTAAATTTTCAAAAATTTATTTAATTCCATGCCGTGACGGTATTGGTGCTGAATATTGGAATGCCGCGTGTCTGGTACGCAGTCATTTAACGGCTTTTGAAGTTACGGCCTATTTGAAACAGATGGAAGCGGATTCTGGCCGAATTCGTCCATCGCATAATATTTCGCTGGATGTGGACCTGATTGCATGGGGCGATGATTTAACGCACATGCAGTTTAATCCTAAAAAAATGCCCTTGGCCTTGGATGTAAAAATTCCAATGTATGACATTTGGGAAAACGAGCTATTCGAACATCAGCATGATACACCACCTGTGGTGCAGGCAGATGGATTGTGAAGATTTAAAATAGGTGTTTTGGGCAATGCTGTTGCCAGCACAGTCTTTTGAAACATCGTTTTTAAATATCACTTGAAGCATCGAGACAGTTTAATTATCTTAAAATAAAAATAAGACCAGATAAATCAAATGTATATTATTGAAAATAAAATGGAAATACAGTGCAGCGCGCAAGCGCTGTTCAATTATGTGACACAGCCTTGGCTATGGCATGAATGGCATCCCAACTCTATTTCTGCAACAGAAAATCCAAATGGGCTTAAAGTGGGTGATACTTTTCAGGAAATGATTCGGCTTAAGCTGCTTGACCCTTTGCCTGTTATTTTCAATCGGGAAACATCCTATACTGTTTTAGTGAGTCAGCCTGATACGCAATGGATTGTAGAGGGGAAAACCAATAATGGTGCATTGCGGATACAATATGATTTTGAAAAAATTTCAGAAAATCGTGTGTTATTTAAAAGAACCTTAAGCTTTAAGGTGGAAGGTCATTTGCGTGCTATGTCGTATTTTTTAGTTAAAAACATGAAGAAAACATCAGTGACTGCTTTGGATAATCTCAAGAAAAAGCTTTCCGATGCTTGATCTATGAGGGATCAATTAATGAATTTAAATTGACGGATGATCGCTTTCATCGCATTCAAAAATTAATAATTTATATGAATTGAATCAAGATTTTCATCAACGCTTTTGCTTTCTGCTCACAATTTTTTTAGATCATCTTTATGTTTTCCGGCCTCTGCTGTGTTGTGGACTGTACGATGGCAAAAGAGTCATTCATCGAGGGGCGTTTGAGTTAGAAAAATGCATCATTTTGCGTATTTCAGTTGATATGCCAGTCTGAATGCTATGATAAGCCTTCAGCCAAAAAAAAGTAAAAGCTTGTATGAATTGGACGGATCTTATTCAACATTATGGGTATTTCGCAGTATTTGCGGGTAGCTTATTTGAAGGTGAAACTGTGTTGATGCTGGGCGCATATGCGGTTCATCAACATCTTTTAAATTTTTGGATGCTGATTGCTGCGGCAATGCTGGGCGGTTTTATTGGGGACCAATTTTATTATCAGGTTGGCCGCCGTTATGGGCAGAAATTGATACAAAGCAAGCCTGAGCTTGCAAAAAAAATCGATAAAGCCAGTCAATTTATTGAACGCTTTCCAGTTCTGACGATTTTACTGATGCGTTTTGCTTGGGGCTTAAGAATGGTACTTCCAATTGCTGTTGGCATTAAAGCTTATCCAATTTGGAAATATATATTCATTAATATTTTGGCCTGTTTTATTTGGGCTTGGGCTGTCGTCACCGTAGGCCTAAAAGTTACGCATGGGCTGCATATCTTTTGGGCAAAAATGCTGTCTTTTGATGATGATATTTATACAGTGATTGCTGTTGTTGCCTGTATTTTATTCGGCAGAATCATTTATATGGCGGTTAAAAAACTGCGCACCTAAAGGCGGATCAACTCTGCAACGCTGCCAAAAAATATAAAGGCTAGCAGGTGGACTGCTTCAATGTTTACTCTATGAATCTGATGCATAGCGGAGCATTATTAAATATCATTTCATTCATATATTTTTCTTTTGTAATCTTAGTGCGGATATTCAAAATTATTTACACAGCACGTCGCTTGGCTGTAACTCAGAGAAGCTATTAATGAAAAATTTTAAAGAAAAAGTTGCTGCTATTACGGGTGCCGGTTCAGGTATTGGGCGTCAGTTAGCCTTGCAGCTGGCGCAGCAGGGCGCTCATTTGGCTTTGAGCGATATGAATGAGCAAGGCTTGCTGGAAACGCTCAACTTACTGAAAGATTATCCCGTTAAAGTGACCTTAACGAAATTGGATGTTGCTGACCGCGAAGCTGTATATGCATGGGCGGAAAGCAGCTTTAATGAATTTGGTCAGCTGAACCTTATTTTCAATAATGCAGGCGTGGCTTTAGCCAGTACGGTTGAAGGCATGAACTATGATGAGCTGGAATGGATTTTTAATATCAATTTCTGGGGGGTGGTTTATGGAACCAAAGCCTTTTTGCCGTATTTAAAGCAAAGCGGTGAAGGTCATATTATCAATACATCGAGTTTATTCGGTTTGACTGCACAGCCTACGCAAAGCGCATATAACGCAACGAAATTTGCAGTGCGCGGATTTACCGAAGCTTTGCGCCAAGAACTGGATATGGAAAATTGCGGTGTTAGCGCGACATCAGTACATCCAGGCGGGATCCGCACCAATATTGCCAATGCGGCGCGCATGAGTGACAGTATCCGCGCATTGGGCATGAATCCTGAAAAGGCCAGCCGTTCATTCAACAAAGTCTTAAAAACACCGCCGGAATTGGCGGCCAAAGTCATTTTAGATGGTGTGAAACAGAATAAGGCGCGTGTGCTGATAGGCAATGACGCAAAACTGTTAGATTTAGTGCAGCGTGTTACGCCATCGCATTATGCGCAGGCGCTGAATTTTTTTACTAAAAGAAAAGCCAAGAAGAAATAATACGCATCTTCTTCTCAAAAAAGCCCGCATTCAGCGGGCTTTTGAACAATGGGCTGAGACTTAAATATAGTAGCTGGTTTTGGTCATGAGTTTTGAAATCGCGGTCATGGTAATGCGAACGGGAAGCGGCAAATCGACACCGCCGGCATCGAGCGCCGTATCGCGGTGATGCAGCTCATCTTCATTCATCTGCACTAAAATTTTACGTGAGCGTTCATCCTGTTCTGGAAGCTGACTGATGTGATGCTGCAGATGCATGCTGACTTGACGCTCAGTCTCTGCGACAAAGCCTAGGCTGTATTTATCGCCGGCAATCCCTGCAATAGCGCCCATGCCAAAAGACAGGCTGTACCAAACAGGATTCAGCAGGCTTGGCACACTGTCCAGCTCTTTTAAGCGGTCTTCGCACCATGCCAAATGGTCTTGCTCTTCAATGGCGGCCTGTTCCATTTCTTTACGCACATTCGGCAGTTTTGCTGTTAAGGCTTGGCCGTGGTAAAGCGCCTGCGCGCAGACTTCACCGCTGTGATTCACCCGCATGAGGCCGGCAACATGGCGCGCTTCACTCACGGCCAATGGCGCCTCAGACTGATTGCCTGGATTTTCACGATGCGCTGATGTCGAGCCTGGCACTAAGCTGCGCAATGCTTGGTCAAAAGAATGAATAAGCTTGTCGAGGCCTGTATATTGACGCATGGATTAATCCTCCGGTAAGACTTGCGCAGTGTTCAGCATTGGCTTTAAGCGGCGCAGCAGCCAGAAGCTGAAGATTGCGCTGAGAACTGCAGTAATGCTGAACAGTATTTTAATATCAATCTTTAGGATGCTTAAGATGATAATTGAGAATATAGCAGAAGATACCATGAAAACGGCATTCAAAATATTGTTGGCGGCGACGATGCGCGCGCGGTGTGAGCGGGGGGAAAAGGCCTGCATCATGGCGTACAGCGGCACAATATAAAAACCGCCGCTGATGCCGAGCAGGGTCACTGCAAGCATCACATGGTAATAGCTCCAGCCGCCATGGAAGACTTCATAGAGTCCGAGCAGCTTACCGCTTTGCTCCGGCACGAAAGCCAAACTGCCCGCCAAATAAAAAGCAAATAGCGTTAAGCCAATGGCGCCAATCGGCACCATTTTAATATTGACTTCCGTTCCGCCTAATTTACGGCACAGCAAAGAACCCACGCCAATCCCGACAGAGAAGAAGGTCAGCAGCAGGCTTACGACATTTTCTGAAGCGTGTAAATTTTGCTGCGTGAGCTGCGGAATTTGAGTCAGGTAGGTTGCGCCGTAAAACCAGTACCAAGAGTTGCCCAATAAAATAGTAAAAATCAGCGGCAGGCTTTTGGCGTGTTTTAGCGTTTGGAAACTGGTGCGGAAAAAGTTCCAGTCCACTGTTAAATCAGCGGCAGTGACTTGCTGTTTTAAAATAAACGTGCTGGATAAATAGCCTAAAGCCGCAATCGTCAGCACGGTCACGCTGATCCAAAGCAAATTGCCGTCAGAGCCTGAAATGACTGCGCCGCCTAGAATCATGCCAATCAGGATCGCCATAGATGTGCCGGATTGAAACAGCGCATTGCCAGACATCAGTTCGCTGGGCTTTAAGATTTCAGGCAAAATGGCGTATTTAATCGGACCAAAGAAGGTTGAATGTGTTCCCATAAGGAATAATGCCAGCAGCAGCAGCCATAAATTGCCCAGCAGAAAGCCTGCCGCGCCAATCAGCATGATGACAATTTCAGCAATTTTAAGCATTCGAACAAGCTGTGAGCGCTCGTACTTATCTGCCAGCTGCCCAGCGGTCGCAGAGAAAATAAAGTAAGGTAAAATGAACAGCAGCGCGGCAAAGTTATTTAATGTACTGATACTTGCGGTTTGCTGCTGAATCCATCCGTAGGTGATGACCAGAAGTAAAGCCTGTTTATACACGTTGTCATTCAATGCCCCAAAAAATTGAGTGAGAAACATGGGCAGAAATCGGCGGGTACCTAGAAGATGTTCACTGTTCTTCATATGATGAATACTGCAATTAAGTTTTATTAAGAAATGTGAGTGTTTGGTAAAACATCGAAAAAAATCATGTAAGATACTTTTCAGCTTAGGGAATGGTAAAAACCAATAGATTTAAGTTCTTTAGCTCATAATTTGTTGATTAAATAGTCCATTACATAAAGAATTTCTTTAGAGTTTGCTATGCCTGCAAAAATTAATTTTAAAAAGACAATGCTTCACCTCAGTATGAGTCACCTCATATACAGGCATCATAGCAATAAACGCCTATGGGTGAGCATCTTTTTAACGCTTCTGACGCAGCAAAGCATAGCTCAAACAAATGAAAAAGCGACACCGGTTGCAGATGCGACTCAAGCAGAGATGGTGGAGAAACTCAATAGTGAGGCTGTAAAGCAGGGGCTTGACTCCCAGTCTAACTTGGACGCGATTCAAAATATAGAATCAGTCCAAAAGGCCGCTCCTGAACCGGACAGCATGCAGATGCTTCAGCAGCAGGAACAGGCTGCAGCATCTATTGAAGCATTTAAGCCCATTGAATTTGAAGATTTGCAGGATTTGCCAATAGAGCCTGTAGATCAAAACATGGCCAATGAAATTCTGCAGGTCGCGGAAAATGCGAAGCGTGAAGCCCAGAACTACAGGGCAACTCAAAATATTGAAAATCCTGTTGCGGATATGACGCAGCAGGAACTCGCTCAGATTAATCAGGCACCCGTCAATGTCGATCAGCTGATGAGCAGCATTCGCGCTGACAGTGAAATTGCAGTCTCTCAAAATGAAAATGCCAATACCTTAAGTACGGCTTTTCCAGAGGAACAGGCGATTGATGACAAGGAACTGAATTTCTTTAAGCGGATGCTCTATAAAATCCGTCCGCCGCGTGAGTTGAATACAGCAAAAGTGCCGCGTATCAGTGCAGATGTAGTATTTACCGCAGTCAGCAATAACAGTGAGGCCAGCAATAAAGCTTACGCGGCGGCTTTGGATAATTTAAAGGCCAATATCAAAGGCAAGCTTTCGAGTTATACCGTAGAGTCTTTCAGTGACTTTCCCTCGGCTCTGCCGCAGCTAAGAACTTTGTCGAATCAGGCGGCGCAAGCGGTCGGTTTTTATAATGCGGGCTTTAAGTTTGAAAAAGTCAGTGACAATAAGGTCAAAGTTTCTGTCACGCCAAATGAACCTGTATTGGTGAAAGAACATAATGTTGAATTCAGCGGTGCTGGCGCAAATCAGGCGCAGTTCCAAGTAATCAGTGTTTTGCCAGATCAGGATGTCGGTGATATTTTCAATCATGGCGCTTATGAAACGACGAAAACCCGTATTACGGATGCCGCTTCAAACAATGGTTATTTTGATTCCTATTGGCGCCTGCATGATGTCAAAGTCGCGCAGCCGCAAAATACAGCAGATATCAATTTACGCTATGAAACTGGGGAGCGCTATAAACTTGGCGATGTGGAATTCCGCATGAGCAATCCTGCAGATGAGTTCCCGCTGGACCCAGATATTCTTGAAAGCCTTGTGACTTGGGAGAAAGGCGCAGATTTTACCTTTTGGCGTGTCAATGGTTTAGCCAATAACCTCACCAACTCCCGCTATTTTAACTACACGCTGGTCGATGCCGTACGCCCAGACCCGATTGAAAAACAGCTGGAGCTGCCGCCGGACATTCAGGCTTTGGTCGATCAAAACCAGCTGGAAGAAAGTTCCACCCGCGTTCAGGATAAGAAAGCCGTCGCATCCAGCAAGGAAGTTTCACAAAATGTAGTCAATGAAGACCAGTTTGCCGGCGTGAAAGATCAGGAACAGAATGCTAATATCCGTACCCTGCAAAAAAGTCAGAATGAAAAAGAGCAGGAACAGGATATCTTAAAAGCGCAGGCGCGTGAAACAAAGGTAGTTCCTGTGATTGTGACATTGAATGCGGATAAACTGAACAGTGCCGAAATTGGCGCTGGTTTCGGTACGGACACGGGCGCACGTTTACGCGGCCAGTACCGCCGGGCAATTGTGAATAAGCGCGGACATACTTTTGACGCCAACTTGGAGCTTTCACAAATCCGCCAGTCTTTGGAAGGCCACTACAACATTCCATATAACCATCCATTGAATGATTATATTAGCTTAGTTGGCGGTTATGAGCGTGAAGAGCGCGATGATGTCGGGCAGAATGTCAATTTGATGATTGAATCTGCTGTTGCCGGAGCTGACCGTGTGATTAAAAATCCGCGCGGCAGCTGGCAGCATACATTTGGCTTGCGCTACCGTTTAGACAGAATTACTCAGGATGGGATCATCGATCCAGCGGAAATTCCAGAAGCATTTTTGGTCAATACCAATAATCAGCAGCAGTCTCTATTGTTTGGCTATGAAGCCTCCCGCACGATCAGCGATAAGCGCGTCAATCCGAGCAAAGGATTTAAGCAAACCTATAAAATTGAATTGGGTTCGGAAAGTTTATTGTCTGATGCCGATATGGCAATTTTAAATGCAGGCTGGCGCTTTATTTACTCGCTGGGTGAAAATGACAATCACCAGTTTGTTGGACGCAGCGATCTAGGTTATATTTTTACGAAAGATTTTAACAAGGTGCCGTATAACTTGCGTTTCTTTACGGGCGGCGATCAAAGTGTTCGCGGGTTTGACTACAAGAGCCTTGCTGCGGAAGAGAACGGTTTTAAAGTGGGCGGCCAGGCTTTAGCTATTGGCTCATTAGAATATAATTATCAATTTAAAGAAGGGTGGCGCGCGGCTGTTTTCAGTGATTTCGGCAACGCATATGACAAGGATTTTAATACTGAAACGGCTTATGGGGCAGGTGTCGGCATCCGCTGGGCTTCACCGATTGGCCCAATCCGTATTGACGTAGCGACAGGGCTTTCAGATGATAATCACCCGATTCGTGTACATTTCTTTATTGGCTCACAATTATAATTTTAAGGTGATTTAACCGTTATGGCTGAACAGCAGCAAAATCCTGAACCAGAAAATGCGCCTGACGTATTGCCACAAAAACGCCGCATTTTGCGCAGTGTCTTATTGTCATTGCTGTTTATGGTCGTGTTGCTGATATCTGCGCTTGCGGTCATGTTTTCTACGGATAAAGGCAGTAAATTTCTGTTGGACCGGGTTTTGGAACGTCAAAAAATCATCCATTACGAGTATGAAGGCGGCAATTTATGGCGCGGGTTAATTCTGCGCAATGTTTTGGTCAGCTTAAAGCCGGTAGATGTCAAAATTGACCGTGCAGACGTGACTCTGGGCTGGCGCGCAATTCTGAATAAAGAAATTCATCTGAACAGTGCAGATGTCCGAAATTTGCAAATTATTACCAAAAGCCCGCCTAGTGATGAGCCATTTAAGTTTAATGAAATCCGCCTGCCGTTTGTGCTGCGTGTAGATAAAGCCGATGTCGATCACCTGCTGATTCAAACCCATGCAGCCAGTGTAAATTTTGATGATATTCAACTGAATGAAGGGCTGTGGTCGGGTACAGAACTGAAATTTGAAAACTCGCGCATGAATATGGGCTATTTAAGCGTGCGCAATGCCACAGGCAAGATGAAGTTTGAAGGAAAATATCCTTTAAATGCGACTGGCATCGTAAACTTACCGTCTTTAAATGACAGCTTAAATATTAAAGATATTGCCGTGAATGCCCGCGGTACTTTAGATACTATTCAGGCAGGTATTGCGACCAATACGCCTGATTTGCTGACGGGCTGGGCTGTTGTTCATCCAATGCGTCCGCATGTGCCGATGCAGGGAGAGTTAAAGTTTAAAAACTATCATTTGCCATTATTGACCGACCAAAAGCTATTTGTGAAAAACGGACTAGGCAAATTCAAGGGGGATATTCAGCGCTTAGATTTGAATGTCATTGCAGATTTAACCGGTGCGAATATTCCACAAGGCCAGTACAGTGCTGTGATGCATACAGACCTTGTACATCAGCTGAATATTGATCATGTGAATGGCCAGCTGATGAAAGGCGCCGTGAACTTGTCGGGTGTGGTGAGTTGGAAAGATCATGTCACTTGGGACATGCAAGGCCGATTAGACAAACTGAACCCTAAAGATAAATTGATTCCGCAAGTGGTGCAGGATTTTCTGCCGCCAAGTCTAGACGCTAAAATTGCATCTAAAGGCGCTTTAGAAAAAGGGATGCATTTAACAGCGCTGGTGGATTTTGACCGTTATGAAACGTGGAATCTCAAACTCGATCAGGATCCGGAAAAGAATAAAAAAGCGCAGCCGATGCTATTGGATGTGTCTTGGAAAAATATTGACCGCGCTGTACCGTATGTGGGCTGGCTCAGCAGCGAGTCTGGAAATGCGAAACTCGCATTGGTTGCAGATCAGCAGAATATTCATGCCGCCGCCAAAGTTGCGCGTCATGAAAAAGGCATGCTGCCGCCGGGAATGTATCAAGCGCAGCTGAATTTAAAAAATAATAATTTGAACATGCCAAGCTTCAGCTACCTTGCAGATAAAGGCCAATTAACGGGCAGTGCAACAGTTCAATTGCCGACTGACAAGCGTCAGCTGAAATGGAACGCGCTGCTGAATGCTAAAGACTTTAACCCGCAGACAGTTGCTGCAGCTGCGCCAGTCAATTTGCTGAATGGCTCAATCCGGGCCAATGGCTACGCCAAGCCGAATCAGCAAATTATTCGTTTAAGCGCAATTGATCTAACGGGACGCTTGGCGCAGCAGAATGAAACGATTCGCTTAACAGGCAGCAGTACTGCAGCATTGCTTTTCCATGATGTGAAAGCAGGCGGAGGATTTAAAAGCTTTGCAGTCAATTACGACGGCAATTTATCCGCCAGTCAAATTGAAGCCAGCAAAGGCCAGTTAAAGCTGCGCGTTTCAGGTACGCCAGAACTGATTCATGTTGCTGAATTAAAGCATGATGGTGTCGCGGGAAAATTTTTTGCCAGCGGTCTGGTGAACTTGAAAAATGGTATTGGCTGGGATATCAACGCATCACTGGTGCATTTTAAACCGCATTACTTTGCATCGAATGTCCGCGGTGAACTATCAGGCACCTTGAAAACGCAAGGGCTTTGGTCCGATGCTTTGAAACGCATTCAAATTCAGCGCCTAAACTTGGCAGGCTTCATCAACAATAAGCCTATACGCGGCAAAGGCAATTTGGCTTTGGTTATCAATTCAAACCAAAAAGGCTTTATGCCTCAGCAGTTTGAAGCCAATGACTTATTTTTGGCTTATGCCAGCAACCAAATTCAAGCGACAGGCAATGCGCAGAGTTTACGTTTGAAGGTTAATGCGCCAGCATTGTACGAGCTTTACGGCGGCTTGCGCGGCCGTGCGTATGGTTACTTGAATATGCAAGTCCAGCCCCGCCTGCAGGCTTCTGCTAACTTAGCTGTCGATAATTTTGGCTTTAATCATTTATTCAGCGTGAAAAAAATGCGCGTACAAGGTGAGCTGCCGACTTCGCAAACCACACCAGCCTTACTGGTTGCCCGTTTGGAAAGTCTGCGTAGCGGTACGCGCGAAATACAGCAGGGCGAAATTTCTTTGGCGGGTACACGCAGTGCACATGTGCTGAAGGTCAGTGCGGAAAACAAATTATCTAAATTTAAAGTGCAGCTGGCAGGCGGCTTTAATTCGCAAAATAACTGGCTGGGGCAAATCCAAAAGGGTGACTTTGACTCCTTGCGTACCCGCTTAGTACAGCGCCAAAATGCATCAATCATTTATACCTCTGCTCAATCGGATTTATTTATTGGTGCGCATTGCTGGATGAGTCAGCAAAGTGAGCTGTGCTTTGATCAGCCTATTCGGGTCAATCCAAATCGCGGCAATGTTTCTTTTACTACCCGCAATTTAGATTTAAGTGACTTCGCGGCCTTTATGCCAGAAGGCCTAGCCATTACAGGCAAGGTTAATGGGTATGCTAAAGCGTCTTGGGCAAAAGGTGCGCGTCCGAAGATTGATGCCCGTTTTCTGACGCGTGACGGCGTAGTTGGGCTGGCCGCGGAAGATCCTCAGTATTTAGGTTCGACCATGAAATACGATGAAGTCAGCCTGATTGCCAAGAGTGTCGCGGACGGTTTGCAAATTCGGCTGGATACCAAAGCGCCTGATATTGGTACGGGTTATGCCAATGTCATCATCGATCCATATAAAGACAGCAAGCCAATGCGCGGTGAAGTGGCCTTTAACCAAGTGCAGCTGAAAATCTTGAAGCCTTTTATTCAAGATGTCCGCTCAATGGGAGGAACCTTATCTTATGCAGGCAAAATCAGCGGAACATTAGGCAATCCTTTAATGGAGGGCGAGGTTCGGGTGAAAGACGGCTCCATCAGTATGATTTCACTGCCCGTGAATCTGACCAATATTCAGCTGTATTCAGCCGTGCGTCAAAATTATGCCACTATTAACGGCGCATTCAACAGCGGTCAAGGTGTGGGTAAATTAACCGGCAATATCGACTGGAAAGATGAGCCTCGCGTGCAGCTGCAGCTAAAAGGTCAAAACATGCTGATTCGCCAGGCGCCGCTGATTACAGCATTGGTAACGCCTGATTTGAGCTTGGATGTTTTACCGTTTAAGAAAAAACTGTCATTGTCAGGTTCTGTTGATGTGCCTCGGGCATTGATTTCTATGCCGGAAGCGTCTGAACCTGTGGTTAACGTTTCTTCTGATGTGCGCATTGTGCATGAAGGCGATAATCAGCTGGAAATTTTAAAATCAGCGCGCCCGTGGGATATTCGTGCGGATGTTGCGGTCAGTTTGGGCAAGCAGGTTATTTTTCAAGGCTTTGACAGCCGTATTCCTTTAATTGGCCGTTTAAATCTGTCTCAGCGCGGCTTGGAAACAGCCATGCGCGCCAATGGCGCTATAGGTGTGCCGCAGCGCGTAAAAATTGAAGCTTATGGTCAAAGTTTAGATTTAAACAGGGCGATTGCACGTTTT
The DNA here is from genome assembly GCF_026168575.1 of Acinetobacter entericus. NCBI lineage: Bacteria > Pseudomonadati > Pseudomonadota > Gammaproteobacteria > Moraxellales > Moraxellaceae > Acinetobacter > Acinetobacter entericus. The sequence continues at coordinate 148,396 of NZ_JAPEQW010000009.1, forward strand.
AATGGGCCGCTTGCAAATCCAACACTGGATATCGATGCCAATAAAGCTGTTCAGGGCAGTACGGTCGGTTTCCGTATTACTGGTACAGTGTCTAGTCCGAATATTCAGGTGTATAACGATGCCGGCCTATCTGAACAGGAAGCGCTGAATGCATTAATTACCGGCCGCATTAATGAGGGCACGAGCGGTTTAAGTCAAACAGAAGGCTTTAAATCTGATGTCAATAATACCATTGCAGCAGCGGGTATCAGTATGGGCTTGGGCGGAACACGCGCTCTCACCAATCAAATTGGTCGTACATTCGGCTTAAGCGGTTTGGCGCTGGACGCTCAAGGCACAGGAGATGACACGCAAGTATCTGTGACAGGCTATATTACTCCAGACTTGTTTATCCGTTACGGTGTTGGGGTCTTTACACCGGTCAATAAACTGACCTTGCGTTACCAGATGAACCAGCGTTTGTATCTGGAAGCGAGCCAGTCTCTAGAGCGCGCTATCGACTTGTTCTATAACTGGCGCTTCTAAGGTCTTGAATTTATTTACAGATATGAATATAAATAGGGCTTCGAAAGAAGCCCTATTTATATTTAAACAATAAGAAATGCATAAAATGAAAAATAATTGAATCCTTAGTTTGTCTATTTTGTCCTGCAATGCTTTTGCCTATGATTATCCCGATGGACATGGGAAGTGCTGGATTCTTGATGGAAGGAGTATAATTCAAAAGTGTTTAATCGTATCCGGCGGTGGTGCGGGCGGGACTTTTACTTAATTTGTGGTAAATAAAAAAGATTATTACATTGAAGAATCTAATTTCTGCGATGAAGAGGTGAACTGTCATATCTTAGTTGGTAGTAGCTATGAAAATTCAAAAGAAGCGAGAAGCTATTATCGCAGTATTAAAAACAACAAAATTATTCCCAAATGGGAACATGGTGCATGGAATTGCTATCAGCAAATTCGTGGAAAAATGCATATTTGCTATTCAACACCGATTTCTCCGCCTAAAAATCAAAGTTAACAGTTGAAAACCATGCTAACTTTCACGAAAAATTTAGGAGGAGATTAATCACTTAAAATTACTCTTTAAACGTCTCATTCAACGCAGCCTGTACAGCATCTACCCGTGATTTACACGCTTTGTAAGCTTGCATAGATTCTTCAACAATTTTCATTAAATTATCAATATCTGGTTCTTGCTGATTTTCAAGCAGTTCGGCATTTTTTTTCAAAATGTCATAACTTTCTTTAAAGCTTAAAGGATCTTTAGTTTTGCTCATGAACTGCTGCCTGTATGTGGCTGAATAGAAAGGATCTCAGCATCGATAATGCCATCTTTCATTTCAATTTGAATTTGTGGAGTGTCTTGGCTGAGCTGCTGCGCGCTGCTGACCGCATGGCTATGCTGGCGGACAACTGCATAGCCTTTGGCTAAAACATGCGGCGGATTCTGCAGCAGGGTTTCCCGCATGAGCGCTTCGATTTGGTGCTGTGCAAATTTAATCATCTGCGCCGCATAATTCTGGGTTTGGCCTTTTACTTGCTGCAGCTGTTTATAGGCATCAGAAATTTGGCTTTTAGATAAGGTTTCAATGGTTTTCATCAGCTGATCATTTTGGCTTTGATATGCCGTCATTTGATGCAGCGACAGCAGCTGAATGTTTTGGCGGAAATCTAAAATTTCCTGAATACGTGAAGCGATGTGATTGCGGATGCCTGCGATGACTTTACTGGGGGTGTCAAAAGAACGGTGCGCGATTTCATCCAAAATCGTCCGGTCTTTTTCATGACCAACGCCAACCCAGACGGGGACTGTCCGTTTGCACAGCAGAGCGGCTAAATCAAAATCATTCAAATAGGCTAAATCATTGACGGCGCCACCGCCGCGGATGATGACAATCAAATCGGGCGGGGATGTAAAATCCGAGGCCCATTGCCGCAGGCCTTGCCCTAAAGCCGATATAATGCTTTGCGCTGCGGTATTGCCTTGAAATGTAGCGCTGTGATAGACGAACTCGCATACACCCGCCTGCTGCAGGGCATCGGCATCTTTTTTAAAATCACCTAAACCGGCAGCCTGTTCGGGCGCAATGACCAAAACATGCTGGATATCAAATGGCGCTGGCAGCAGCTGATTTTTGTACAGCAAACCTTCATTGTTCAGCAGCTGCACAATTTGCTGATAACGTTTTGCGATATCGCCCAGCGTATAGCTGGAGTCTATTTCTTCGATATTGACCGAAAACCCGTATTGCGGATCAAAACGTGCGCTGACTTTAATCAGCACATTCAAATCGCGGCTGAGTTCAACGCCGCTTTCACGCTCAAATTTTCCTACAATCTTAGCCGCAGAAAATTTCCAGATGGTCGCCTTGCAGCTGGCAATGACTTTGTCACTGCGGGCCTCTTTTTCTGCCAGCTCAATATAGTAATGACCGCCTTTAATGTTTAAATTGCGGATTTCAGCTTTGACCCATACCGCATCATCAAAAGCCAGTTTAATGACTTCTTGAACAGCGGACAGATATTCACTTAGCGAAAGCTGTAAATCAGGCATGGGGATATAAGGTAAAAATCATGAAAATAATAATGAAATTATAGGCTGTTTAAGCGGGATGAAAAATGGAAATTTTGTAGAGGGAATGCAAAGCATGAAGCACTTTATGCAACCCGCTGATTCAGTGTGCATTTGAAAGTAAGAACGTCTTTAACGCATGCATATATGATTTGATCGCTGGCGGTTTCTGGACCGTGGGGATGGCGGCTGACAGCAGTTTTGACTGTATCACATGCATTTATGCTCAAAAGATACTGGGTTTTGTTTGATCAGGTTGATAGTTAATGCAAATTCCAGCAGCTAAGTTTTGTGCAAATAGGTATTGGCAGATGTTTTTGTCTGAAATGTGCAAATTAAATTTTAAGCAATATGAGAGAGCACCAGTGCGGATTATGTTTTTGCAGTTCACATTAAAGAGGAAAATGTTTTATTTTTAAACTGTTTGCTGGTTTTAATGTTTTCATTGTGTATTTTATATTGATAATTCTCATAAGTTAAATATGAAAAGGGTAAGCATGCTGAATTGTGAGCGGATACTTTAAAAAGATTATATTTGCCAATGCTGATTAAATGCTTAAGTGGTACTTTTCCTGCGATAATTCATTTTAATAAAATATTATCAATACATCATCTAATGTTTTAGGGGGATATTATATGGCTAAAGTTTCATTAGACTCATTATTAGAAATTGACGGTTTTATTGCGAGTGCGCTTGTAGACAGCGAAAGCGGTTTGGCTTTGGCAGCGCAAGGCAATAATACAATTGATCTAGAATTGGCTGCCGCAGGAAACACAGAAGTAATCCGTGCTAAGCGGAAAGTTGCAAGAGCTTTGAATCTAAATGATTCGATTGAAGATATTCTAATTACACTGGGCAAGCAATATCATTTGATTCGTCCATTAGATTCAAACGATGCTTTATTTTTATATTTAGTATTGGATAGAAGCAAAGCAAACTTAGCGATGGCTCGTCATGAGTTGAAGCATTTTGAAAAAGAACTCGATTTTTCTTAATTAAAAATTAAGGTTATTACTAAAAGTAATAACCTTAATTGCTTTCATCTCAGTATAACCATCAAAAAAACTATGAATAACTCTATTTATATTTCAATATTTGGTTTAAGTCTTTCCACTATTAATGAACTAAAAAATATCATATTTACGAAATTTTGTGATCAATATCAAATTAATTGGACTCATATAACAGATATTAGGCTGCAGATATTATTAATTAATGATGATTTTATTGATCTTGATCATGTTGTGAAAATGAGTAAAACCAATGTGCAGATTTTAAAATTAAAGAAAAATGAAAGTTTATCTGGGGAATTAATTAACGATACGCTGTATTTGCCATTACAGTTTTCAAACTCATTGGACAGCTGGATGGCGCATGCTCTGGAAAAGAGTACCTTACCGGCAAATTTCCAGGCAATGCATCAGCCCTTTTTGCTGGAAACAGAACATGTTTCTAAAAAAATAGCGCACCAAGAAATTTCATCAGCATTCCATAGTGTGTATGAAAAATATGCAGGTATTAGCCACTTTGTAATTGAAAATAATCAAAACATCATGGCTTGTTTTGATTTGAAAAATAAAGAGTTTTATCGAAATCCAGAGCTGGGCCTAATTGCAGAGGGCAGTTTTTCGATTGTTCCTGCGGACATTAACAGCATTATTAATTTTAAGAAATATTTTCAGTGTAAAGAGCTGAGCAGCGGAATTTGGCAATTTGTTTGGGATCACATGCCTAATGAGGTGCCCGAATATACACATGCGTACAGGCTGCTTCATTGGCCGCAGCCGGCATCCCTGACTTGCAGAAGCGAATTATTCAAAATGTCGGCTTTTTTGAGTAAAGGCTGCACGGCTCAATTTATTCATCAAAAAACCAATATCCGTGCGGATACGATTCACCGCTATTTGTTTGCCTGTGAGGTCGCTCAAATTGTTGCTGAAATTCCAGTAACAGACGCATTGGATGTTAGAGCGCTTCCTGCTGAAGTGAATGAAGTCAGCAGAGAGGTGGTTCCACTTGTTTGAACAACTAAAAGCGTATTTATA
>NZ_JAPEQW010000090.1:0-1708 GCF_026168575.1 Acinetobacter entericus
GAGCGCACACTCAAAATCTGGACTCCAAATTTGGATGATTTGAATTCTTGGTTACAACGATCTGGATTACCAAAAATCAATCAAGCTCAAGCGGAAGAAATTTTGCTTGAAGTGAATCCTCACTACGAAAATAAAATTCACACTGGCGCGGTGACTGACAGCCAGATGTATTCGAATTTCGTGAAGTGGGTGAAGCGCGACAGCAAGCTCACTGAAAAACTTTTTGAGCAGGCTGTGAAATTGCAATCCTCCACAACTCCCGCTGAATCGCTTCAAGCTGACATGGGGGATTGGTGATGTCTCAACTCCATAGCACAGCAATCGAGCAATGCGTCCTGGCTGCACTGATGACAGTCCAAAACTCACTGGAAACTGTGATCAATGATTTATCTGAAGACTGTTTTCACGCTGAACGCCACAAGGCAATTTTCAACGCCATCACCGACCTGTCAAACGAAAACAAACCGTATGATGTAGTTTTTGTTGAGCAGAAACTGATTGAGACAAAACGCATTGAATTGATCGGCGGTGCAGACTACCTCTCAACCATTTTTGCTGAGGCGCCAAGCTCGTTTTACAACCTTGAGCCGTACACTGCAGAGCTGAACAAATTCAAAGCTCATCGCGAAGTAGAGCGCATTGGTCAGGGTATTCAGGAAATCGCGAAAGATTTGACCATAGTTGATGTTCACAATGCAGCTGAAAATATTTTGAGTGGTGCTGATAACAGCGACAAAGCTGAAAAAACCAGTTTTACGTTCAAGGAGGCATTGGCTCGCTCTGGTAAGCAGTTGATCGAAAAAGCGGAAGCGAAAGCGGGTGCGAAATATGTGGGAGTTAAATTTAATTTACCGCATGTAGATAATTTGGTGGGGACAATCCAGAAAGGCCATTTCTGTGTAATTGGCGGCCGTCCAGGTTCAGGCAAGTCCACTTTGGCGCAGATGGTTGCGATTCAAACAGCGATGCGTTTTGAAGAAGCTGTACTGGTGGTATCTGCGGAAATGGATGTGGAGACATTCACAAACCGCTGCATCTCAGCACTCACCCAAATCCCGTACGACAACATTCACAATGCTGATCTGTATGACGGCATGCTGAAGGATTTCGTGTATGCACAGGAGCGCTTTGAGCGCTTGCCAATTCACGTTGAAGACAAGCAGCAGCCGACTATTGCTGAAATCCATGCTTATGCGCGCAAAGCGAAGCGCATGTACAAGAAACTCGGCTGCATCATCATTGATTACCTGCAATTGGTGCGCGATCCAAGCAAGAGAGATCGCTATCAGGAAGTTAGTTCAATCAGCCGCGATTTAAAGGCAATGGCGAAGGAATTTGATTGCCCAGTGATTGCGTTAGCTCAGTTGAACCGCGAATCAGAAAAAGGGAAACGTCCAAAAGCATCGGACTTAAAAGAATCAGGCCAGATTGAGCAGGACGCAGATCAAATCCTTTTAGCTCACCCAGTGGTAAATAGTGATGATGACCTGCCGAGCGGTGTAACTGAAATTATTGTGGCTAAAAACCGCCATGGGAAAAAGGGTGTGGTGCGTGTACTGGATCGCTTGGATATTTGCCGGTTTGCATCAATTCGGACTGAAGAAGATCAGCGCGTGGGAGGTGGGGTGTGAAATTAGATCATCCGTTGATCCGCTATCACGGTGGCAAATTCCGCTTAGCGCATTGGATTATTTCTCAAATGCCAAAC
>NZ_JAPEQW010000091.1:0-1571 GCF_026168575.1 Acinetobacter entericus
AGCGACTTGTTTTGAGAAGTCGTCCATTAATTTCCCCTAATTTTTAGCAATAAAAAAGCACCCGAAGGTGCTGTGGATTTATTTGTAAGCTCAGACTTCTATTTGCAGCACCGGCCCATCCGGTGCACCCCTTTTAATTTCATTTCCCACAACAAATACTCGCGCGTCGAGTGCGTATTTTGTAGCGCTAGTACACATCACCAAGCCTGACCCGTCAATAACAAGAACTTTATAGTTTGGGTGGTCTGCGCTCTGAACAGTGCCGACAAACTCTGCATCACTCGGTAATAAACTAATTAAACGCTGTAATGCATTACTCATGATTTACGCGCTCAACTTTCACAGTTTGATTGACAACAGCATGTGAAAATGACACTGATACTGCATCAGTTATCCCCCGCCATTGCGCATCAAAGCCCGTCAATTCCCCTGGTAAACATTCACCGATTTCATTTTCAACAGGTAACTGCAAAGTGTGTGTTTCAACCATGCCAGCTTTAGCCAAAGCCGTTTTTCCATAGCCACCCATGCTTTCCAATGTGAATAATGGGTTATTGACTGTTTCTTGCAGCACATCTGCACTGGTCCTGGTTCGCCTCACTTGTCCTGTTAAGCCAGTACGATCATTTGTGAGTGTAATGCCGTTGTAGTCCGGGAATAGTGCATCATCGATAGTTTGACTCATGGTAATACTGAGCGGAATCAGTCGGTCAAAATCATTAACAGCAATTGAGTCCCAAAAAGTCTTTTTGTATTTCGGTTTCACTGTCAGCACTTGGCCACTTTTTTCACTGTAGACAAACCCGCCGGCACTTTCAGCAATCATCTTGATCACTGCAATCGGTGTGAGATTTGAATAGCTGAGGCTGTTCACCGGCAAAATCCAACTCAGCTCGTCAATAAGCTGCCAGTTCAGCTGTATCGGGCTATTTACACGATCTAGTTCAGCTTGACAGAGTTGACGCGCAGTACGCTCATTCTCTTGTAGAAATGACCGTGTCGGGGCGTAAGGCGCATCGAGCAGCGCGCTTTGACTGCGGCCAATTAGATTAAAAGCATCTTGCGCAAACTTTCGCGACCGTGTCCGGCTTTCAAGCAGCATATGATGTTCATTGCCATTCACCATGATTCTTAAAATAACCGGCTGCCCATCAATAGAGCTCAATTTGACGATTTCAGATGCGGGTACAGTCAAGCTGTATGACCAGCACCAGCTGTTTCGGTCTGTGCTGTAATTACCATCCAGCGCACGTATTTCCTCGCCATTATCAAGGCGTGTTACAGATAAATTATTCATAATATGCCACCAATTTTTATTTGGAATTGCGGGTATGCATTCATCTGATCCAAAATTCAGCACAATGTTATGAGAATCTATTTCATGACAAACGCAGATAAAATTTAAATCAGTGCTGCCGATATATTCGGGAATTTCAGGTTGTGGCCAAGGCTGAACTGGATGCTTTCGATAGTGAATCGCCTTTGCTTTTTCCCACGCAATATCCGATGCGGTAATAAACTCAAGCCCTTTATCCCACTCAAATGAAAATTGCTGTTCAAATACATGCGCC
>NZ_JAPEQW010000092.1:0-1543 GCF_026168575.1 Acinetobacter entericus
ATGTAATCAAAAGCGGACAATGATGCTTTCGCGCCTTCACCCGTTGCAATGATGATTTGCTTGTACGGTACTGTGGTGCAGTCACCAGCTGCAAATACACCTTTTACATTGGTTTCGTTGCGCTCGTTAATCACAATCTCACCGCGGCTGGAAAGTTCGACACCTGTTCCTTTCAAGAAATCCGTGTTCGGCAGCAAGCCGATTTGAACGAAGATCCCTGCCAGCTCGATGGTTTTGATTTCATCTGTTGCGCGGTCTTTGTATTTCAGCGCAGTCACTTGTGAACCGTCGCCCACCACTTCAGTAGACAAAGCATTCAAAATCACCGTGGTGTTCGGCAGGCTGTTCAGCTTGTCCTGCAGCACTTGGTCTGCACGCAGCTTGGTATCAAATTCAACCAAAGTTACATGCTCTACAATGCCCGCAAGGTCAATCGCCGCTTCCACACCGGAGTTGCCGCCGCCTATCACCGCAACACGCTTGCCTTTGAACAGCGGGCCGTCACAGTGCGGGCAGTAAGCCACGCCGCGGGTTTTGTACTCTTTTTCGCCCGGAACATTCATCTCTCTCCAGCGCGCGCCAGTCGACAGAATTACAGTTTTAGATTCAAGCTTCGCGCCATTATCTAAAGTCACTTCCACCAGGCCGTTTGCTGTTTGGTCTGCGCCTTTAATGTCCGATACGCGCTGCAGGTTCATGATGTCTACACCGTATTCACGCACATGCTCTTCCATCGCCGCTGCGAATTTAGGGCCTTGGGTTTTTTGAATAGAGGTATAGTTTTCAATGTCCATGGTATCCATGACCTGACCGCCCATGCGCTCAGCCACAATTCCGGTTTTAATGCCTTTACGCGCTGCATAAATCGCAGAGGTATTACCTGCAGGGCCGCCGCCGATCACCAGCACATCAAATGCGCCTTTGGCATTTAATTTCTCAGCATCTTTGGCTGCTGCGCCGCTGTCCAGTTTGGCAATGATTTCTTCCAAGGTCATGCGCCCTTGGCCGATATGCTCGCCGTTTTGGAAGACCATCGGCACCGCCATGATTTTGCGTTCTTCCACTTCGTCCTGGAAGAATGCGCCGTCGATCATGGTTGCAGTGGCGCCCGGGTTGTAAATCGCAATCAGGTTCAGCGCCTGAACCACGTCAGGACAGTTATGGCAGCTTAAAGATACAAATACGTCAAAGTCTGCCGTCAAGTTCAGGCCCTTGATTTGCGCCAGCACTTCATCAGACACTTTCGGCGCATAGCCGGAAACTTGAAGCAAGGCCAGAATCAAAGAAGTGAACTCGTGGCCCATCGGCAAGCCAGCAAAGTTCACACGCGGCTGCTCGCCTTTTTTTGCAATGCCGAAGCTTGGTGCACGTGAATTTGTGCCGTCAAAGCGTGCAGTCACCAAATCAGACAGCGCGGCAATTTCAGTCACCAATTCTTTGATTTTGTTTGATTTATCAGAAGCGTTTAAGGTGGCCACAATTTCGATTGGGCTTTCTAAACGTTCAAGCAGAGTTTTTAATTGAGCAGAAGTATTTTGATCCA
>NZ_JAPEQW010000093.1:0-1521 GCF_026168575.1 Acinetobacter entericus
ATCAATGCATTGGCATGAGTAATGGCATTCTCTTCATACAAGTGAACCAAACCGCGGGAAAGCAGGCTTAAGTCAGCGTCTGAATTCTTCCACTTAAAGCCTTTGCTTAATTCAGCCGTCAAAATGGAAGGGGTAAAGCACAGAGTGCCTTTGCTTGGGCAGTCAATAATTGATTCTGGCACTTGCATTGCGCCAATGGTCATGTAGATGACAGCAATGCGGAATTCAAAATCTTGATCAATAAAAACAGTTGCAGGGAAGTTGCGGATGTCATCAAAATCAAGATTTGATTCGGCATGACGGCATTCAATTTTTTGTCCTGCAGACATAGCTGCAAATGCTTCTGTACCATTTAAAATATTCATGCTTTTGCTCCATCTTTTGCTAACTGTTCAATATCTTGTTTTACGGCTTGGATTTTTGATGAATCAATTTGCATCAGTGAATCAATCCCCAGATGTTCACATGCTGTTTTTACGTCTAGGCCACGCTCATCAATAAATGCCTGTAAGTCATCGCGCTGCGCATCAGTGATACCATTAAATTCTGGTGGGCTAATCCACATTTCCTTATGTTTATCAAAGGTGCAATTAAGAGCTTTTGCACGGGCAAGCATGGCTTGGCGCATGTTCTGGTAGTACATATGCTCTTTATCAAGCGCTTCAGTAAGCTGATTCAGATCTCCAGCATGCTGAGCTTCTTCGCAGCTTTGCTTCCAGTTATCCAAATCCTCAGCAGCTTTCGTAGAAGCGATTTGAGCTGGTGTAAGCGTATTAATATGGGCTTTTGCTTCGGCAATTAAATCAGCCAAAAAGGTCGGGTTAGATTTCAGATCTGGTAGCCAAACCTCACCAGTTTCACCACCCAAAGCGCCAGAGTTTTTAGCATGATGAGTAGGTGATGGCTTGAAGTTGATGACACGGGCATTCTTGCCTTCGCCAGTTGTGACCGTGGTTAGGTAACCCATGATGTCTGCAATTCGGTATAGCTCATTTCTGTTTTTACCGCCAAGCTCTGGCCGGTAGATCACCTGGTCTCCATTCTGATCTTCAGAAGCATGCGCAATAAAAACTACATCTTTGCCGAAGCTCAGCAATGTATTGATGTACTGCTTAAATTTCATATTGGCCAAGCCTTGGGCCTTAAGTTTTAAAGCGCCATCTTGCTGACGGTTATTTGCTGTTTTAAGCAGATGGGTCTTGATTGATTCAAGCATTGCTCCGACCGTATCAATCACGACTGTATTGAATGCTGCCAAATCCTGTTCTTTGATGTTTTCAATATCTGACCACTGTTGCACAGGAACCACAGCCCCGCGACGAAGTTCACCAGTACGATGGGCACCACGGTCAAAGTCAAATGAAATAGCTTTATCCGCAGTAAAGCCCAATGAAGTTTTGCCGACACCCGGATCTGCATAGATATAGGTGATGATTGCGCTGACATTTAAAGCTTGGTCAGCTGGAATAATTGCTAAAGCCATGATAATTCCCCTTACTTAAACGTATTGCCAGAGGCATC
>NZ_JAPEQW010000094.1:0-1395 GCF_026168575.1 Acinetobacter entericus
TTAGAACCCATTTAAAGTGTCTATATTCTCACCAATAAAAATGTCTGGTTTATGATGGTTTTTATCACCATGGACTGGATATAAAATATAGATGCTGATCACTATGTCTGATAAAGAAATTCAACGTCTTGCAGTTCTGCAAGACGTTAGAGATCATCGTATTACCCAGGTCCGTGCTGCTGAAATCCTGAATCTTTCCACCCGTCAAATTACCCGGTTATTGCAGAAGCTCAATCAAGATGGTGTCTCAGGTATGGCACATGCCAGTCGTGGTCAACCGGGTCATCGTCGCCATGACGTCCTGTTAAAATCAGAATGTCTTTCCATTATTTCTGAACATTTACTTGGCTTTGGTCCTACATTGGCTCATGAGAAGCTCAGCAGCATGTTTGGCCTGCATATCCCGGTAGAAACGGTTCGTCGCTGGATGACTGCAAATGACCTCTGGATTCCTCGATCCAAGCGCCTGAAACGTCCATATCAGCCTCGATACAACCGTGATTGCTTCGGTGAGCTGATCCAGATCGATGGCTCATATCATGACTGGTTTGAAGGTCGAGCTTCCAAATGCTGCTTGCTGGTTTATATCGATGACGCCACTGGAAAGCTGTTGCATCTGCGCTTTTGTGAGGCTGAAACGACCTTTGATTATATGCTTTCAACCCGAGCCTACATTGAGCAATACGGCAAGCCTTTAGCGTTTTATAGCGATAAACACTCGGTATTCCGAGTGAATCAGAAATCGAGCCAAGATAGCCAGATCACGCAATTTGGGCGGATTCTGAATGAGTTAAAGATTGATATTATCTTCGCCAACTCACCCCAAGCCAAAGGCCGTGTGGAACGTGCCAATAGAACACTCCAGGATCGCCTGATCAAGGAAATGCGCCTAGAAGGTATCTGTTCAATTGCCGAGGCAAATGCCTGGCTGCCCTGCTTTATTGAGCATTTCAATCAGAAGTTTGCCAAGTGTGCGCGAAACTCAAAGAATTTACATCGGCCATTAACCGAATCTCATCTTGAACTGGATGATATTTTTACCTGGCAGGAACCGCGTAAGGTCACCAAGAATCTGACCCTGACCTATGACAAATGTATTTATCTGCTTGAACCGATAGAGCTGAATCATAAGCTTGTTGGGCAATATATTTCATTTCTGGAGTACCCGGATGGGACTGTGGCCCTCATGCACGAGGGACGAAAGCTCAACTACAGCATTTTCAATAAATTAGCTGGGCTACAGCAGAATGAGATCGTTGAGAATAAACGGTTAGGTACAGTTCTGGCACATATTCAGCAACAGCATGAAGAGTTGGAAAAACAGAATAAACGTTCCCGTCTCAAGAAAAGTATGCCGAGTCGTAAAGCTCAGAAAGCTGTTATTGAACAAAGAAA
>NZ_JAPEQW010000095.1:0-1356 GCF_026168575.1 Acinetobacter entericus
AGGTTTTGCCCTTTTTTCTCCCTCTAACTTCACTTTGGGTGCCAAAACAAATTTGACCTGACACTTAAGCTCTGAAATTTCACCCCGCTGCATTCGCGCTGTAAGCTCGATATAGCGCTTGTACTCCTTGACGCTATCAAACTTCATTCCATCCTTTTCAATACGCTGTGCGTTGTATTTAGAGCGCCCTGACTTGGTTTTAGTCTTAGGCGCATATTGAGCGTGATATTCAGCGAGCGGGATGCTTGACACTGTCACCTCGCAGGGCTTTTTCCAAAATGCCCACACATATATCAACACCTTCTGATTGACATATTTGAGCTGGATCTTTATAGCCATCCATGTCTTCACGCAGCATGAGCGCCTGTTGGCGCATAGAAAATAGAGCATCTTCCATCTGCTTACATAGCTCATCAATCTTGGCCTGCTGAAAATCCCAAGCCATTTTTGAAACTTTGTGCTCATTACCAAGGAAATAAACTNACATAGCTCATCAATCTTGGCCTGCTGAAAATCCCAAGCCATTTTTGAAACTTTGTGCTCATTACCAAGGAAATAAACTGTTTTCCCATTTGCATTTAGGTTTTTAAACCATTGCTCGTGTTCACTCATGCTCACCCCCCTCTTTCCCAAATGAAATAACAAACAAATCTCGAATCGTTGCGCCAAAACCAATACTGCTTAGCAATAAATGTAGGGAGTTAGAATTTACAAATGCATCAGCTGCAAAGACAGCAAAAACAGCAAAGACAAACAGGTAAATCACTTTCAATGCCGTGGTGTTTATATTCATCCCTCACCCCCCCCTTTTTTCAACTGAGTTGTTTTAACCACACCTTTCTTCAACGCCCACGCCACACAAGCCTTGCATCTGCAGCTATGTTTTACGTATTGCGTATTGGTGCCATGTTTAACCTGATAAACCCGTGTTTCAGCTTGTTTGATTTCACCGCCGCGGGCTAAGAACTTCTCCATCTCAGTTTCAAGTTCTTTACGTAAATTGCGCTTAGCTGCTGTTTGAGCATGTGTTATGTTTCGGCCTGCTTGCACAGATTCGATTCGTTGCTGGAGGATTTCGTTCATGCTGCACCACCTGTACTCTTAAATTCCTGGCCCGCCTGCATTAAAGCCACTGGAAGACTTAAGCCCTCACCCATTAATTCTTTGGTGCGGTTCTCTATCCATGCTTTTTGCTCTGGTGATTGCTCAGGCAACATTGAATTAGGTTTTGTGTCCAGAACTATAGGCTTGTTCGTTACGGCTTTGGGCTTCTCCCAAACAGCCTGACTTATCCCCTTCTCGGCATACTCCTGAATCACATCAGCGTAATTGTCTTTGAATGCCTCATAAGCCAAA
>NZ_JAPEQW010000096.1:0-1349 GCF_026168575.1 Acinetobacter entericus
AACCAAAAAGAAGATCGTTTTTTGATTTATGAAAGAGATCTATTAACTTTACATGGTCATTTTGGTATTGATATTTATTTTATTACTCAAAAACCGTATAAATTAAATGACTCAGTTAAAGCTTCTGTAAATGAACACCTTATTCTAAGACGATTATTTAAATTAAAAGCTTGTACGATTTATTCTTTTTCTGAACTTCAAGAACAGTTTGGTCTTTCTACAATGCGTAATGCATTGTCTTGGAAATTTTGGCTCTACCCTAAGCAGCTATATAAATTCTATATTTCTGCAGAAGAACATGAAAAAAGTACAAAGATTCCATTCTCTTTGATTTTTTGGCTAATACTTCCAGTATTTATTATTTGTGCTGCGCTTTATAAAAGTATGGGAACTAGATTGGGTCAAAAGTTTTTTGGATCAGAAGAAACATCTGCTCAAGTTTCCCCAGCTGCTAATCCTAATTCAGAACAGACTATTGCTGATCAGTATCAACCTCAAAAAAAGATCATAGATTGTATGGTTCAGTTTTCTTATACAAAGCAGCAATGTGAAGAAATGCTAAATCATGAAATACGCGATAAGCGTCATGCAGATCTGCAAGCCAGTACACATAGAGATTCAGAAACTATTGCTATGAATTATAAAGTTAATGATCCTTATGGATCTCAGATAACTGAATTTCAAATTCAGGCAAAGGACTATCCGCGTCTTTCGGGTTGTGTTCAGTATGGCAATAAAATTGTTGGTTTTGATCAACAAGGAAATAGAATGCCTGATTTAGAACCGAATGCATGCAAACGTTGGCTTGCTGGAGAAAGGTTGTTTGATTACACGAGGGATAGAAGTACTGCTTCTATGCAAGCTGCTCAACCTCCTGTTTAAAGTGGGCGGAGTGCCCACGGCAAATAGGAATTGAATTTCAAAACTTCTTTTCCCTGATTACAGTGCTTAATTTAAATGTTATGCTGCAATTTCAGAGCATCCGGCAGGGTGCGAACTGACTACTGGAGATAATAATTTTGGTTTTTCTAAAAGTATTTTTAAAACTATTACCTTTGTTCTTTCTGCTATTTTTGCTTTCAGTAGTATCAAAGCAATGCCAGCAAAACGCTTGTGAACGTCATCCTATTTATTGTGACTGACCACTGGAGACAACAAAGCTTGGCATTTTCTTCCAACTGCAGTCGCAGCTGAAGCATGAATTTTTGTCCTGGAGAATTTTATGGATTTGTATAAAAACAATAACTTAGTATTTTTTGTGAATTTTCTTGATTGGCAAAATATACCAAATATTTATAAGACTGATTTCGTATAATGTAGCCGTGATTATGTTACTTGCATTAACGCTC
>NZ_JAPEQW010000097.1:0-1291 GCF_026168575.1 Acinetobacter entericus
CGACCACTTACCCAAGTTACGCCTTAAATTTGGCTCAATTAGGGGGCTTTGTATTTCAAATCTTTGTGCAACAAAGCCACTGCAAATTGCTATCAAAAGGGCTTGAATATCACGACGGTTACGCTGAAAGATATAATCAACTTTTGAAAGAAAAGTGACTAACGCACAGCAAGATTAAATTATTCCTCGGGGTATTAAACAAGTAAACTACATCATTTTACTAACATAAATACATATACGTAAAAATCACGCCCTGCTTAACTGGCAATAGTTTTTGAACCCTTGTATAAAAGTTTAAACGAATCTAGCAAGTCTTTATTTAATGTTAATACTCATCCAGTATTGAGGTTTTTTATCTTTTCTTGCCTGTGATCTAGGTTGTAATACTCTAATTTCATACTCACCTGAAGCAGGTAAAATATAAACACCATTATCATCAAGCTCTGGAGAATATTCTCCAAGATTGATAGAGTCTTTTAATTGATTACCCCATAAGTAAGTTTCAATATTTCCTCCAGTCAACGTCACTTTTAACTTTTGCCCTTTTTTAGCATAAAATTTGTAGGAATCATACTTGTATCCATCTAGCCTCCCGTAATAATTTGCAGAGTAAGCTTTTTTTGCAAACTTAACTACAACAGTCTTTCGAATATCATTGTTATCATTTGCAAGTACGGCAGGGCTAAGCATAGTTAAAGTTAGGGCCATAAAACCACCAACTAGTAATTTCGTATTCGCTATTTTCATAAGGTTACCTTAATTCTTGTATCGCCCATGACATAGTAAAATAAGTAATAAATAACCATGAATCATGGAACAGAAATGTGAATAGTCACCAAAATTCTATACACACATGGCTTGGTTGCATAAATCTACCTCTTAAGGCTTATTCAGCAATATAATTCTCAGATGAATAAGCCTACACCTAAAATTTACCGTACAACAAATTGGTCATCTAATGTGGTTCCGTTAATTAGACCACTCAATTTAGTTTTATAAGTGATAAATCCGCTCTAAATATTTAAATTATGCTGCCATTACTTTTAGTAAATGTTGATCATAAATTTCATTCGGTGTTGCCTTATTCAAACTTGAATGAGGACGTATCATGTTATAAAAATCCAAATATTCAGCAATTGATTGTTTCGCCTGTTTAACCGTATCGTAAGCCTTCAAATAGACTTCCTCATGCTTCACGCTGCGCCATAAATGCTCAATCATCACATTATCCATTCATCGTCCTTTCCCATCCATACTGATTTGAATGCCATTTGATTTCAATACATCAATA